>NZ_JQMQ01000004.1:0-300000 GCF_000744815.1 Phaeacidiphilus oryzae TH49
TAATACCGGATATGACCCTCCTCCGCATGGTGGGGGGTGGAAAGCTCCGGCGATCCAGGATGAGCCCGCGGCCTATCAGCTTGTTGGTGGGGTGATGGCCTACCAAGGCGACGACGGGTAGCCGGCCTGAGAGGGCGACCGGCCACACTGGGACTGAGACACGGCCCAGACTCCTACGGGAGGCAGCAGTGGGGAATATTGCACAATGGGCGCAAGCCTGATGCAGCGGACGCCGCGTGGGGTGAACGGCTTCGGGTTGTAAACCTCTTTCAGCAGGGAAGACGCAAGTGACGTAACAACGTGCCAGCAGCCGCGGGTAGGGGTGCGAGCGTTGTCCGGAATTATTGGGCGTAAAGGCTCGTAGGCGGCCTGTCGCGTCGGATGTGAAAGCCCGGGGCTTAACCCCGGGTCTGCATTCGATACGGGCAGGCTGGAGTGTGGTAGGGGAGATCGGAATTCCTGGTGTAGCGGTGAAATGCGCAGATATCAGGAGGAACACCGGTGGCGAAGGCGGATCTCTGGGCCATTACTGACGCTGAGGAGCGAAAGCGTGGGGAGCGAACAGGATTAGATACCCTGGTAGTCCACGCCGTAAACGTTGGGAACTAGGTGTTTGGCGACATTCCACGTCGTCGGTGCCGCAGCTAACGCATTAAGTTCCCCGCCTGGGGAGTACGGCCGCAAGGCTAAAACTCAAAGGAATTGACGGGGGGCCCGCACAAGCGGCGGAGCATGTGGCTTAATTCGACGCAACGCGAAGAACTTACCAAGGCTTGACATACACCGGAAACGTCCAGAGATGGGCGCCCCCTTGTGGTCGGTGTACAGGTGGTGCATGGTTGTCGTCAGCTCGTGTCGTGAGATGTTGGGTTAAGTCCCGCAACGAGCGCAACCCTTGTCCTGTGTTGCCAGCGGGTTATGCCGGGGACTCACGGGAGACTGCCGGGGTCAACTCGGAGGAAGGTGGGGACGACGTCAAATCATCATGCCCCTTATGTCTTGGGCTGCACACGTGCTACAATGGCCGGCACAATGAGCTGCGATACCGCAAGGTGGAGCGAATCTCAAAAAACCGGCCTCAGTTCGGATTGGGGTCTGCAACTCGACCCCATGAAGTCGGAGTCGCTAGTAATCGCAGATCAGCATGCTGCGGTGAATACGTTCCCGGGCCTTGTACACACCGCCCGTCACGTCACGAAAGTCGGTAACACCCGAAGCCGGTGGCCCAACCCTTGTGGGGGGAGCCGTCGAAGGTGGGACCAGCGATTGGGACGAAGTCGTAACAAGGTAGCCGTACCGGAAGGTGCGGCTGGATCACCTCCTTTCTAAGGAGCATCTTGGCCGCTACGGCGGTCCAGAGCCACGACGCCGGCGAATGTCCGGCGGTGGTCAGCTCATGGGTGGAACGTTGACTATTCAGTGCCTCAGGGATGGGGACCTCGCTAGTACTGCTCTTCGGGGCGTGGAACGTGACGGGTCTCCGGTCTGGGGTGCTGGGCGCGCTGTTGGGTCCTGAGGGCACGGCCGTTGGCCGCTCGTTCTCAGTGCCGACCTCATGCTTGGACTAGGTGGGTGGTTGGTTGTTGCTTGAGAACTGCACAGTGGACGCGAGCATCTGTGGCCAAGTATTTAAGGGCGCACGGTGGATGCCTTGGCACCAGGAACCGATGAAGGACGTGGGAGGCCGCGATAGGCCCCGGGGAGCTGTCAACCGAGCTTTGATCCGGGGGGTGTCCGAATGGGGAAACCCGGCGATCGTCATGGGTCGTCACCCGCTGCTGAACGCATAGGCAGTGTGGAGGGAACGCGGGGAAGTGAAACATCTCAGTACCCGCAGGAAGAGAAAACAACCGTGATTCCGGGAGTAGTGGCGAGCGAAACCGGATGAGGCTAAACCGTTTGTGTGTGAGACCCGGCAGGGGTTGCGCAGGCGGGGTTGTGGGAGCGAGCTTCAGTCTTCTGCCGGAGGCTGGGTGAGTCAGAAATCGTTGGTGTAGGCGAAGGGCATGTGAAAGGCCCGGCGTAGAGGGTAAGACCCCCGTAGCTGAAACGTCAGCGACTTGCTTGCTTGTTTCCCAAGTAGCACCGGGCTCGAGGAATCTGGTGTGAATCTGGCGGGACCACCCGCTAAGCCTAAATATTCCCTGGTGACCGATAGCGGATAGTACCGTGAGGGAATGGTGAAAAGTACCGCGGGAGCGGAGTGAAATAGTACCTGAAACCGTGTGCCTACAAGCCGTGGGAGCGTCGGGGTGTGCTTGCACATCCTCGTGACTGCGTGCCTTTTGAAGAATGAGCCTGCGAGTTTGCGGTGTGTTGCGAGGTTAACCCGGGTGGGGTAGCCGTAGCGAAAGCGAGTCCGAAGAGGGCGCCGGAGTAGCACGCTCAAGACCCGAAGCGGAGTGATCTAGCCATGGGCAGGGTGAAGCGCGGGTAAGACCGTGTGGAGGCCCGAACCCACCAGGGTTGAAAACCTGGGGGATGACCTGTGGTTAGGGGTGAAAGGCCAATCAAACTCCGTGATAGCTGGTTCTCCCCGAAATGCATTTAGGTGCAGCGTCGTGTGTTTCTTGCCGGAGGTAGAGCACTGGATAGGCGATGGGCCTGACCGGGTTACTGACCTTAGCCAAACTCCGAATGCCGGTAAGTGAAGCGCGGCAGTGAGACTGTGGGGGATAAGCTCCATGGTCGAGAGGGAAACAGCCCAGAGCATCGACTAAGGCCCCTAAGCGTGTGCTAAGTGGGAAAGGATGTGGAGTCGCAGAGACAACCAGGAGGTTGGCTTAGAAGCAGCCACCCTTGAAAGAGTGCGTAATAGCTCACTGGTCAAGTGATTCCGCGCCGACAATGTAGCGGGGCTCAAGCGCACCGCCGAAGTCGTGTCGTTCCAGCATGAGGGCCAACGCCCGCTGGGATGGGTAGGGGAGCGTCGTGTGCCGGGTGAAGCCTCCGCGGAAGCGAGGGGTGGACGGTTCACGAGTGAGAATGCAGGCATGAGTAGCGATTCAGGAGTGGGAAACTCCTGCGCCGATTGACCAAGGGTTCCTGGGTCAAGCTGATCTGCCCAGGGTAAGTCGGGACCTAAGGCGAGGCCGACAGGCGTAGTCGATGGACAACCGGTTGATATTCCGGTACCCGTGGCAGTGCGCCAGCGCTGAACCAGGTGATGCTAAGCCCGTGAAGCCGCCCGGAGGTCTTCGGACCAAGGGGAGTGGTGGAGCCGGCGGACCAAGCTTGTAGTAGGTGAGCGATGGGGTGACGCAGGAAGGTAGTCCAGCCCGGGCGGTGGTTGTCCCGGGGTAAGGGTGTAGGGCGTTGCGTAGGCAAATCCGCGCGACATGTGCCTGAGACCTGATGCCGAGCCGTTGTGGTGAAGTGGATGATCCTATGCTGTCGAGAAAAGCCTCTAGCGAGTGCTGTTGCGGCCCGTACCCTAAACCGACTCAGGTGGTCTGGTAGAGAATACCGAGGCGTTCGGGTGAACTGTGGTTAAGGAACTCGGCAAAATGCCCCCGTAACTTCGGGAGAAGGGGGGCCATTGCTGGTGATCACCCTTGCGGTGTGAGCTGGTGGTGGCCGCAGAGACCAGCGGGAAGCGACTGTTTACTAAAAACACAGGTCCGTGCGAAGCCGTAAGGCGAGGTATACGGACTGACGCCTGCCCGGTGCTGGAACGTTAAGGGGACCGGTTAGCCTGGATTCGTCTGGGCGAGGCTGAGAACTTAAGCGCCAGTAAACGGCGGTGGTAACTATAACCATCCTAAGGTAGCGAAATTCCTTGTCGGGTAAGTTCCGACCTGCACGAATGGCGTAACGACTTCCTGACTGTCTCGACCACAGGCCCGGTGAAATTGCACTACGAGTAAAGATGCTCGTTTCGCGCAGCAGGACGGAAAGACCCCGGGACCTTTACTATAGCTTGATATTGGTGTTCGGTTCGGCTTGTGTAGGATAGCTGGGAGACGGTGAAGTCGCCACGCCAGTGGTGGTGGAGTCAATCTTGAAATACCAGTCTGGTCGTGCTGGATGTCTAACCTGGGTCCGTGATCCGGATCAGGGACAGTGTCTGGTGGGTAGTTTAACTGGGGCGGTTGCCTCCTAAAGGGTAACGGAGGCGCCCAAAGGTTCCCTCAGCCTGGTTGGCAATCAGGTGGTGAGTGTAAGTGCACAAGGGAGCTTGACTGTGAGACTGACGGGTCGAGCAGGTACGAAAGTAGGGACTAGTGATCCGGCGGTGGCTTGTGGAAGCGCCGTCGCTCAACGGATAAAAGGTACCCCGGGGATAACAGGCTGATCTTCCCCAAGAGTCCATATCGACGGGATGGTTTGGCACCTCGATGTCGGCTCGTCGCATCCTGGGGCTGGAGTAGGTCCCAAGGGTTGGGCTGTTCGCCCATTAAAGCGGTACGCGAGCTGGGTTTAGAACGTCGTGAGACAGTTCGGTCCCTATCCGCTGTGCGCGTTGGAGTCTTGAGAAGGGCTGTCCCTAGTACGAGAGGACCGGGACGGACGAACCTCTGGTGTGCCAGTTGTTCTGCCAAGGGCATGGCTGGTTGGCTACGTTCGGGAGGGATAACCGCTGAAGGCATCTAAGCGGGAAGCCTGCTTCGAGATGAGGACTCCCACCCACTTGTTGGGGTAAGGCTCCCAGTAGACGACTGGGTTGATAGGCCGGGTCTGGAAGCCCTGTGAGGGGTGGAGGTGACCGGTACTAATAGGCCGAGGGCTTGTCCATAGTTGCTCCGCGTCCACTGTGTTGTTCTGAAGAAACAGCCTGCCACAGGCAGATTTCTTCATAGTGTTTCGGTGGTCATGGCGGTCAGGGTACGCCCGGTTACATTCCGAACCCGGAAGCTAAGCTGGCCAGCGCCGATGGTACTGCACTCGGGAGGGTGTGGGAGAGTAGGACGCCGCCGAACAAACATTGAGATGAGAAGGGCCGTGCCCCTGGCTTCTGTCAGGGACACGGCCCTTCTTCATGCCCACCGGCCGGCCGGGCCCGGTTCGGCGCCGGGTAAAGTCTGCCTGCACCGTTGTGAGTACCGACAGGAGGCCCTCGGGTGGAGGTCCAGGAGACGCGTGTCCAGACAGACCGCGTGCTCACCATCCCCAATCTGCTGAGCATGGCGCGGCTGGTGGGCGTGCCCGTGTTCCTCTGGCTGATCCTGTGGCCGGTGTTCGGGGGGCCGAAGAACGACGGATGGGCTCTGCTGATCCTGGCGCTGAGCGGGATCAGCGACTACCTCGACGGGAAACTCGCGCGCCGTTGGGGCCAGATCAGCCGGTTGGGTCAGCTGCTGGACCCGGCCGCCGACCGGGCGTACGTGCTGTCGACCCTGGTCGGGCTGACCTGGCGGGGCATCATGCCCTGGTGGCTGACGGCGATTCTGCTGGCCCGCGAGGCCTTCATCGCGTCTCTTCTGCCGATTCTGCGCCGGCACGGATATGGCCCGCTGCAGACCAACTTCCTGGGGAAGGCCGCGACCTTCTGCCTGATGTACGCATTCCCGCTGCTGCTGCTGAGCGATCGTTCGGATTGGCTCGGTAATGTTGCATCAATCTTCGGATGGGCGTTCGCTGGTTGGGGTACGACGCTGTACTGGTGGGCAGGGATCCTGTACGCGGTGCAGGCCCGCCGACTGGTGAAGGCGGAGCCGGACACCGCTCTCGACTGAGTCCGTAGTACGGCGGATTGATGGTTCATGGCCCGGGCCTTCGCTCGGGGTCCGCCGCGCGGGTTCGGTCCGAGCACGGGGGACGTCCCTGAGGCCTGAAGGAGGATCCGCCAGACATGAAGGCCGTCGTGATGGCCGGAGGCGAGGGCACCCGCCTCCGCCCGATGACCTCGAGCATGCCGAAGCCGCTGCTTCCAGTGGTGAACCGCCCGATCATGGAGCATGTGCTCCGGCTGCTCAAGCGCCACGGACTCACCGAGACCGTGGTGACCGTGCAGTTCCTCGCGTCGCTGGTACGTAACTACTTCGGCGACGGCGAAGAGTTGGGCATGCACCTGACCTATGCCAACGAGGAAGTGCCGCTCGGTACCGCGGGCAGCGTGAAGAACGCCGAGGAGGCGTTGAAGGACGACTCGTTCCTGGTGATCTCCGGGGACGCGCTCACCGACTTCGACCTCACCTCGCTGATCGAGTTCCACCGCGCCAAGGGCGCGATGGTCACCGTCTGCCTGACGCGGGTACCCAACCCCCTCGAGTTCGGCATCACCATCGTCGACGACGAGGGCAAGGTCGAACGCTTCCTGGAGAAGCCGACCTGGGGGCAGGTCTTCTCGGACACCGTCAACACCGGCATCTACGTGATGGAGCCGGAGGTCTTCGACTACGTCGCCGCCAACGAGAGCGTCGACTGGTCAGGCGACGTCTTCCCGCAGTTGATGAAGGAGGGCAAGCCGATCTACGGCTACGTCGCCGAGGGCTACTGGGAGGACGTGGGCACCCACGACTCCTATGTGAAGGCCCAGGCCGACGTGCTGGAGCGGAAGGTCGACGTCGACATCGACGGCTTCGAGATCTCGCCCGGGGTATGGGTGGCCGAAGGCGCCGAGGTCGATCCGGAGGCCGTCCTCCGCGGGCCGCTGTTCATCGGGGACTACGCCAAGGTCGAGGCCGGCGTCGAGCTGCGCGAGCACACCGTGCTGGGCTCGAACGTGGTGGTGAAGCGCGGCGCCTTCCTCCACCGGGCGGTGATCCACGACAACGTCTACATCGGCTCGCAGTGCAATCTGCGGGGCTGCGTGGTGGGCCGGAACACGGACGTCATGCGGGCCGCGCGGATCGAGGACGGGGCGGTGATCGGCGACGAGTGCCTGATCGAGGAAGAGTCGATCATCGCCGGCAACGTCCGGGTGTACCCCTTCAAGACCATCGAGGCCGGTGCCTTCGTCAACACCTCGGTGATCTGGGAGTCGCGCGGGCAGGAGCACCTCTTCGGCGCCCGCGGGGTCTCCGGCGTGCTGAACGTGGAGATCACCCCGGAGCTCGCGGTGCGGCTGGCGGGGGCGTACGCCACCACCCTGAAGAAGGGCGACACGGTGACGATCGCCCGTGACCACTCGCGGGGCGCCCGGGCGCTGAAGCGGGCGATGATCTCGGCGCTGCAGGCCAGCGCGATCGACGTCCGCGACCTGGAGAACGTCCCGATGCCGGTGGCGCGGCAGCAGACCGCCCGGGGCAGCGCCGGCGGGATCATGCTGCGGACCACCCCCGGGGTGCCGGACTCGCTGGACATCCTCTTCTTCGACGAGCGCGGGGCCGACCTCTCGCAGGGCGGGCAGCGGAAGCTGGACCGGGTCTACGCGAGGCAGGAGTACCGGCGCGCGTTCCCCGGTGAGATCGGCGATCTCGGGCACCCCAACGCGGTGTTCGACACCTACGCCGGATCGCTGCTGCGGCGGATCGACACCAGCGGGGTCGCCGAGGCCGAGCTGAAGATCGTGGTGGACGCCGCCCACGGCTCGGCTGGACTGGTGCTCCCGTCGATCCTGGGCCGGCTGCCGGTGGAGGCGCTGACCCTCAACCCGGGTGTGGGCGAGGCCTTTCCGACGGAGACTGCGGAGGCGCGTCGGCAGGGCCTGCAGCGACTCGGCGAGGTGGTGGCCTCCTCCAGGGCGGCCTTCGGGGTGCGGTTCGACCCCGTCGGCGAGCGGGTGTCCTTCGTGGACGAGCGCGGCCGGATCATCGAGGACGACCGGGCCCTCCTGGTCCTCCTCGACCTGGTCGCGGCCGAGCGGCGGAGCGGGCATGTGGCGCTGCCGGTGACCACCACCCGGATCGCCGAGCAGGTGGCGGCGTACCACGGCACGCAGGTGCAGTGGACGACCACCTCGCCGGACGACCTGACCCGCACCATCGCGGCCGAGGACGCGATCTTCGGCGGCGACGGCAAGGGCGGCTTCGTGGTGCCGGAGTGCAGCGAGGTCTTCGACGGCACGGCGGCCTTCGTGCGGCTGGTGGGCCTGGTGGCCAGGACCCAGCTGACGCTCAGCCAGATCGACGCGCGGATCCCGCGGGCGCACGTGGAGCGGCGGGACATGGCCACTCCGTGGGCAGTCAAGGGGAAGGTGATGCGCTCGGTGGTGGAGGCGGCCGGCGACCGGCACGTGGACACCACGGACGGGGTGCGGGTGGTCGAGCCGGACGGCCGGTGGACCCTGGTGCTGCCGGACCCGGGCGAGGCCGTCACCCATGTGTGGGCGGAGGGCCCCGACGACGAGTCGACGCGCGCCCTGCTGGACGAGTGGACCGCCGTGGTCGAGGCGGCGGGCCGCTAGCGGAGCACCGCGGTCGGGCCGTGTGCGGACGGGTGATGGCAGTCCGTGTCACGGCAGTGGCCAGAGCGTGAACCGGACGGGTACGGTGCGGCAGTGCACCGTACCCGTTTCCGTGTGCGGAGAGCCCCGCAGGGAGCGCGCCCGGTGCACGGGTTGTCGGTGGCGGATGGCAGGATGACCTCTGGGGGTGACCGGTCGTCGCAAAGGACCTGTGCGGCCCCTCCGCACCAGCGCGGATGGATATGCTGCTGTCCACGTGAACAGGGGGATCAGGGGAGGCCATGCGAGACCGCAGGGCCCACCGCGACACCAGGTCGGCACCGTCCGGGTGCCGCACCGTCCATAAAGACGCTTCATCCTGCCCCACGGGCGGGTTCGTGGCACGCAAGGGGAATCGCCCGTGAGTTTTTTCTCGAAGCTGTTCGGCAGAGGCCAGCGCCGGGGCGCGGTGGAGGCGCCGACCGCGCGGCACCGCCGAGCCGACGACGCGAGTGTGCCGGGGATGCGCGGCTCCGCCGACGGCGGGGAGTACGCGCCGGCCGGGGAGCGCCCGCTCTTCCGCGACCAGACCGGCGGCGTGGGTGCGGGACGGATAGGTGCCGAGGGGGTAGCCTCAACCACCGGTGGAGGGTTTGTGCCCTCTCCGAACTCCCCGTACGCGTCTCAGGGACACGCGGGCGAACCGCGGCAGGAGGCAGCATCCGTGACGGTGTGCACCCGGTGTGGAAACCAGAACCCCGAGGCGAGCCGGTTCTGCTCGAACTGCGGTGCACCCCTGCACGGCCGGGCCGCCGCCGAGCGCCCCTCCGAGACCACTTCGACCATCTCGATCTCCGGCCTCGAGGCCTATGAGGCCGAGGTGCAGGGCCAGGGCGCCCCGCCCCTCTCGCCGGAGGCGATGGCCGCGGTGGAGGCGCTGCCGCCGGGTTCCGCGCTGCTGATCGTGCGGCGCGGGCCGAACTCGGGCAGCCGGTTCCTGCTGGACTCGGACCTGACCACGGCCGGCCGGCACCCGGAGAGCGACATCTTCCTGGACGACGTCACCGTCTCGCGCGTGCACGTGGAGTTCCGCCGGACCCCGGAGGGCTTCACGGTCGCCGACGTCGGCTCGCTCAACGGCACCTATGTGAACCGCGAGCGGATCGACCAGGTCGCGTTGCAGAACGGGGACGAGGTGCAGATCGGAAAGTACCGGCTGGTGTTCTACGCCGGCCCCCGAGCGTACTGACGCTGCCCAGGGCGGTCCCGTCCCGGTTGCGGGGCGGGGCGCGGCCCGGGGCGGAGCGTCGTGAGGAGCACGTGAGCAGTGGCGGGTACTGAGGCCGGGCCGCGCCCGGAACCGCAGCGGACGTCGGGCCTGGTCCCCCGGGGCCGAGGGGCGATGGACCGGACCGGAGGGCGGCCGCAGCTGCTCAGTATCGGAGCGGTGCTCGGGGTGCTCCGAGACGCCTTCCCCGAGGTCACCATCTCGAAGATCCGCTTCCTTGAGGCGGAGGGGCTGGTGGAGCCCCAGCGCACCCCCTCGGGCTACCGGAAGTTCAGCGAGGCGGACGTCGAGCGGCTGGCGTATGTGCTGCGGATGCAGCGCGACCACTATCTGCCGCTGCGGGTGATCCGCGAGCACCTGGACGCCATCGACCGGGGCGAGGCCCCGCCCGCGCTGCCGGCCTCCGCCTCGACCGGGACGGGCCCGGTGGCCGAGGCCGAGCGGGAGGCCACCGCGCTGGCCGAGGCGCTCGGCCAGGCCGGCGCCGGCGGCGAGGGCGGTCTGGGAGGGCCGGCCGCCGGCCGGCTCAACCGCGAGGAACTGCTGGCCGAGGCGGGCATCGGCGAGCCCCAGCTCCAGGAGTGGGAGTCGTACGGGCTGGTGCTGCCCGGCCCCGACGGCGGCTACGACGCGGACATGGTGCATGTGTCCAAGCTGGTCGCCGAACTGGGCCGGTTCGGCCTGGAGGCGCGGCATCTGCGCGCCGTGAAGGCGGCCGCCGATCGGGAGATCGGCCTGGTGGAGCAGGTGGTGGCGCCGCTGAGGCGGCATCGCAACCCGCAGACCAGGGCGCATGCCGCCGCCACCGCCCGTGAGTTGGCGACCCTCTCGGTGCGGCTGCACGCCGCCCTGGTCCAGTCGGGCCTGCGCGAGCGGCCGGTCTGAGCCGCGCCCGCCCCGTCGCCCCCGGATCGGGGGCGGTGCGGGCGGAGTCGTCTGCACCATATGCCCCGATGGCCACGACCGGACTTTAATATCCGCGAGTGGCGCCCTAGGGTGGCTCTTGTGAATGAGCTCGACGTCGTGGGCGTCAGGGTGGAGATGCCCTCCAACCAGCCGATCGTCCTCCTGCGCGAGGTCGGCGGCGACCGGTATCTGCCGATCTGGATCGGGCCGGGCGAAGCCACCGCGATCGCCTTCGCCCAGCAGGGGATGACGCCCGTTCGGCCGTTGACCCATGACCTCTTCAAGAACGTCTTGGAGGCCGTCGGCCAGCAGCTCACCGCGGTGCGCATCACCGACCTGCGCGAAGGCGTCTTCTACGCGGAGCTGGTGTTCGCCAGCGGGGTGGAGGTCAGCGCCCGGCCGTCCGACGCCATAGCGCTTGCGCTGCGGACCGGCACTCCGATCTACGGTGCGGAGGGCGTACTGGACGAGGCCGGGATCGCGATCCCGGACGAACAGGAGGACGAGGTCGAGAAGTTCCGGGAGTTCCTGGACCAGATCTCTCCGGAGGACTTCGGCACCAGCAGCCAGTGAGCGGCGGCCGCGGGGCGCGGGGCGAACGAACTCGCGTACCCGCAGGCCTCCTTGCCCAAACCGCTCTTGAGGTTGAGGTCACTCGGCGTGCCGAGCGTGGCGATCGTTGACGCGCCCCTGGCGACTGCCTACCGTCGATGGTGGACGTCCCCGGTGAGCCACCCCATCAGGGACGGCGGCCGGCGAGCGGTCCCGGAAGACGACGGGTGGGCCGGATGGAGGGTCGCGTGAGCAGTACCGGCGACGGCATGGCCGCACACGGCGCGCACCCCCTCCACGAGGTGCACGCCCCGCCCGCTCCCCGTCTCAACGACGTGGGGGCCTGGCAGCCGGAGGCCCGGCCGATGCGATCGGAGGATCCCACGGGATCGGAGATGATCGGCTACCGCGGCCCGACGGCCTGCGCGGCGGCCGGGATCACCTACCGCCAGCTCGACTACTGGGCGCGGACCGGGCTGGTCGAACCGAGCGTCCGGCCGGCCCACGGCTCCGGGACCCAGCGCCTCTACAGCTTCCGGGACATCCTGGTGCTGAAGATCGTCAAGCGGCTGCTGGACGCCGGGGTCTCCCTGCAGAACATCCGGATCGCCGCGGCCCATCTGGCCGAGACCGGCGGGGCGGATCTGGCGCAGGTGACGCTGATGAGCGACGGTGCCACGGTCTATCAGTGCACCTCCCCGCACGAGGTGGTGGACCTCCTGCAGGGCGGGCAGGGCGTCTTCGGGATCGCCGTCGGGGCCGTCTGGCGCGAGCTGGAGGGCTCCCTCACCCGGCTGCACGCCGAGCGCGCGGACACCGGCGAGACGCTGCCAGGGAACGACCCCGAGGACGAGCTGGCGGCACGCCGGCGGCGCAACCGGGCGGTCTGAGGCCCGGCCCGCGCCATGAGCTGAGCCCGGGGCCCGCGCGGGGCGGTGGGAGCAGGGCGCGGCGGCGGGGGCGCGGCGAATTGTCAGTGGTGTGCGGGATCATCGCTGTATGCGCCCGGTTCCGTCCATCCTCCACCTCGACATGGACGCCTTCTTCGCCTCGGTGGAGCAGGCGTCCAAGCCGAGCCTGCGCGGAAAGCCGGTGATCGTCGGCGGGCTGGGGGCGCGCGGGGTGGTCTCCACGGCCTCCTACGAGGCGCGGGTGTTCGGGGTGCACTCGGCCATGGCGATGGCGCACGCCCGCCGGCTGGCGCCGAACGCGGCCTATCTGGTACCCAGATTCGCGCTCTACCGCGAGGTCAGCGAGACCGTGATGGGGCTGCTCCGGGCGATGTCCCCGCTGGTGGAGCCGCTCAGCCTGGACGAGGCCTTCGTGGACCTCGCCGCGGGCCCGTACGGGGAGCTGATCGCCTCGGCCGGCCCCGAGGCGGCGCGGGAGCTGGTGCAGGCGCTGGGCGAGGACCTGCGGGCGGACATCACCGCGGCCACCGGACTGACCGGCTCCGTCGGTCTGGCGGGTGCCAAGTTCCTGGCGAAGATCGCCTCCGAGCGGGCCAAGCCGGACGGGCTGGTGCTGATCGAGCCGGGCACCGAGCGGGAGCTGCTGGACCCGCTGTCGGTGCGGGTGCTGCCGGGGGTGGGCCCGGCCACGGCCGAGACCCTGCGGCGGGCGGGGCTGAACACGGTCGGCGAGATAGCCGCGGCCGAGGAGGTGGAGCTGATCCGGCTGCTGGGGAAGGCGCACGGCGCCGGGGTGCACGCCCTCGCCCAGGGGATCGACGACCGCCCCGTGGTGGCGGAGCGGGACGCCAAGTCCATCTCCGTGGAGGACACCTTCGAGGTGGACCTGCGGGACCGCGACCGGATCGTGGCCGAGGTGGAGCGGCTGGCCGAGCGCTGCGTGGGGCGGCTGCGGGCGGCCGGCCGGTCCGGGCGGACGGTGGTGCTCAAGGTCCGCCGCTACGACTTCTCCACCCTCACCCGCTCCGAGACCCTGCGCGGGCCGACCGACGACCCGGGGGTGGTGACCGGCACGGCGCTGCGGATGCTGGACCAGCTCGGGTCGGGGGAGCTGGCCGGCGGGGTGCGGCTGCTCGGGGTCGGCGTCTCCGGGCTCGCGGACTTCACCCAGGAGGACCTGTTCGCCCAGGCCGCCCGGGAGGCGGGCGAGGCGCAGCTCGGCGACCCCGGGGAGGGGGCCGCGCCGGCCGGTGGGGCCGGGGAACCCGCTGCGAGTCCGGAATCGGAGTCGACGCCGGAACCGGCGGCCGGGGCCGTGAAGCCGGCGGGCGAGGGCGTGAAGCCGGCGGGCGAGGCCGTGACCGAGACCGTGAACGAGGCCGAGGACCCGGCCTACGGGGGGTTCGGGCAGCCGCGGGCCTTCCATCCCGGCCGGGAGCCGGGTTCCGAGCCTGGGACGCGCCGCCGCTGGCTGCCCGGCGAGGATGTGCGGCACGAGGAGTTCGGTCCCGGCTGGGTGCAGGGCAGCGGCGTCGGGCGGGTCACCGTCCGCTTCGAGACCCCGGAGTCCGAGCCCGGGCGGGTGCGCACCTTCCGGGAGGACGATCCGGCGCTGGCCGCCGCGCCGCCGCTGAGCCTGGTCTCGGACGGGGACCCGTCGGACGGCTCGGCGTAGCCAGCAGGCCTCGGCGCCGCGACCGGTGGTCCGGTGCGGCGCCGAGGTGGGGAGCGGGGTGGGTCAGTGACCGTAGGCCGGACGGCCGGGGTAGCGGGCGCCGGGGGAGTACGGGGTGGTGGAGGTGCCGGCCGAGGGCGCCGCGCCGTTGCGCCCGCCCTGTGCGGCCTGGCCCTGCCCGGACCGTTCGGACTGGCCGGACTGCCCGGCCTGGCTGCCCTGGCCGGCGTCGTGGACCTCGACCTGCTCGCGGCGGAGCTGGTCGCGGACCACCTCCTCCTCGGTGACCCGCTCGGTGATCAGCCGGATCCGCTCGACCGGGACCACGTGCTTGCGTACCACCACCCGCTCCTCGTGGACCGGGACCTCCTGAGTGGCCTCCTCGATCTCCTGGTCGGAGATCTGCGCCCGCTCGTCGTCGCTCAGCCGGACCCGCTCGATCCGGACCCGCTCGCGGACGACCGGAACCCGGCGCTCCACGTTCTCGGTGGTGACGTACTTGCGCAGCCGGGCGCGGCCGAGCTCGTGCCATTCGGTGGTGATGTCCAGCCGCTCCTCGCGGCAGACCACCTCGATCTGTTCCGGGGCGCCCGTCCCGGCCGCCCCCGCCGGCTTGGCGGTGCCCGCGGCGGCGGTGGAGTCGCGGTCGGTGAGGTGCGGGACCGCGCGGGTCTCCTCCTCCTTGACCGGGGTGGGGGTCTGGGCGGTCGTCGACGGCTCCGGGGTGGTGGTGCCGGCGGAGCCGGTGAAGAACGCGGAGGTCCGGCCGCCGGCGGGGGAGGAGTGCTCGGCCGGCTTCGAGGAGGCCGCGGCGTATCCGGCGGCGGCGCCCGCCGCTCCGCCGGCCGCACCCGCCGCCAGGCCCTGCTCGGGAGCGCTTGCCGAGGTGTGCTCGCCCGTCAGGCCGTCGGTGCGCTCGGCGGACCGCGCGGTGTCCGTAGCTGCGGTGTCCGAGCCCGCGGTCCCCGAGCTCGCGGTCCCCGAGCTCGCGGTGTCCGGGACCGCGGCGGCCTGGGTCCGGGCGGTCGCGTCGCCGGCGGCGGCCGGGGCGGTGTGCGCGGCGCTGCCGCCCACCGCGGCGGCGGCGGCCGGAGTGGCCGCCGTGTCGGAGGCGTCGGAGGCGTCCGAGGGGGCGGCCTGGCCGTTCGCCCGGGAGCCGGACTCGCTGGGCACGTCCAGACCGTAGTAGCGGTACAGCTGGAGTTCCTGAGCCGGCGACAGATGCTGGCCGGCTCCGAAGTCGGGGGAATCCTTGACCTGGGACTTGTCGTAGGGCACGCGCAGCTCCTCGCTGACGAACTCGCTGGTGGCCAGCGGAACGAAGGCGTCCCGGCCGAAGATCCCGGTCCGGACGGCGGCCCATTCCGGCTCGCCCGTGGCGTCGTCGAGGTACACCTCGTCCACGGTGCCGATCTTGTCGCCGTTGCGGTCCACGGCCTTGTGGCCGATGAGGTCCCTTGGGTCGATGTCGGTCTGCACGGGGCCCTCCACGGGTGGCGACCCGGCTGGCACCGGGATCACATGACTCGGTTGACGTCGTACGAAAACATACGAAACGTCATGATTTGGTGTGTTGTCGAACATTCGGGCCCCAATGGGGCGTGTCGCTGGACCAGTTGGCCCAATCCCGGACTGCTTCAGGAGCCACGTCCGAGGTGATCCGCACTGGTAGGGTGAGGGTGACCGTCGAGCCCGGACGGGAGAGTCCGAACGCGCGAGCGCTCGGCGCCGAAGGAGCAACTCCTCCCCGGAATCTCTCAGGCAGACGTACCGTCCGGGCGAGGTCACTCTGGAAAGCAGGGCTCCTTCGGTGGACCACCGGAGTCCTCGCCGACGGTGCAAGCCGACGCCGGTCGAACCGGCGGACGGTGAAGCTCTCAGGTGCAGATGACAGAGGGGGAGGCCGTCCCCGCGGGTCACGCTGACCAGGAGGCCTCAGCCACCATGACTGATCACACCGATCGCACCACCCTGTTCGAGCAGCGGCACATCGGGCCAGACGAGGGCGAGCGGTCCAAGATGCTCGCCTCGGTGGGCTTCGGCTCTCTGGACGAGCTGACCACCGCCGCGGTCCCGGCCGCGATCCGCAGCCTGGAGCGGCTGGGGCTCCCCGCCGCCGCCGGCGAGGCGGAGACGCTGGCCGAACTGCGCTCGCTGGCCGGACGGAACCAGGTGCTCCGTTCGATGATCGGCCTCGGCTACTACGACACCTTCACCCCGCCCGTGGTCCTCCGCAACGTGATGGAGAACCCCGCCTGGTACACGGCGTACACCCCGTACCAGCCGGAGATCTCGCAGGGCCGGCTGGAGGCGCTGCTGAACTTCCAGACCGTGGTGTCCGACCTGACCGGCCTGCCCACCGCCGGGGCCTCCCTCCTCGACGAGGGCACCGCGGCGGCCGAGGCGATGGCCCTGGCCCGCCGGGTGAACCGGAAGGCCGCGGCGGACGCGGTCTTCGTGGTCGACCAGGACGCCTTCCCGCAGACCCGCGCGGTGATCGAGACCCGCGCCGTGTCGCAGGGCGTCGAGGTGGTCACGGCGGACCTCAGCGAGGGCCTGCCGGAGGGGATCGCCGAGCGCGGGGTGGTCGGGGTGCTGGTGCAGTACCCGGGCGCCTCCGGGGCCGTGCGGGACCTGACGCCGGTGATCGAGGAGGCGCACGCGGCCGGCGCGGTGGTGGCGGTCGCCGCCGACCTGCTGGCGCTGACGCTGCTGAAGTCGCCGGGTGAGCTGGGCGCGGACATCGCGGTCGGCACCACCCAGCGGTTCGGCGTGCCGATGGGCTTCGGCGGCCCGCACGCCGGCTACATGTCCGTCCGCCAGGACTACGCCCGCAGCCTCCCCGGCCGTCTGGTCGGCGTCTCCAAGGACGCGGACGGGGCCCCGGCGTACCGGCTGGCGCTGCAGACCCGGGAGCAGCACATCCGCCGGGAGAAGGCGACCAGCAACATCTGTACCGCGCAGGTGCTGCTGGCCGTGATGGCCTCGATGTACGCCGTCTACCACGGTCCCGAGGGACTGGCCGCGATCGCGCGCCGGACGCACCGGCAGGCCGTACGGCTGGCCGAGGGCCTGCGGGCCGGCGGGGTCGAGCTGGTGCACGACGCGTTCTTCGACACCGTGCTGGCCCGGGTGCCCGGAAAGGCCGCCGAGGTCGTCGCCGCGGCCCGGAAGGCCGGGGTCAACCTGCGCGAGGCCGGCGCGGACCTGGTCGGAATCGCCTGCGACGAGACCACCACGGCCGAGGACCTGGCCAAGGTCTGGGGCGCCTTCGGCGTGACCGGCGCGGAGGGGGCGCGGAGGCGGCCGCGGACTCGCTGCCGGCCGCCCTGCTGCGCTCTGACGAGTACCTGACCCACCCGGTCTTCCACAGCCACCGCTCGGAGACCGCGATGCTGCGCTACCTGCGCCGGCTCTCCGATCGGGACTACGCACTGGACCGCGGGATGATCCCGCTCGGCTCCTGCACCATGAAGCTCAACGCCACCGCCGAGATGGAGGCGGTGACCTGGCCGGAGTTCGCCGGGCTGCACCCCTTCGCGCCGGCCGGGCAGACCGAGGGCTACCTGACCCTGATCCACCAGCTGGAGGACTGGCTGGCCGAGGTGACCGGCTACGCCAAGGTCAGCCTGCAGCCGAACGCCGGCTCCCAGGGCGAGCTGGCCGGCCTCCTCGCGGTCCGCGCCTACCACCGGGCCAACGGGGACGAGCAGCGGGACGTCTGCCTGATCCCGTCCTCCGCCCACGGCACCAACGCGGCCAGCGCCGCGATGGCCGGGATGCGCGTGGTGGTGGTCAAGACCGGCGAGAACGGCGACATCGACGTGGCCGACCTGCGGGCCAAGGTCGAGGAGCACCGCGAGCGGCTGTCGGTGCTGATGGTGACCTACCCGTCCACCCACGGAGTGTTCGAGGAGACCATCACCGAGGTCTGCGCGGCGGTCCACGAGGCCGGCGGCCAGGTCTACGTGGACGGCGCCAACCTCAACGCGCTGGTGGGCCTCGCCAAGCCGGGCGAGTTCGGCGGCGACGTCTCCCACCTCAACCTCCACAAGACCTTCTGCATCCCGCACGGCGGCGGCGGACCCGGCGTCGGCCCGGTGGCGGTGCGCGAGCACCTGGCGCCGTACCTCCCCAACCACCCGCTGCAGTCCGGCGCGGGGCCGGAGACCGGTGTGGGGCCGATCTCGGCGGCGCCCTACGGCTCGGCCTCGATCCTGCCGATCAGCTGGGCCTATGTGCGGATGATGGGGGCGGAGGGGCTCAAGGCGGCCACCCAGGTGGCCGTGCTCAACGCCAACTACGTGGCGAAGCGGCTGGCCCCGTACTTCCCGGTGCTGTACACCGGCCCGGGCGGGCTGGTCGGGCACGAGTGCATCGTCGACGTGCGGCCGCTGACCAAGGAGCTGGGGGTGAGCGTCGACGACATCGCCAAGCGCCTGATCGACTACGGCTTCCACGCCCCCACGATGTCCTTCCCGGTGGCCGGGACGCTGATGATCGAGCCCACCGAGAGCGAGGACCTGGCCGAGCTGGACCGCTTCTGCGAGGCGATGATCGCCATCCGCGGGGAGGCCGACCGGGTCGGCTCCGGCGAGTGGCCGGCCGAGGACAACCCGCTGCGGAACGCCCCGCACACGGCCGCGATGATCGCGGCGGGGGAGTGGGAGCACCCGTACTCCCGGGAGACCGCGGTCTTCCCTGCGGGGGTGAACCCGGCGGACAAGTACTGGCCGCCGGTGCGCCGGATCGACGGGGCCTACGGGGACCGGAACCTGGTCTGCTCCTGCCCGCCGGTGGAGGCCTACGCCGAGTGACCCCGGTCCGGCCGGGGGCCGGACCGACAAGCGCCCCGCTTGCGTGTGGACACGCAGGCGGGGCGCGGGTTTTCGGCAGGTGCCGACGCTCGCTGTGAGGCGCTAGGCGGCGGGCGCGTAGACCCGGCGGGGGCTGATGACCTTGCCGTCGGGGAGGAGTTCTCCGGTGTCCTCGAAGAGGAGGACGCCGTTGCAGAGCAGGCTCCAGCCCTGCTCCGGGTGGGTGGCCAAGACGGCCGCGGCCTCGCGGTCCGGCGAGTCCGCTGACGGGCACTCAGGTCGGTGCTGGCACATTGCTCGTACCCTTCGGAAGTTTCCATGTCCCCCGCGGCGGCCCCACCGGTGCGGACCCGCCGCATTACCGGGACTCACGACGGGGCCGTGCGCGTCGGTTCCCAGTGTGGGCACGCCGCAACCCTGCCGCAGCCATTTGGTGACATGGATCACTCCGGCTCGGGATAGATCACCCGTTCGGGCAGGTGTGGCCGGTGCCGCACCCACCCGGAATGACTAGCCCGAGCGTGGTCTCACTGACCGGCGAGGATCCCGGCGCTCCGGACGCCCTGCACCGGACGCGTCAGCACGGGCAGCAACTCGGTCGCCGCGTACGGGTGGTGGGCCGTCACCCCGCAGGGCGAGGGCGCGAGCGGAACCAGTACGTCCGCGGCCGGGGCCGGGCCGAGCAGCGGATGCAGCCACAGCGCGGTCATGTAGTGCCCCGGCACGCAGAGCAGCCGCGGCTGGTAGACCACGGCGCTGTCCGCGCAGTGGAGTTGGGCCTGATGCAGGGCACGCAGCGTGGACACCGGATAGGGGCCCTCGGCGAAGTGGGAGAAGGCCGGTCCGTCCGGGGTCTCGATGGTCTCGGCCGCCGCGAGCACCTCGCCCCCGCAGCGCACCAGGAAGCGCCAGCCGCTGCGGTCCCCGGCCGCCGAGGGCAGCGAGGGCGCGGGGGAGAGCCCGGAAGGGGCCGGATCCAGCCTGTGCACGGGCAGGGGATGGACGAGCTGGAGCGGCCCGGGAGCGTCGCGCAGCGACGGCGTATGCGACCCGCGCACGGCGCTCGGGGTGTCCAGAGCGGCGCGCACGGCGCGCAGAGCTGCGGCGGGGGGCTGAGGGAGCTGGAGCGACATGGCGGTTCGCCTCACAGGGCAGAGACGGACGGTGCAGGGGCGGCG
The DNA here is from genome assembly GCF_000744815.1 of Phaeacidiphilus oryzae TH49. Classification (NCBI taxonomy): domain Bacteria; kingdom Bacillati; phylum Actinomycetota; class Actinomycetes; order Kitasatosporales; family Streptomycetaceae; genus Phaeacidiphilus; species Phaeacidiphilus oryzae. The sequence continues at coordinate 19,594 of NZ_JQMQ01000004.1, forward strand.
TTCGGGCCGCCGGCGCGCCGTCGCACGACCGGCCGCGAGCGCCCGCCGTGACGGGGGCTCGGCTCGTTCTACGAGGGCTTCAACTGTGTTGCAGCGCCGGAGGGGTGACGGTGCGTCGGGCGACGCGTCGATGGTGCGGGCGCCCGGCGGCGCCGGGCGTGGGGTGGTGGAGGTACTGCTGGTTCGTTCGGCATCGCCGAGGGTCGGGGCGCAGGAGGGGCCGCCGGTCGGTGGCGGGCTCCGCCGGGGCGCGTCCGCGCGGCTGCGAAGACCCGTGCCGCGGGGCGTGCCTTGCTCCGGCCAGGCCTGCATGCCTGTGCGCGAATTCTAGCCGAACGTTCGCACGGTGTGACACTTCTACTACGGTCCGTGGCTTTCGGCAAGGGGCAACCCGGACAAGCTCGTGGAAACATACCGATCTCGCTGCATGGGAAGGATCCAGGCGCGGTCGAACCGCGCCGACCGGGTAGGCCTGGACGAGACCCGGGCCATGCCGGGCGCGATACCGGCGCGGCCCCGGGGCACCCGTACGAGGAACCCGACGAGAGTCCCAGAGAGTAGGCACCCATGGGGGAGAAGGTCGCAGCCGGCGGTTCCGACCTGTCAGACCGTCAGATCTACCGGCAGAAGCTGCGCCAGTGCGTGGACGCGCTGCGCAGACTGCTGGACGAGCAGCGGTTCGACCGTCCCCGGGCGGTGCTCGGCCTGGAGCTGGAGCTCAACCTGGTGGGGGAGGACGGGCAGCCCGCGATGCGCAACGAGGAGGTGCTGCGCGCCATCGCGAGCAGCGACTTCCAGACCGAGCTGGCCCGGTTCAACATCGAGGTGAACATCGCCCCGCACCGGCTCGGCGGCCGGGTCTTCGAGGAGCTGCGGGAGGAGGTGGACACCGCCCTCCGGTACGCCGACCGCAAGGCCCGGGAGGCCGGCGCCGGGATCATGATGGTCGGCACCCTCCCCACCCTCACCCAGGCGCACGCCGGGCTGCACAACATCTCCGCGGACAACCGCTACACCATGCTGAGCGAGCAGATCCTGGCCGCCCGCGGGGAGGACATCGCCCTGGACATCCAGGGCGTCGAGCGGCTCCGGCTGGACCGGGCGTCGATCGTCGCGGAGGCCGCCTGCACCTCGCTCCAGCTGCACCTCCAGGTCACCCCGGAGCTCTTCCCCGCGGTGTGGAACGCGGCCCAGGCGCTGGCCGGCCCGCAGCTGGCGCTCGGCGCCAACTCGCCCTTCCTCTTCGGCAAGGAGCTGTGGCGGGAGACCCGGCCGATCCTCTTCGAGCAGGCCTGCGACACCCGGCCGACCGAGCTGAAGGCCCAGGGCGTCCGCCCGATCACCTGGTTCGGCGAGCGCTGGATCGACTCCGTCCTCGATCTGTACGAGGAGAACCTGGCCTACTTCCCCTCGCTCCTGCCGATCTGCGACGAGGAGGACCCGGACCGGGTGCTCGACGTCGGCGGCATCCCCGCGCTGCGGGAGCTGCGGCTGCACAACGGCACCATCTACCGCTGGAACCGGCCGGTCTACGACGTGGCCGGCGGGGTTCCGCATCTGCGGGTGGAGAACCGGGTGCTGCCGGCCGGGCCCACGGTCGCGGACATCCTCGCCAACGCCGCCTTCTACTACGGGGCGGTGCGCAGCCTCGCCGAGCAGTCCCGGCCGGTCTGGACCCGGCTGCCGTTCGAGCTGGCCGCGGAGAACTTCCACACCGCCGCCCGCTACGGGCTCGACGCCGAGCTGTGGTGGCCGGCGCCGAACAGGATCCCGGGGATGCGCGGCAAGCCCGGCCGGAGCACCGGCCGGAGCGGACTGCGCCGGGTGCCGGCCGCCCGGCTGATCGCCGAGGAGCTGCTGCCGCTGGCCCGGCGCGGCCTGGACGCCTGGCAGGTGGAGCCCGCCGACCGGGACCACTACCTGGGCATCGTCGAGGAGCGCTGCCGGCGGGGCGCCAACGGGGCGTCCTGGCAGAGCGCGGTCTACCACCGCCTGCGCGGCGACGGGCTCGAACGGGACGCCGCGCTGGCCGAGATGACCCGCCGTTACATGGCCCGGATGCGCACCGGCGCTCCGGTCCACACCTGGCCCGTGTCGGGGGCGGACCGGGGACCCATGCGATGATCGCGCGGTGACCACCTCCCCGACCGTGTCCGACGACAGGGAATCCCTGAGCCGCAGGCTGCTCGGCCAGGAGACGCTGCTGGTGCTGGCGCTCTCGCTGGGCGCGAGCGGGGTCAGCGCGATCATCAGCTTCATCGGCTCGCTGACCGCCAAGAAGAGCCTGTCCGCGCAGACCGCGACGCTGGTCGGGTCGATGGCGCCGGGGCGGCCGTGGCTGGATCTCGCCTGGCAGGTGTTCGACATCGCCACCGCGCTGGTGCCGGTGGCGCTGGTCGCGCATCTGCTGCTGCGCGAGGGGACCTCGCTGCGGGTGATCGGCTTCGACCTGACGCAGCGGTGGCGGGACCTCGGCCGGGGCGCCCTGGTCGCCGCGGTGATCGGCGGCAGCGGTCTGGGGCTCTACCTGGCCGCGCGGGCGGCCGGGTTCAACCTCACCGTGGTGCCGACCACCCTGCCGGACGTGTGGTGGCGGGTGCCCATCCTGGTCCTCTCGGCCGCGCAGAACGCGGTGGTCGAAGAGGTGATCGTGCTCGGCTACCTGCTGCGCAGGCTGGAGGGGCTGGGCTGGTCCTGGCCGGGCGCGGTGGCCGCGAGCTCGCTGCTGCGCGGCTCGTACCACCTCTACCAGGGCGTGGGCGGCTTCTTCGGCAACCTGGTGATGGGACTCATCTTCTGCTGGCTCTACCGGCGTTGGCGCCGGGCGGCCCCGCTGGCGGTGGCCCACGGGCTGATCGACACGGTCGCTTTCGTGGGCTACGCGCTGCTGGCGGGGCATGTGAGCTGGCTGCCCACCTGAGGGGCGCAAGGGAGGGCCGCCGGGGACTTCCGGGCGCCTTGTAAGGGTGTAATCCTGATTACATGACAGCGAGTGATACCGGAACGACGCTCGCAGGCTGGTTTGCGGAGCGGGTTCCCGAAGGATTGTTCGAAGGGGCGCCGGAGGTCGTCGTCGACCGCGAGGAGATCACGGTCGTCGGGGTGATTCCGGAGCCGGAGGGACCGGAGGAGCCGGAGGGCTCGGAGGAGTCCGAGGACACGCCGGGTGCGCGGCTGGCCCGGATCGAGGAGGCCGTGGCCGCCTTCCGGGAGCGGACCCGCGAGCAGCGGATCCAGCTCGCGCGGGAGGCGGAGCAGCGGTTCGGCCGCAAGGTCTCCTGGGGGGTCGAGTGCGGCGGGCGGCGGGTGATGTTCACCAGCCTGTCGGTGCCCGCGATGACCAGGCTGCGCCAGCCGGAGCGGCAGATCCTGGACACCCTGGTCGCCGCCGGGGTGGCGCGCAGCCGCTCGGAGGCGCTCGCCTGGTGCGTCCACCAGGTGGGCAGGAACGCCGACGGCTGGCTGGGTGAGCTGCGCGAGGCGGTACGCCGGGTGCAGGACGTCCGCCGGCACGGCCCGGACGCGTAGCCGCGTAGCGAAAAGCAGGGAGCCGGAAGCAGGGAGCCGGAAGCAGGGAGCGGGGAGCAGAGAGCAAGGGGCAAGCGCGACGGGAGGCGGCGCGCGGGGCGCGGAGGCGTACCCCGCGCGCCGCCCCTGTCACAGCCGCAGATCGCCTTCCAGGGTGGTGACGGCGTGGCCGGTGAGGCGGACCCGGGCGCCGGCCGCCTCGGTGCGCACCAGGCCACCGCGCCGGGAGGCCTGGTAGCCCGTCAGCGCGGTCCGGCCGAGGCGGTCCGACCAGAACGGGGCAAGCGCGGTGTGGGCGCTGCCGGTCACCGGGTCCTCCGGGACGCCGACGGCAGGCCCGAAGAACCTGGACACGTAGTCATAGCCGCCGGGGCCGTCCGCGCCGGCCGCGGCGGTGGTGATCACGCCGCGGGTGGCCAGGGCGACCACCAGGCCGAGATCCGGGACGAGTCCGCGGACCGTCGACTCGTCGGCCAGCTCGACCAGCAGATCGCCCAGCTCTCCCGTCTCGTAGGCGGCGACCACCGGGGAGCCGAGCGCCTCGACCAGGCCCTCCGGGACCGGCACCTCGGTGGGCGGGTTGGCCGGGAAGTCCAGGGTGATCGCCCCGGTCTGGCCCGCCTCGGCGGTGAGCCGTCCGCTCAGCGTGTCGAACTCGGCCGTCGCCCCGGGCGCCAGCAGGCCGTCCTCGCGCAGCGCGTGGGCGGTGGCCAGGGTGGCGTGGCCGCAGAGCCGGACCTCGACGGCCGGGGTGAACCAGCGCAGCTCCCAGCCGCCGGACGGCCGCGGGCGGGTGAAGGCGGTCTCGGCGAGGTTCATCTCCATCGCGATCGAGGCGAGTACCTCGTCCTCGGGCCAGGGGCCCTCGGGGAGGAGGCAGACCCCGGCCGGGTTTCCGGCGAAGGGGCGGTCGGTGAAGGCGTCGACGGTTCGGATCCTCATGGCGCAGACGCTACCGCCCGCGAAAGATCTTGCCGACGGCGCTTGTCGAGCGACAGTCACCGATATATCGTTGAGCTATCGGGAGCCGATCGGTTCCCGACGACCACTCGACGAAAGGAGTCGCCATCATGCGACCCGGAACGAACTTCGAGCGTGACTTCAACGGCCCCGGCCCCTTCGGCCGCGGGCGAGGCGGCCACGGTGGCCGCGGTGGACGCGGCATGCGCGCGGGCGGCCCGACGGGGCCGATGGGCCAGCGCTTCGAGGGCCGTGCGGCCTTCGGACCGTTCGGTCCCGGAGGCTTCGGCGGCCCGGGCGGGCCCGGAGGACCCGGCGGACCCTTCGGTCCATGGGGCTTCGGCCACGGCGGGCGCGGGCGCGGCGGTCGGGCACGAGCCCGCAGGGGCAATGTGCGCGCCTCCCTCCTCGCGCTGCTCAAGGAGCGGCCGATGCACGGCTACGAGATGATCCAGCGGATCGGCGAGCTCACCGAGGGCGCCTGGCGCCCCAGCCCCGGCTCGGTCTACCCGACCCTCCAGTTGCTGGAGGAGGAAGGGCTGATCGCCAGTCAGGAGGAGGGCGGCAAGCGGCTGTTCCGGCTCACCGAGAGCGGACGCCGTGAGGCCGAGGCCGGCCCGGGCGAGCCCTGGCGCCAGGACGGGCCCGACCAGCCGGACCTCAGCGCGCTGCGCGACGCCAAGCAGACCATCGGCGGCCTGATGGGCGCCGTCTGGCAGGTGATGGGCGGCGGCACTCAGGAGCAGCGCACCAAGGCGCTGGGCATCCTGGACGAGGCCCGGCGCAGGATCTACCTGCTGCTCGCCGAGGCCGAGGGCTCCGGGGCCGCCGAGACCCCGGAGGACGAGGTCCCGGAGGACGGCCCCGAGGACGCCTGAGTCCTCACCGCCACTCGGGCGGGCGCCGCAGCAGTCGGTCGACGTCCCGGCGGCGCAGCCCGTCGCCGGGGTCGACCCGCAGCAGCAGTCGGTCGGTGCGGCTCGCGCAGTCGCGCAGCAGCCGGTCCGGGATGACGTCGTCGATCCAGGCGAACGGCCGTCCTGCCGAGTGCCGGAGGATGGGGAGCCAGTCGCTCCGGGAGGCCCAGCCCTCCCGGAGCGACTGCTGTTCCGGGCCGGAGCGCGCCGCTCGGCGACCTCCGCGACCTCCGCGGCCGCCGGGGCCGAGGCCTGGGCCGAGGTCGGCGCCGTCGCCGGGGCCCAGGGCCGGTCCCTGCTGCTGGACTGGGACCACCGGGAGCTCCGGGAGGCCGAGCAGCGGGCCGATCAGGGTGTTCGCCCGCTCCTGCCAGGTGGTGGCCCAGACCAGTTCGTAGACCGCGGAGAGCTCGCGGAGCCAGCGGCCGTGCCGCTCGCACAGCAGCACCCGGGTGCCGAGCAGCGAGTGGACGGTGAAGCCCGCGTCCGGCGCCGGGCGGACGGGGTTGAGGACGCCGTCCACGTCCAGGTAGAGGAGGGGCTTGGCGGCGTGCTGGGCGCGGCCGCGGGGGCCGCCGCGGTGGGTGGGGGCAGCGAGCGGGGCATCGGGGGCACGGGGGTCATGGGGGTGTCCAGGGATCGGGCCGGAGGGCGTGGCCGGTGGACGGCGGGGGGAAGAGCGGGGTTCTCGGGGAGTTCGACGCCGCAGCGCGGGTGTGCGGTTGCGCGCGGCCGGGGGCGCGCAGGTCTGGAACGCGCCGCTTCGGAAATCCCCCATCCGTCACCGGAAGGCCGGTTCTCCCAGCTCTGACGAGCGCACCGATACGGGCGATCCGGGGGCTCCCTCCACTCATCGTATGGACGGGTTGACGGAGGGTCACCAAGCGCAGCAGACTGCCCGCGAGACCTCTGCCGTGGCCTGCGGGGAGGACGGCTCTCATCCATACGGATGAGGCACCTCCCGAAATGTTCCTTCTTGTGGAGGCCGTGAACCGCCCCAGCCGGGGATGCCCTCCCCCCGAGCCTAGTGATGTGGTGGACAGCATGTCCGGATTCCGCCCAGAGACCGCCCGCTCCTCCTTGAGACTGGTCGCCTCCGCCGCCAGACGCCGGGCGGTGCGGGCCGGTGATCGCGAGGTGGACACCGGTCACCTGCTGCACTCGATCCTCGAGGCGGATCCGGCGGCGCTGCTGGCGGCCGCCCCGGCGCCGGCGCAGGCCGGGCGGCTGATGGGGTACCTGGCCCAGCGCAGCATCGGCTTCGGCCGGCGCTGGCAGTCGGTCAGCGAGAGCTCAGCCGAGGCCGCCGACTGGGACTGGCCCTCCGGCTGGAGCCGTACCGCGGCCCGCGCGCTGGAGCGCGCCCGGGAGCGTGCGCGGAGCCGGGGGGTGGACGAGGCGGACGGCATGGACCTGCTGGCCGAGCTGGCCTCGGATCCGGGCAGCAGGGCGGTGGAGATCCTCCGGGCGGCCGGGATCGATCCGGTCGCGGTCGTCTCCGGCTGCCGCCTCGCGGAGCTGGAGCCGGCCGCGGCCGAGGACGGAACGGGCGGCGGCCTGGCCGGCTAGCAGCGCCGCCAGGCCGCCGCCCGGTCCCGCGGGCGGGCCCGCCGTTCGGCGTCGCCCGCGCGGGTCAGGGCCTGAGGCCCGGGCCTCAGGCCGGGGCAGGGGGGTCCGTCGGCGAGTGCGCTCCTGCCGTCGGTGACGGCGGAGCTTGCGGGGGCTGCTCGCACTCCTCGAGGCCCGTGTCGGTGTGGACGACCCGGATGGGCCTGTCGGTGCTGTCGTGCTTGCGAGGACCGCCGGGCACCACGCGCTGGGGCCGGCCGCAGCGCGGACACATCAGGGGCAGCGGAGCCATCGCCCTCACCTCCTCTCCTCCGGTTCTCCTGCCTCCAGCATGCTCCCCGGAGCGCCGCATAAGAAGCGCCGCGCGCCCGGCCCGCCCCGGCCGGTTCAGCGCCCGAGGGCGTGCAGCAGCTCCTGCTTGTTCATCTTGGAGCGGCCTTCGATGTGCTTCTTCCTGGCCTCGGCGTAGAGCTGGTCCTTGGTCGGGCCCTGCGAACCGCTGTGCGAGCGCTCGCCGCCGCGCTGCGAGGCGGACTTGGGGTCGCGGGTGGAGGTGCGGCTGGCGGTCCTGGACTCCCCGCTCCGGGCGCGCTGCTTGTTGACGGTACGGGACGCGATCTCCTTGGCCCGCCCCTCGGAGGCGCCCCGCTTCTTGGAGCTCTCCTTGATGTGCTCGTACTGCCGCTCGCGCTTGCGGTTGGCTCCTGCCGGCATCGGACTTCTCCCTCTCGGACGAGGACTGGATCCCGGGGCGGCCGCTGCGGCCATCCCTCGGTCCAGCCCAACCCCGATCCGCCCGGCCCGCCACGCCGACGGGCCCAATCGCCTTACGGTTCGCCCAGCGGGCCCTGCGCCTCCGGCCTCTGCGCGTCCGGCCCCTGGGCCTGGGCCTGCGCGGGGCTCTGCCGGGGCCGCCACTCGACCAGCATGATCGTCGCGTCGTCCTGGAGCTGGTTGTGGTCGCGGTCGAGGATGGCGTGCATCAGCCGGCGCAGGGTCTCCGGAGCGGGCTCCCCGGCCGCGGTGGCCCGGATGACGGACTCGGTGAACCGGGTGAGGCCGAACTCCGCCCCGTCCCTGACCCGCCCCTCGGTGACCCCGTCGGTGAAGCAGAACACCCGGTCCCCGGGCAGCAGTTGGACCTCGTGGACCTCGCGGACGATCTCCGCCAGGCGGGCCGGCATCCCCATCGGGGGCTGGGGCGTCCGCTCGAAGGCCCCCTCCACCACCTTCTCGTCCCGGATCAGCACGGGCGTCGGATGGCCGCAGTTGCACCAGCGGAACCTGCCGTCGGCGAGGCTGAGCTGCATGAAGATCCCGGTGCAGAAGCGGTCGGGCAGCCATTCGTCCAGGGCGCTGTCCACGCTCTCGGCCAGTTCCGGCAGTTCGGCGCCGACCCGGCGGGCGTTGCGGCAACCGGCCGTGGCCACCGCGGTGGTCAGCCCGGAGGCCAGGTCGTGGCCCATCGAGTCCAGGATCGTGGCGTACAGGCAGTCGCCGGTAAGGGCGTGGTCGAAGGCGTCGCCGCCCAACTCGTAGGCGGGTTCCAGGATCGCGGTGGACACCGCGTGCCCGTCGCTGACGGTCCTGGGCGGCAGAAAGGCCCGCAGCATCTCGGAGGGGAGCTGCATCGGCTCCGCGCGGGTGCGCTTCACATAGCTGTCGCTGTACATCCGCTTGGAGGTGACCAGCAGGGCGAGGAGGGAGACCAGCGCTCGGCAGCGGCGCAGCGCGGCCGCGTCCAGCCGGGCCGTCCGCACCCCCACCACGCCGAGCCGCTCTACCCCGTCGACCAGCGGGAACCAGGCGTGGATCTCGTCTCCGCTCTCGTCCACCCGCTGGGTGAGGGTCCGGTAGACCCACCCGGGCGGGGAGGTGTCGACGTCCAGCGCCGGCTGGTCCCCGTCCAGCGGGACCAACCGGCGCTGCTGGAGGTCGATCAGGAAGACCTCCACCCCCCGGAGGCCCAGCGCCCTGGCGTACTCGTTCACCAGGGCGGTGAGCTCGGTCGGCGGGACTCCGGGGGCCCGCGCGAGGAGGTCCTCGACCAGCCGCTCGGCGACGGTGCTGTCGACGCCTTCGTCGGACACGCTCTTCCTTTCCTCGCGGCGGGCCTGCGCGGCCGCGGCGGCCGTGGCGGCCGCCGGGCGCGGCTCAGTGGCCGAACAGGTGGAGGCTGTGCCGGCGGCGGCCCTTCTGTGCGGTCGCGGACTGGGAGAACGAGGAGCCGGAGCCGACCAGCGGTGCGGTGGCGTCCCCGGTCCGCGTTCGAGCCGCCGGCTGGGCCGGCTGGGCCGGCTGCGCCTGGGCGTGCTGGGCGACGGCGTCCCGCTCGTCGGCCACCCGGTCCCGCTCGGCGCGGGCGTGGCGCAGCTTGCGGTGGCGCCGGTGGGCCAGGGCCCCGCCGCCGGACATCATCATGAAGCCCAGGCCGAAGATCAGGGCCAGGGCAAGACCGGCGCAGAAGATCGCCAGCATGTTGAGGGTCGCGATGTGGTTGCCGAGGATCGTCACGCTGTACGACGGTCCGCCGGAGAAGTTGTCGGCGATCACGAGCCCGGTGAACGCAGCGGTGGCCGCCATCAGGAGGAGACCCAGCAGAATCATGACCTTCACCTCTTTCGTCGCTTTCATCCCTATACCCGGACTAAGCGGACTCAATAGTGCCGACAGCCGTCCTGCTTCCCCTGGGGTGTCGCCGGTTCGTCGCCCGTAGTGACTGTTATCGCGGATCGCGATCACCGACCGATCGGTAATCGGTTGCTTCCGGCAGCCGTCCGGGCTCTGACGTGTCGGTTCGCCTCCACCAGCGCTGAGGCACCGTCAGAAGCGCTGTGTCACTTCTGCGTTAACCACCACTCCGGCATGCGCGGGGTCTTGCCGGGGGCGGGCTCCACACGTAGCTTCCCGCACACCCCAGTCCGCCATGATCACTGGAGGTGCGTCCCCCGTGCCCCGCCGGCCGAGGCCACCCTTGCTCAGTCCGCTGGTCAGAACGCTGACCGCCACGCTCACCGCCCTGGTCGCGCTGCTCGCGCTGGACGGCTGTGCCGCGCTCAACACCTCCACCACCACCGTCGGACCGGTCCGGATGACCGACGACCGTGCGGTGCGCGACGGCGGAGTGCTGACCGTCGCCCTGCAGAGCGACCCCGACAAGCTCGATCCGACGCTCGCCAACACCCTGGTCTCGCGCACCGTCTTCGCCGCGATGTGTCAGAAGCTCTACGACATCGACGCCTCCGACCGGATCGTTCCCCAACTGGCCGCGGCACTGCCCACCACCTCGGCCGACGGGCGCACCGTCACCATCCCGATCAGGCGGGGCGCCCGGTTCAGTGACGGCACCCCGCTCACCGCCCAGGCCGTCGTGACCTCCATCGACCGGGACCGCACCCTGCCCGGCTCCGCCCGCGCCACCGAGCTGAGTTCGGTCACCGGGGCCGCCGCCACCGGTCCGTACACCGTGCGGCTCAGTCTCTCCAAGCGCTATGTACCGCTGCTGCCGGTGCTGGCCGACCGGTCCGGGATGGTGATGTCGCCGACCGCGCTGGCCAAGTACGGCAAGGACTTCACCAACCACCCCTCCTGCGTGGGGCCGTTCAAGTTCGTCGACCGGGTCGCCGGGGACCGCATCGTCCTCACCCGCGATCCGGACTACTACGGCGCGAGCGGCGTCCATCTGGACGGGGTGGTCTTCAAGACCATCACGGACAGCTCGATCCGGCTGGCCAACCTCCGCTCCGGGGACATCCAGGTCGGCGACCAGATGCAGCCGGTGGACGTGCAGAGCTCGCTCACCGAGCCCAAGCTGCAGCTCTTCAACTCGCCCTCGCTGGGCTGGAGCGGGATCGGCTTCAACATCGGCGACAGCGCCGGGATCGGCCGGCCGGTCGGCCGAGTCGACACGCCGTTCGCCAAGGACGTCCGGGTCCGCGAGGCTTTCGCCCTCTCCCTCGACCGCGACACCATCAACAAGGTGGTCTTCGAGGGGATGTACCAGCCGGCCTGCAGCCCGGTCTCGCCGATCGCGGCCCTGCCGGCCGGGCCGACCAGCTGCCCCGGGCGGAACCTCGCCAAGGCCAGGCAGCTGCTCCGGCAGGCCGGGGTGAAGACCCCCGTCAAGGTGGAGATGCTGATCGCCGACACCCAGCAGGACAGCAGACTGGCGCAGGTCATCCAGGCGATGGCCAAGCAGGCCGGGTTCGACGTCTCGCTGCGGGCCACCGACTACACCACCCAGCTCGCCACCGAGGACGCCGGCAAGTTCCAGCTCACCACCGACGCCTGGTCGGGACGGCTCGACCCGGACGGCAACATCGCGGGCTTCGTCAAGACCGGCGGCGCGCTCAACATCTACGGCCTGTCCGACCCGGTCGTCGACCGGCTGGTCGCCGAGGGCCGCTCGACCGCCGCGCGCCCCGCCCGGCAGGCCGTCTACGACCAGCTCATCCAGCGGGTCAACGACAGCTACGCGGTGATCGTCCTCTACCGGCAGAAGAACTACGTCGTCGCCAGCAAGTCCGTCGCCGGGCTGAAGGTCTACGGCGACGGCCTGATCCGAGTCACCGACGCGGGGTTCATCCGATGACCAGATACCTGCTACGCCGCCTCGGCCAGTCCGTGGTCACCCTCTTCCTGGCCAGCCTCGCGGTCTTCGCCGGGGTCCGGGCCCTCCCCGGCGACCCCGCGCTCGCCATGGCCGGCGAGACCCCGGACCCGGCGGTGGTGGCCCAGATCCGCCACGCCTACGGCTTCGACCGCTCGCTGCCCGTGCAGTACTGGAAGTTCCTGGAGAACGCCGCCGAGGGCAACCTCGGCACCTCCTCCCAGACCGGTGTCCCGGTCGCCCACGCGATCGCCCAGGCGGCCCCGATCACCGTCGAACTCGCCCTCCTCAGCCTGCTGTTCGCGATCGTGCTGGGGATGGGCGCGGGGGTGCTCGCGGCCGTGCGCAGGGGCGGGCCGATCGAGTGGATGGCCAACGCGGCCGCCCTGGTGGGGCTCTCCGTGCCGTCGTTCTGGCTGGGCATCATGCTGGTGCTGGCCTTCGCCATCGCGCTGCCGCTCTTCTCCGCCTCCGGCTTCGTGCCGATCGCCACCGATCCGCTGGACAACCTCCACCGGATGGTGCTGCCCGCGGTGGTGCTCGGCTCGGCGATCGCCGCGGTGGTGATGCGGCAGACCCGCTCGGCGATGCTGGAGTCGCTCTCCGCGGACTACGTCCGCACCGCCCGGGCCAAGGGGCTGAGCCGCCGTCAGGTGGTCTACGGCCACGCCCTGCGGAACTCGCTGATCACCGTGGTGACGGTGCTCGGCCTCCAGCTGGGGCAGCTGATCTCCGGCGCCGTGGTCACCGAGCAGATCTTCGTCCTGCCCGGCTTCGGCAAGCTCACCCTGGACGCGGTCACCAACCGCGACTACGCGATGGTCCAGGGCGTGGTGCTGTGCACCGCCGCCGCGTACATCGCCGTCAACCTGGTGGTCGACCTCCTCTACTCGGTCATCGACCCGCGGATCCGGCTCGGAGGTGCCGCATGAGCGCGACGACCCCGCTGACCCCGGCCGCCGCGGCGCCCGAGGCCGCCACCGCCGCCCTCCCGCGCGGCCGGGCCCGCTGGCGGGCACTCCGGCGCAGCCCGCTGGCGATGACCGGGCTGGTGCTGGCCGTGCTGCTGGTGCTGGTCGCCGTCCTCGCCCCGCTGATCAGCCCCTACGACCCGGCCGGGGCGGACTTCGGGCATGTCCTCGCCCCGCCCTCGCTCGCCCACTGGCTGGGCACCGACGACCTGGGGCGGGACCAGCTCTCCCGGGTGTTCTACGGGGTGCGGGCCTCGATGCAGGTCGGGGTGCTCGCGGTACTGCTGGCCTTCGTGGTCGGGGTGCCGCTGGGGCTGGCCGCCGGCTACTACGGGCGGTTCGCGGACACCGTGGTCTCCCGGCTGACCGACACCATGCTCTCCTTCCCGTTCCTGGTGCTGGCGGTCGGCCTGGCCGCGATCCTGGGGCCCTCGCTGACCAACGCGACCATCGCGATCGGCATCTCGCAGATCCCGGCGGTGGTCCGGATCACCCGGGCCGAGACCCTCCGCCTCAAGCACCTGGACTATGTGGCCGCCACGGTGGCCAACGGGGGCGGGGACGGCACGGTGCTGTTCCGCCGCATCCTGCCGAACGCCTCGCCGGCGCTGATCGTCCAGGCCACCGTGGGCATCCCGAACGCCGTGATCGGCGAGGCGCTGCTCAGCTTCCTCGGCCTCGGCGTGCAGCCGCCGCAGCCCTCGCTGGGCGTGATGCTCTCCTCGGCGCAGACCTATATCGCGCAGGCGCCCTGGATGGCGGTCTTCCCCGGTCTGGTGATCGTGGCCGCCACCCTCGCCTTCAACCTGCTCGGCGACGGCCTGCGCGACGTCCTCGATCCCCGCGGAGGCCGCTGATGCCCACTGCAACCACCACCGCGCCGGTGCTGGTCGTCGACGACCTGTCGGTGGTCTTCCGGCCGCGCGATCCGCAGGACGCCCCCGTCCAGGCGGTGGACGGCGTCTCCTTCTCGCTGGCGCCGGGGGAGGTGCTGGCCATCGTCGGCGAGTCCGGCTGCGGCAAGTCGGTGACCTCCACCGCCTCGCTCGGCCTCCTCCCGGCCAACGCCCGCACCAGCGGGGCGGTGACCCTCAATCCGGACTCGGGCGCGGCGACCGATCTCCTCTCCGCCGACGAACGGGCGCTGGGGGCGGTCCGCGGCAGCGAGATCGCGATGATCTTCCAGGAGCCGATGACCTCGCTCAACCCGGTGCTGACCGTCGGCCGGCAGATCACCGAGGTGCTCCGCCGCCACCAGGGGATGCGCCGCCGCGAGGCGCGCGCCCGGGCGGTCGAACTCCTCGACCTGGTCGGCATCCCGGCCCCGGACCGGCGGATCGACGAGTATCCGCACCAGCTCTCCGGCGGGATGCGGCAGCGGGTGATGATCGCGGTCGCGGTCGCCTGCGACCCGCGGGTGCTGATCGCGGACGAGCCGACCACGGCGCTGGACGTCACCGTCCAGGCCGGCATCCTCGACGTCCTGCGGAACCTCCGCGAGCGGCTGGGCACGGCGATCGTGCTGATCACCCACGACCTCGGGGTGGTCGCGGACATCGCCGACCGGGTGCTGGTGATGTACGCCGGACGGGTGGTGGAGCAGGGCGGGATCGAGGAGGTCTTCGCCGAGCCCCGCCACCCGTACACCCGCGGCCTGCTGGACGCCGTCCTCAGCCCCGGCCGGGGGCCGGCCGACGGGCGGCTGCGGGAGATCCCGGGGATGGTGCCCCGGCTCTCCGGCTCCCCGGACGCCTGCACCTTCGCCGCCCGCTGCGGGCACGCCACCGCGCGCTGCGGCGAGTCCCGGCCGCGCCTCGGCCGGACGGCGGCCGCCGACCACGCCGTCGCCTGCTGGCACCCGCTCGGCGCGCCGGGGCCGGCGGCCCCGGACCTGCCCGCGCAGAACCTGCCCGCGCAGAACCGGCCCGCGCAGCACCAGCCCGCGCAGAACCAGCCCGTACCGCAAGAGTCCCCCTCGCCCTCGGACCCGGAGCCCACCGCATGACCTCCACGGCCGGCACAGCAGCAGAGTCCAGCGGCACCGCCGCCACCGCCGAGGACGCCCCTCCGGTACTCGAACTCGACCGGCTCACCCGGCACTTCAGCAGCCCGCGGGGCACCGTGCGAGCCGCCGACGAGGTCTCGTTGAGCATCGGCCGCGGTGAAGTGGTCGGCCTGGTGGGGGAGTCCGGCAGCGGCAAGTCCACGGTGGGCCGGCTCGCGGTCCGCCTGGACACCCCCACCGGCGGTGCGGTCAGGCTGAACGGGCAGGACATCACCAAGCTGTCCGCCCGGCGGCTGCGCCCGCTGCGCAGGCACTTCCACATCGTCTTCCAGGACCCCTCCTCCTCCCTCGACCCCCGGCAGACGGTCGGCGACCTGATCGGCGAGCCGCTCCGGCTGCACCGGCTCTGCTCCAGCGCGGAGCTGCGGCCCCGCGTCCAGCGGCTGCTCCAGCAGGTCGGGCTGCGGCCGGACTTCGCCGACCGGCACCCGCACGAGCTCTCCGGCGGACAGCGGCAGCGGGTCTCGCTGGCCCGGGCGCTCTCGGTGGACCCGGATCTGCTGGTGGCCGACGAGCCGACCTCCGCGCTGGACGTCTCGGTCCAGGCCGCCGTCCTCAACCTGCTCCGGGACCTGCAGCGGGACCGGGGCTTCGGCTGCCTGTTCATCACCCACGACCTGGCCGCGGTGGAGTTCCTGGCGGACCGCATCGCGGTGATGTACCTCGGCCAGATCGTCGAGCTCGCGGACGCCGACGCGCTCTTCGCCGGGCCGAGGCATCCGTACACCAAGGCGCTCCTCTCCGCGGCGCCGGTGCCGGACCCCGTCCAGCAGCGGAGCAGGGAGCGGATCGTCCTCTCCGGGGAGCTGCCCAGCCCGCTGGCACCGCCACCGGGCTGCCGGTTCCACACCCGCTGCCCGGTGGCCGTGGACCGCTGCCGGACCGAGGCGCCGGCCTTCCGCCCGCTGGCCACGCCGACCCGGCACGAGGTGGCCTGCCACCTGGTGGACGACTGACCGTACGGCCGGGCGCACGGTGGGTGGACGCTCGCTCGGCCGGAAACCGTAGAGCGGGCGGGTCTCGGGATGCGGAGGCGGCGGGAAGCGCCCAGGATCGATGGCAGCGCCCCGGTCGCGCCCATTCGGCCGATCCCGAGCCGGGGCCGCGACCGGAGGTCGTCGTGTTCCAGCTGATCTGGATCATCATCGTCGGTGCCGTCCTCGGCATCATCGCCCGGCTGATCCTCCCGGGCAGGCAACCCATCCCGTGGTGGCTGACCATCATCTTCGGCATCCTCGGCGCCTGGCTGGGCAATGCCCTGGCAGGCTGGATCGGGGTCCGGCACACCTCCGGGGTGGACTGGATCCGGCACGGCCTGCAGGTCGGGTGCGCCATCGTGATCGTGGCCCTGGGCAGCGGGTTGTGGACCTCGTTCCGCCGCGGCCGGGTCAGCCGCTAGATCGCGGAGGTTCCGCGACGGATTTCACGGATCATCGGCCTCCGTGTCACAGGCGTGTCCTGCGGCCCCCCGGTGCGCAACCGCGGGAGGCGCCGATGGAGTCGGCTTCGGACAGATACCCGGTTCGAAGGAGACACCATGCGCGTGCGGAAGATCTCGGTGCTGACCCTGGCCGCAGTGGCCGCCGGCCTGTCGCTCACCGCCTGCGACGGCAACGGGACGACGGCCTCGTCCGCCCCATCCGCCAGCGTCGGGTCGGCGGTGTCTGGCGGTTCCTCCGCGTCCTCCGCGCCGGCCGCGGGCACGGCGGCCACCGGCCAGTCGGCGCCCGCGGCCCCGGCGGCTCCGGCGACCCCGGCCGCCGCCGGTACGCCGGCCCGGTCGGGGGTGAAGTGCACGGATCAGATCGACTACGCAGGGGACCCGCGCTCCAACGCGCAGATCAACTCCATCGGCGACGAGACCGGGCACTGCCCGGCGCCGGAGAAGAGCGGCAGCACCCCGTCCGGGATACCGGAGAAGGCGGGGATGAAGTGCACCGACCAGCTGGACTACGCGGGCGACCCGCGGTCCAACGCGCAGATCAACTCGATCGGCGCGGACACCGGCTACTGCCCCCCGGTCGAGAAGGGCTGAGGCCCCGGGAATGGGCCGGGGAGATGCGTGGTTGAGAGAACCGTGCGGGTGGTCGCCGGTGGGACAGTGTCCCCGGGCCTCACCCATAGCCCGTGGGGAAGATCGTTCGGCTGAAGCCCCACGGTGCCTTTCGCCGCGTAGGCGACCGCCACCGCGGCCATCCGCCATCTGACCGGCGCCGACCAGGGAGCCCCCCGTATCCCTGGCCGGCGCCTTCGCATGTCCGGCGTGCGGCGTGCGGCGTGCGGCGTGGCCAGGGCGGGGGCCGGGCCGGGCTCTTCACTCGTTAGGGCCCGTCGCGGGGCGTGGGCCGGAGTCACCCGGGGCGGCTGTCACCCCTGCGGGCGGGTACCCGGAGTGGGCTAAGGGGGCGGGGTGAAACCGCAGGTGGGAAGCGTTTTCCTGAAGGGCGGGCGGGGGCTCGGGGCAGCTCGGCCGGACAGGCTCCGGCGAGAAGTCGATCTCTGAAACCGAGTGGTCCGGGAGGCCGGGATGCGAAAGCGGCAGCGGAGGAGTCTGGTGGTCGGGATGGCGCTGGCGGGGGTGGTCGCGGGCGCCGCGCCGGCCCGGTCGGTGGCGGCGCCGGAGGTGGGTGCGGCGGCGCGGGCCGGGGACGGCGGGAGCTTCGCGGTGCGGACCCTGCGGGAGATCAACGCCCTGCGCGCCCGGCACGGCGCGCGCCCCCTCGTCCTGGACCCGGGGCTGACCGCCTACGCCGAGGGCCGGGCGCGGACGGTCGCCCGGTGCCCCGGGCTCGAGGCCGGGCACGCCGGACTGCGGGCGCGCACCGGCGAGAACCTCTACTGGGAGGCCGCGCCTGACCCGGCGGCCGATTCGGACGCGGACGGGGACGCCGCGGTCGACGCCTGGTACCAGGAGGGCCGGCACTACGACTACCGGCATCCGGGGCGGCTGAACCTCAAGGCGCTGCACTTCACCCAGCTGGTCTGGGCGGGCAGCCGAAGGGTCGGCCTGGCCCGCCGGATCCAGCGCCGGCGCGGGGCGCGCTACGTGGAGACGTACATCGTCGCCGAGTTCGAGGCCCGCGGTAACGTCGTCGGCCGGTTCGGCGCCAATGTCCATCCCCTCTCGCGGCGATAGCGGGCCGCTCGTCCGGCAATCGTTTGCCTGCGTCCGATGACGTCCGCTGATCGACTGTCGCGGGACCTATTGACGTTCGTGCCGGGGATGGTGACACTCCCTCATGCAATCGATCGCAGCACCATGCCGGCACGGCGCACGCTTCCCGCAGAGGGGTGAGCAGGGTGACGCAGCGGACTGAGCGACGGTTGGCCAGGCGGGCGCGGGGGGCCGCCGTGCTGGGCGGGGTGGGCGCCTTGGTGCTCCTGGCCGCGGCGTGCTCCAGCGGAGGCGGCAGCGGCGGTGGGGGCGGGGGCGGGGCGGTGCGGCCAAGGGGCCGATCAAGGTCGGCGTCTCGCTCTCCCTCACCGGGGACTTCTCCGCCGACGGCAAGGCCTTCCAGCAGGGGTACCAGCTCTGGGCGAAGAACGTGAACGCCGCCGGCGGGCTGCTCGGGCGCCAGGTCACCCTGGACATCGTCAACGACGCCAGCAACCCCGTGCAGGTCTCCACCAACTACCAGAAGCTGATCAGTGTCGACCACGTCGACCTGGTCTTCGGTCCGTTCTCCACCCTGCTGACCAAGGCGGCCTCGCAGGTGGTCGCCCGCTACGGCTACGCCCTGGTGGAGGGCGCGGGCGGCGGCCCCTCGGTCTTCACCAGCGGGCTGCACGACGTCTTCGACGTCAGCCTGCCGGTGGCGAACAACCTGGTCAGCTTCGCCGAGTGGCTCGCGGCCATGCCGCCCGGGCAGCGGCCGGCGACGGCGGCCTACGCGAGCGAGGACGACCCGTTCACCTCCCCGCAGCTGGACCGGGCGCGGTCGATCCTCGAAGCGGCCGGGGTGAAGACGGTCTACAACAAGATCTACCCCTCCGAGACCACCGACTACGGCCCCATCGCCGCCGGGATGA
The DNA here is from genome assembly GCF_000744815.1 of Phaeacidiphilus oryzae TH49. Taxonomy (NCBI): domain Bacteria; kingdom Bacillati; phylum Actinomycetota; class Actinomycetes; order Kitasatosporales; family Streptomycetaceae; genus Phaeacidiphilus; species Phaeacidiphilus oryzae. Next base: position 38,242 of record NZ_JQMQ01000004.1, read on the forward strand.
TCGGCGCCAAGGCGGACGTGGTGCTGGTCGGCACACTGCTGCCGGACGTGACCGCCTTCATCCAGCAGTTCGTCCAGCAGAACTACGATCCCAAGGCCTTCATCGCCACCGCGGGACCGGACCAGGGCGCCCAGTTCCTCAAGAACATCGGCGGCGCCAAGCGCGCGCAGGGCGTGATGGTGCCCAACGAGTGGTATCCGACCGATCCGGCTCCGGGCAATGCCGCCATGGTGGCCTCCTATCTCCACACCTACGGGGGCAGTGCCCAGGACATCAGCGCGGACGTCGCCGAGGCCTACTCGGTCGGCCAGGTGACCGCCCAGGCGGTGACCCGCAACGGCTCCCTCGACCAGGGCAGGCTGATCTCGGAACTGCACAGCGGCAGCTACCAGACCGTCCAGGGAGCGGTGAAGTTCGACGCCACCGGGCAGAACACCAAGGCCTTCGCCTATGTCTTCCAGTGGCAGAACGGCCGGCTGGTGCCGTACCAGCCGAACGCCGCCAAGGCGCTGACCCCGGTGCCGCCGGAGAAGGCCGCGGTGCTCTACCCCAAGCCGGCCTGGTGAGGGCGGGCCGCCGATGGGGAGCGAACTGGTTCGCGCGGTCGTCGAGGGGGTGCTGACCGGCGGTGTCTACGCCCTGATGGCCGCCGGTCTGACGCTGGTCTTCGGGGTGATGGACATCATCAACATCGCCCAGGGGATCATGGTGGTGCTGGGCGCGTATCTCGCCTATGTGCTGCAGGTCCACGCCGGGATCGACCCGTTCGTCGGCCTGGTGGTCACCGTGCCGGCGATGTTCCTCCTCGGGATGGGCATCGAGTGGGGGTTCGTCCGGCGGCTGCGGCGGCGCGGGCGTGCCGGGCGGGACCGGGCGGCGCTGTCGGTGCTGGTCACCTTCGCGGTGGCGATCGTGATCGAGGGCGTGCTGACCGTCGTCTTCTCCGCCGACCTGCGCACCCTGAACGCCTGGTACGTCCGCCGCTCCTGGCAGGTCGCCGGGCTGCGGCTGCCGTATGTGTACCTCTTCGGGTTCGGGCTGGCCGTCGTCCTGCTGGCGGCGCTCTACCTCTTCCTCTACCGGACCAGGGGCGGGTTCAGCCTCCGGGCGTCCATGGAGAACCGGGACGGCGCCGAACTGATCGGCGTCGAGATCGACCGGGTGTGCGCCCTCACCTTCGGCCTGGGGACCGCGGTGACCGCGGCCGGCGGCGCGGTCTTCGGGGCGACCAACACCTTCGACCCCAACTCCGGCTACGACCTGATCTCCCGGCTGCTGGTGATCGTCGTCCTCGGCGGGCTGGGCAGCATCGGCGGCGCGCTGGTCGCGGCCGTGGCGGCGCTGGTGATCGAGGACGTCACCGCCGTGCTGTGGTCGCCGGTGTGGGCGAGCACGGTCTTCTTCGCGGTGCTGATCGCCGTGCTGCTGCTGCGACCCAACGGCCTCTTCGGCCGGCCGGAGGCGAGGACCGCGTGACCACCGCCCAGACCCCCCACCGGACCAGGACGGCGGCCGCGACGGCGGCGACGGCGGCGGCCACCGCGGCGCTGATGGACCGCTTCGAGCCGCTGGCCCGCAGCCGCCGGCTGCGGATGGGCGGGGTGCTCGCGGTGCTCGCGGCGGCGGTCTGCTTCCCGCTGGTCTTCGGCAATCCGGCGACCACCTCGGTCGCCATGTTCACCCTGCTCTACGCGGCGGCCGCGTCCGCCTGGAACCTCTTCTCCGGCTTCACCGGATACATCGCGCTGGGCAACGCGGTCTTCTTCGGCAGCGGCGCCTACTTCCTGGCCGACGTCACCGCCCGTCTCCATGTCCGGGGCGGGGCCGGGGTGTTCGCGTTCGTTCCGCTGGCGGGGCTGTTCGCGGGGGTGGTGGCGGTGCCGGTCGGCTGGCTGGCGCTGCGGACCAGACGGCACACCTTCGTGGTGATCACCATCGCGATCTTCTTCATCTTCCAGCTCCTCGCCTACAACCTCCACTCCCTCACCAACGGCTCGGCCGGCCTTCAACTGCCGTTCGCCCCTTGGCCCGCGGCCACCTACAACGACTGGTTCTACGCCGCCGCGCTGGTGCTCGCGGTGGTCAGCACGGCCTGCGCCTGGCTGGTCCGCCGGTCGCGGACGGGGCTGGAACTGCTGGCCGTCCGGGACGACGAGGACCGGGCGCGCGGGCTCGGCGTCCGCACCGGGCGGCTGAAGCTGGCGGCCTTCGTCCTGGCCGGCACCCTCACCGGGATGTGCGGCGCGGTCTACGCCTACTACCTGGGCAGCATCTACCCGCCCTTCGCCTTCGACGCGATCTTCGACCTGACAGTGGCGCTGATGTCCTTCCTGGGCGGACTCGGCACGGTCAGCGGACCGGTGGTGGGGGCCCTGGTCCTGGAGCCGATTCAGCAGTACCTGACCGTGCAGTTGAGCGACGCGGGAGTGGCGCTGATCCTCTTCGGCGCGCTCTTCCTGCTGGTCATCGGGGTGCTGCCGGAGGGGATCGTGCCCTCGCTCGGCCGGGCGGCACGCTGGGCGCGCGGCCGGGCCGGGAGGTGAGGGGGGTGACGGGGACGCCGGCGCGGCCGCTGCTGCGGATCGAGGACGTCCACCGCGACTTCGGCGGGCTGCGCGCCCTCGCGGGCTGCTCACTGGCCGTGGAGACCGGCACGGTGACCGGGCTGATCGGCCCCAACGGCTCCGGGAAGACCACCCTCTTCAACGTGGTCACCGGCTACGACCGCCCGGACTCCGGCCGGGTCCGGCTGGACGGCCAGGAGATCACCGGCGCCGCGCCGGACGCCGTCGGCCGGCTCGGCCTGGCCAGGACCTTCCAGCTGACCAGGGTCTTCGACCGGCTCAGCCTGCTGGACAACCTGCGGGTGGGGGCCGCCGCGGTGCCGCGGGCGCGGCGGCAGGCGCTCTACCGCGAGTCGCGCTGCCTTGAACTGCTCGACGTGGTCGGGCTGGTCGACCACGCCGATCGCCGGGCCGGTGAACTCTCCTACGGGCAACGGAAGTTGGTGGAGCTGGCGACGGTGCTGGCGCAGCAGCCGCGGATCGTGCTGCTGGACGAGCCGGCCGGCGGGGTCAACCCGGGCCTGATCGCCCGGATCGGCGGCCTGATCCGCGAGCTCAACCGCTCGGGGACGACGTTCCTGGTGGTCGAGCACAACATGGAGTTCGTGATGGGGGTGTGCGACACGGTCGCCGTGATGGAGCGCGGAGAGGTGATCGCGCAGGGCGAGCCCGAGGCGATCCGGACCGACCCGCGGGTGCTGGACGCGTACCTGGGCGGCGGCCTGGACGACGAGCCGTTCGGCGCGGAGGCGGAGCCGGGGGAGGAGGGGTGAGCGGCGGGGAGGCGGCGGAGCCGCTGCTGGAGTTCCGCGGGGTCTCGGCCGGCTACGGCGGCAGCGACGTGCTGCGCGACCTGTCGCTCGCCGTCCCGCGCGGCGGGGTGACCTGCGTGGTCGGACCCAACGGCGCCGGGAAGTCGACCGTGCTGCGGGTGCTCTCCGGGCAGCTCGCCCCCCGGCGCGGCCAGGTGCTCTTCAAGGGGCGGGACATCACCGGGCTGAGCCCGCGGCGGGTGCTGCGGGAGGGGATCGTGCAGGTGGCCCAGAACCACACCCTCTTCCCGGAGATGTCGGTCCGGGAGAACGTCCGGGCGGGGGCCTTCCTGCTGCGCGACCGGGCCGCCGTGGCCCGGCGGCTGGCCGAGGTCGAGGAGGCCTTCCCGATCGTCCGGGAGCGGGCCGGGGAGCGGGCCGGCGCGCTCTCCGGCGGGCAGCGGCGGCTGGTGGAGTTCGCCCGCTGCCTGATGCTGGACCCGGAGCTGGTGGTGCTGGACGAGCCGTCCATGGGCCTGGACCCGCGTACCCTGCGGGTTGTTCTCGGCCGGGTGCGGGACATGGCAGAGGCGGGCCGGACGGTGCTGCTGGTCGAGCAGAACGTCCGGGCCGGGCTGTCCCTGGCGGCCCGGGCCGTGGTGCTGGAGAGCGGCCGGGTCCGGCTGACCGGGACCGGCGCCGCGCTCCTCGCCGACGCCCGGGTGGCCCACCTCTACCTGGGCGGGGCCACCTCCCCGGCGCCCTGACTCAGCGCCCGCCCGCGGGCCGCGGACCCCCGCCGCCCGGCCGGTCCGTCGACCCCCGGACCACCAGCGTCGCCGGGAGGAGCAGCGAACGCGGGCCGCTCGCCGGGTGCCGGCCCGCCGCGGCCGGACCGGCGGTGAGGCTGTCCAGCAGCATCCGGGCGGCCTCCGCGCCCAGCTCGTGATGGGGGACGCGGACCGTGGTCAGCGGCGGGTGCATCTTGTCCAGGAACGGCATGTCGTTGAAGCCGACCACGCTGACGTCCCGCGGGCACTCCAGTCCGCGTTCGGCCAGCACGTCGTAGCAGCCCAGCGCGATCAGGTCGTTCCCGGCCACCACGGCGGTGAACTCCCGTCCGGCGTCCAGCAGTCCGCGCAGCGCGCGGGCCCCGTCCGGTTCGGTCCAGGCGGCGCACTCGGCGATCAGCTCCGGGGCGTCCGGCAGCCCGTGGTCGCGCAGCGCGTGCCGGAAGGCCCGCGCCCTGGCCACGCCGGTGGACGTGTCCCGGGGACCGGAGAGGTGGGCGATCCGGGTGTGCCCCAGCTCGACCAGATGCCGCACGGCGAGCGCCACCCCGCCGGCGTCGTCCCCGGTGACCAGCGGCACCGGCAGGCCCTCGGTGCGGCGGTTGACCAGCACCATGGTGACGCCCTGGGTGTGGAGGGCGTGCAGCAGCGGGTGGTCGAGCCGGGCGGTGGCCACGATCAGGCCCTCGACCTGGCGGGAGCGCAGCGCCTCGATCCGCGCCTGCTCCCGCTCGGGGACGTTGTCGGTGTTGACCACCCAGGCGCTGTACCCGGCCGGGTCGAGGACGCTCTCGATGCCCCGCACGATCGGCGGGAAGAGGGGGTTCGTCAGGTCCGGGACGACCAGCCCGACGGTCGCGGTGCGGGCCGTCTTGAGGCTGCGCGCGATCGGGTTCGGCTGGTAGCCGAGGGCCTCGGCGGCCCGGCGGACCCGGCGGGCGGTCTCGCCGCGGACCATCCGCCGGGTCTCCGGGTTCAGCGCCCGGGAGGCGGTGGCCGCGTGGACGCCGGCGGCCTCGGCCACGTCCCGGAGGGTCGGCGGGCGGCCGGGGGCGACGGGCTCGGCCCGCGCGGGACGGTCGGGGGAGCGCTCGGGGGAACGGTCGGCGGAGGGCCCGGAGGAGCGATCGGCGGAGACCGCGGCGGAGCGCTCGGCGGAGGCCGTGGCGGAGCGGTCGCGGGAGCGGTCGCCGGAGCGTCCGCGGGGGCCCTGCTGCCGGGGCAGGGCCGGGTGGTGGTCGGTCTGCATCTCTCCCTCTGGCGGTGTCCGACGGCGGCTCAGTAGGCGTTCGCGACGACCAGGTCCTGCGCCGGGAAGAGGGTGAGGACCCGGGCGCCCTCGGGGGTCACCACGACCTCCTCCTCGATCCGGGCGGCCGAGAAGCCGTCGTCGGCCGGGCAGTAGGTCTCCAGCGCGAAGACCATCCCCGCGCGCAGCTCCACCGGTTCCCGCATGCTGTTCAGCCGGGAGATGATCGGCCGCTCATGGAGGCCGAGGCCCAGCCCGTGACCGAACTGCAGGCCGAACGCGGCCATCTCGTCCTCGAATCCGAACTCGGTGGCCGCCGGCCACAGCCGGGCGATCCGGTCGGTGGTCACCCCCGGCCGGACGGCGTCGATCGCGGCGTCCATCCACTCCCGCGCCCTGGTGTAGGCGTCGCGCTGGGAGGGGGTCGCGCTGCCCACCCCGAAGGTGCGGTAGTAGCAGGTGCGGTAGCCGTTGTAGGAGTGGATGATATCGAAGAAGGCCTGGTCGCCGGGGCGGATCAGGCGATCGGAGAAGTTGTGGGGATGCGGGTTGCAGCGTTCGCCGCTGACCGCGTTCACCGCCTCTACCTGGTCCGAACCGCCCGCGTACAGCCGCTGGTTGACCAGGGCGACGATCTCGTTCTCGCGGACTCCGGGCTTCAGCGCCTCCAGCACGTCCTGGTAGACCCCGTCCACCATCGCCGCCGCCTGGTTGAGCAGCGTGATCTCGTCCTGGGACTTGATCTCGCGGGCGTCCAGCATCAGTTGCTGGGCGTCCACCACCGTCAGCCCCTGCCGCTGCATCTCGAAGAGGAACGGCGGTTCCACGATGTCCACCCCGACCGGGGCGCCGGCCAGGCCCGCGTCCCGCAGCAGCCCCTTGATCTCACGGACGGCCTCCGCCATCAGCCCCGCGCTGGGGGCTATCGCCCCGCGCAGGCCGAGCATCCCGGCCCGGCAGTCGGCGGGGTCCAGCCAGGGGCTGTGCAGCCGGTGGTGGCGGGCGGCCGAGCCGAAGTCCCAGAGCTTGGGCGTGCCGCCGTCCCGGGTGAGGAGGGCGTAGCGGGTCATCTTGTCGCCGAGCGCGCCGCCGATCCAGGTCTGGGTGGTGTAGCGGATGTTGTAGAAGTCGAAGAGGAGGAAGGCGCCGCACTCGCCGGCGTCCAGGGCCGCCCGGGCGCGGGCCAGCCGGTGGTCGCGGAGGCGGTCGAAGTCCACCCGCTGCTCGTAGTCGACGGCCATGTGGCCCGGCGCGGGGACCGGTGCGGTGGGCGGGGCCGGCGCGGTCCGCGCGGCGCTCCGGGAGGACGCGGGGGCGGTCACGGCCGGTCTCCTTCGCCGTCGCCCGGGTCGGCGCCGTCTTCCGGGCCGGCGTCGAAGCCCCCGCCCTCGCCCGGTCCCTCGCCGAGGCCGTCGCCCGGTCCCTCGCCGGGACCGTCGCCGAGGCCGTCGTCCACCTCGACGTTCTCCGGGGCGAGGGTGAGGCCGGAGGCGGCGGCCTGCTGGTCGAGGAGGACGGCGAAGTCCTCGCCGGTGCGCCCGCCGCCGATGGTCGCCTGGACCAGCTGCGCGGTGGCGGCGGCCAGCGGCATCGGCACGCCGAGCTCCCGGGCCGCGTCCAGACCGAGGTCCAGGTCCTTGCGGAGCAGCGGCGGGGTGAAGGTCGGGGAGTAGTCGAGGTTGACGAAGGCCGGCGACTTGTAGCGGGTGAACGCCGAGCCCAGCACGCTGTCGTTGAGGAACTCCAGGAAGGCGTGGCGCGGGACCCCGCCCTTCTCGGCCAGCACGGTGATCTCCGCCAGGGACTGGGTGACCACCCCGAGGAAGACGTTGTGGGCGATCTTCACCAGCCGGGCGGTGTCCCCCTCGCCGGCGTAGGTGGCCGCGCGTCCGATGGTGTGGAGCAGCGGGGAGACTCGCTCGTACGCCTTCTGCGGGCCGGAGACCACCAGGCTCAGCTTCCCGGCCTCGACCACCTTGGCGTTGCCGCTGACCGGTGCGGCCAGGAAGTCCGCGCCGGCCGCCGCGCAGGCCTCCCGGACCGCCGCCGAGGCCTCGGCGGAGACCGTGGAGCAGTCCACGACGACCGCCGGCACCGGGCCGGCCGGCGCCTGGCCGTCGGAGTGGATCAGGCCGTCCTCGCCGAGCAGCACCTCCTTGAGGTCCTCCGAGCCGGCCACCGTCGTGAAGACGACGTCCCGGTCCCGCAGTTCGGCGATGGAGTCGCGGACCTCGGCGCCGAACCGGCGCAGCGGCTCGGCCTTGGCGCGGGTGCGGTTCCACACCGCGAGGTCGTGGCCGGCCCGGGCCAGGCGCTCGGCCATCGCCGCGCCCATCCGGCCCGTACCGATCCAGCCGACGCGCAGCCGTTCCCGGTCGGTGTTCCGCGCTGAAGCCGAGTCCGCCATCTGACACCCTCTCCTCGTCCGGCTCTCCTCTTCCGGTGGGGGTACCGGGGGATTCCGGTAGGGGTAACTCGCAAACGATTGCCTGCGGCTGACGGTATCTCACCCGTCGGCGTTCAGCCGTTCCGCCACCCAGTCCGCGGTGTACGGCCGGTGCCAGGGCGCGACGTTCGCGCAGCCGTGGTTGCCGCGCTCCAGCATCAGCAGCTCGCCGTGCGGGGCGCTGTCCGCCAGCCGCTGGGCCTGCTGCCAGGGGAAGAGCCGGTCCTGCCGGCCGAAGACCACCAGCAGCGGGGCGGTGATCCGCTCGGCGTGACCGGCCAGGTCCAGGCCGAGCGCCAGGTCGCGGGCCTCCTTGGCGGAGCCGGAGCGGGACCGGACCCGGAAGGCGTCCTGGGTCAGCGGCGGTAGCCCCTCCCAGCATTCGCCGAGGTTGAACGGCCCGGCCAGGGCGACGCAGGCGCGGATCCGGCGCCCGGCGGCGGCCGCGACCCGAGGGGCGTAGTACCCGCCCAGGCTGACCCCCCAGACCGCGAGCCGGCGCGGGTCCACCCCCGGCTGGGCGGCCAGCGCGTCCAGCATCGCGGTGCCGGGCGCGGACCAGTCGGCGCGGATCGGCAGGTCGTACTCGGCCTCGCCCTGGCCCGGTCCGTCCACGCTGAAGGTGGCCACCCCGCGCTCCAGGAAGGCCTGTTCGACCAGGTGCTGCTCCTCCTTTGCCGAGTCCAGGCCGGAGAGCAGCAGGACCGCGCCGTGGTGCGGGCCCTCGCCGCCCGCTCCGCGCGGCAGCCGCAGGATGCCGGCCATCCTGCCGCCCTCGAAGGGGATCTCCACCCGACGGCCGGGCGGGTCCAGGTACGGCAGGGCGTCGTTACGGCAGGCCACCGCGCGGCGGTGGGCCGCCCGCAGCTGGTCCGGGTCCTGTACGAAGAGGAACTTGGCGAAGTGGTAGTAGACCGCGGCCCGGGAGAGGTGCTGACCCGCCGTCAGGGCGTGCCCGGCGGCCAGGGCCTCGCGGCCGAGCCGCTCGTGCTCGGCGGCCGCCTCGCACCAGGCGGCGCACCAGTCCGACCAGTTCCGGAGGTCGCGGGTGACCCGCTCGAAGTCGGAGACGGTCACGCCGTTGGTGGTGAATCGCGGCGCCCAGTTGGCCAGGGCGGAGGCTACTCGATCGTCCATACTCGCTCGTCCCATGACAGAGCACCGGCTTCCGGGTGGTCGTCGGGCAGTCGATCGTGCAAACGAGTGCAGAGTCACCGATCCCATCGGAGCTGTCAAGGCTCCTGGTCGTCAGTGCCGGGCGGCGGCCTCGCGGGCGGCGGTCAGATACCGCTCCACGGTCTCCAGCTCCGCCGGCGTGAACTCCGCTGCCGCGTCCACCAGTCCGCCGATCAGCGGGCCGAAGAAGGACCAGCCCAGCTCCTCGGCCCGCTCCTCGACCGAGAGGAGGACCCGCCGCCGGTCGGCCCGGTCGCGGGTGCGGGACACCAGGCCGAGCCGCTCCAGCCGGTCGAGCAGCGCGGTGACGCCCGCCGAGTTGAGCCGCAGCGCGGCACCGAGCCGCCCGGGGGTGGCGACCGTGCCGGCCCGGCCCGCGTCCATCAGGAAGATCAGCGCCCGCAGGTCGGTGGGGTGGAGGCCGTTGCGGGCCGCGAACTCGGCGCCGCGCAGGTCGAACTCCACGGTGACTGCGCGGAGGAGGTGCACCAGCCGCATGGCGGGCTTGAGGTCTTCACTCACTCGGCTAGTATCTCGCTCAGCGAGAGATCTGGTCAATCCGATCCAGGGGGTAGCCATGGCCGCAGCGCCCGGCGCACCGGACTTCTTCACCGCCTACGAGGCACTCCTCGCCCGCTGGCCCGCCGGCACCCGCGAGCTCGACGTGCCGACGCCGTACGGAAGCACCCGGGTGCACGCCTACGGGCCCGAGTCCGCCCCGCCACTGCTCCTCCTCCACGGCGGTGGCGCCACCGGAGGCGTCTGGTACCGGAACGCCCGCGCGCTGGGGGAGCGGTACCGGGTGCTGGCCGTCGACGTCCTCGGCGACGCCGGGCGCAGCGTCCGCTCCGGCCGCCCGCTGCGCCGCACCCCCGATCTGATGGGCTGGCTGGACGCGCTGCTCGACGGCCTGGAGCTGTCCGGCGCGCATCTTCTCGGCCACTCCTACGGCGGCTGGATCGCCCTGAACTACGCCCTCCACGCGCCCCGGAGGGTGAACCGGCTGGTGCTGCTCGATCCGACGCAGTGCTTCGCCGGCTACCGCCCGGCCTTCCTCCTCCGCTCGCTGCCCGCACTGCTGCGCCCCAGCACGGCGAGGGCACTCGCCCTGGTCGACCACGAGACCGCCGAGACCGCCGGCACCGAGACCGCCGGCACCGAGACCACCGGCACCCAGCCCGACCCGGACGCCAGGCGGGTCTACGCCCTGGCGGCCGCCGGCTTCCCGGACCGCCGCCTGGTGGTCGGCCGCCGCCCGGACCCCTCCCGGCTGAGCGTCCCACTGCTGGTCCTGCTGGCCGGCCGGAGCGGGGTGCACGACGTGGCGAAGGTCACCGCCCGGGCCCGAGCGGCCGTCCCGGACGCCGAGATCGAGACCCTCCCCGGGCTCGCCCACTTCTCGCTGCCGACCGCCCTGCCGGACCGCGCCCACCGGCGGATCGCGGACTTCCTCGGCGGAGTACGCGCCGGAGATGGAGATCACGTGCCGGTTGCGGAGTGACGCCTCCCAGCGGCCGGCGGGGAACTGACGGTTCGTTAAAGTAGGTGTCGATCAACGGCGTTCAGCGTGGAAAGGCTGGTCCCGAGATGGCCGAGACACCGAGGTGGATGCTGCCGGCGGACCATCAGCGGTCGCTCCAGGCCGAGCAGGCGGTGCCCGCCCCGCCGGTGGACCTGCGGACCGACCAGCCGCACTCCGCCCGGGTCTACGACTACATCATCGGCGGCAAGACCAACTTCCCCGCCGACCGGGAGACCGCCGCCAAGTCCCTGGAGCGCTGGCCGGGCCTGCGCACCTCGATGCGGCTCAACCGCGCCTGCATGCGCCGGATCGCCCGCAGGCTGACCGAACTCGGGGCCCGTCAGTTCATGGACATCGGCACCGGGATACCCACCTCGCCCAACCTCCACGAGGTGGTCCAGGCCGAGGCCCCGGAGGCGAGGATCGCCTACGTGGACAACGATCCCATCGTCCTCGCCCACGCCCGCGCGCTGCTCAGCAGCACGCCGGAGGGCCGCACCGGCTACGTCCAGGCCGACATGCGGGACGTCGACGGCCTGCTCGCCGACCCCGTCCTCAACGGCATCCTGGACCTCGGGCGGCCGATCGCGCTGACCCTGATCGCCGTCCTCCAGTTCGTCGAGGACGCCCACGGCCTGGTGCGGGCGCTCACCGAGCGGCTGCCCTCCGGCAGCCACCTCGCGCTCACCATCCCCACCGGCGAACTCGCCGCGGAGTCCCGGGCGCTGGCCGAGGAGTACACCGCCAACGGCATCCCGATGTACCTCCGCAGCCGGGCCGAGGTCGAGGCGCTCTTCGAGGGCTTCGAGCTGCTCGGCCCCGGCATCGTCCCGATGACCCGCTGGGAGCCGGACCCCGGCGAGGAGCGGCTCCCCGACGACACCACCAACATGTACGCGGGGATGGGCGTCAAGCCGTAGCCGTGGCCGGGGGCGTAACCGCAACCGCCTCCGCCTCCGCGGGCGCGGCCCCGCGGCTCGGCTTCCACCGCAGGTGGATGGGCTGCCCGTCGGCGGAGGCGCGCAGCAGCGCCAGCCGCGGCGGGATCTTGTCGGTACGGGAGGACGGCGGCCGCCGGGACCCGGCGGCGAACTGCGCAGGCCACTCGGCGCCCTCCCCCCGGTACTCCTGCTCGGCCGCGGCCTGCAGGGTCCACTGCGGGTTGTAGAGGTGGGTGCGGCCGAGGGCGCACAGGTCGGCGCGGCCGGCCAGCAGGATCGAGTTGACGTCGTCGTAGGAGGAGATCGCGCCCACCGCGATCACCTTGACCCCGGCCGGGCGGGCGACGGTCTGCCGGATCCGGTCCGCGAACGGCGTCTGGTACGAGCGGCCGAAGGCGGGTCGCTCCTCCTTGGCGACCTGGCCGGTGGAGACGTCGATCGCCGCTGCCCCGTGTGCGACGAAGGCGCGGGCGATCTCCACCGCGTCCTCGGCGGTGTTGCCGTCCGGCATCCAGTCGGTGGCCGAGATGCGGACGGTCACCGGGACGCTGTCCGGCACCGCCGCGCGTACCGCGTCGAAGACCTCCAGCGGGAAGCGCAGCCGGTTGGCCGGCGAGCCGCCGTACTCGTCGGTGCGGTGGTTGGCGAGGGGGGAGAGGAAGGAGGAGAGGAGGTAGCCGTGGGCGGCATGGACCTCGATCAGGTCGAAGCCGGCCGCGACCCCCCGTTCGGCGGCCGCGACGAAGTCGGCGACCACCTTGTCCAGATCGGCCCGGTCGGCCTCGCGTGGGGTGTGGCAGCCCTCGCCGTAGGGGATCGCGGAGGGGCCGATGACCTCCCAGTTCCCGCTCTCCAGCGGCTGGTCGATGCCGTCCCACATCAGCCGGGTGGACCCCTTGCGGCCGGCGTGGCCGAGCTGGAGGCCGATCTTGGCGGTGGAGCGGGTGTGGACGAAGTCGGTGATCCGGCGGTAGGCGTCGCGCTGGTCGTCGTTCCACAGCCCGGTGCAGCCGGGGGTGATCCGGCCCTCCGGGGAGACGCAGACCATCTCGGTCATCACCAGCCCGGCGCCGCCCAGGGCCTTGGAGCCGAGGTGCACCAGGTGGAACTCGCCGGCCAGGCCGTCCTCGGCGGAGTACATGTCCATCGGGGAGACGAGGACGCGGTTCTTCAGCCGCAGCGGGCCGATCTCGACCGGCTGGAACATCGCCGGGACCGAACCCCGGGCGTCCGCCGCCGCCGTCCCGGCGAAGGCCCGCTGGACGCGTGCGGCGAACTCGGGGTCGCGCTCCTTGAGGTTCTCGAAGGTGATCCGCCGGGAGCGGGTCAGCAGGTTGAAGCAGAACAGCTCGGGGTCCTGCCCGGCGTACATCCCGATGTCCTCGAACCACTCCAGGGAGGCCTGGGCGGCCCGCTGGGTGGACTCCACCACCGGCTTGCGCTCGCTCTGATAGGCCGTCAGCGCCGCCTCCAGCGAAGGCTGTTCGTGCAGACAGGCGGCCAGCGCCAGGGCGTCCTCCATGGCCAGTTTGGTGCCGGAGCCGATGGAGAAGTGGGCGGTGTGGGCGGCGTCGCCGAGGAGCACCACATTGCCGTGGTGCCAGCTGCGGTTGCGCACGGTGGTGAAGTTCAGCCACTTGGAGTTGTTGCCGAGCACCCGGTGGCCGCGGAGTTCCCCGGCGAAGATCTCGGAGATCCGGGCGACGGCGTACTCGTCCGAGGCCCCGGGCGGGAAGGCGTCGCCCTCGGTGGCGTCGAAGCCGGCCCGCCGCCAGACCTCCTCGTGCATCTCCACGATGAAGGTGGAGCCGTGGTCGCCGTAGGGGTAGCCGTGGATCTGCATGGTGCCCCACTCCGTCTGCTTGACGAAGAACTGGAACGCCTCGAAGACCAGGTCGGTACCGAGCCAGATGTACTTGTTGCGGCGCCGGTCCAGGGAGGGCCCGAAGTGGTCCGCGTACCGCTCCCGGATCCGGGAGTTGAGCCCGTCCGCGGCGACCACCAGGTCGTATTCGGCGCGCAGCGCCTCCGGGTCGGGCGCCTCGGTGCGGAAGCGGACGTCGGCGCCGAGCTCGGCGGCCCGCCGCTGGAGGAGCTGGAGGAGCTCCTTGCGGCCCATCGCGGCGAAGCCCTGGCCGCCGACGGTGAAGGAGCGGCCGTCCAGCCCGATGTCGATGTCGGTCCAGCGGGCGAAGCGGGCGGCCATCTGCTCGTGGATCACGGTGTCGGCGTTCTCGATGCCGCCCAGGGTCTCGTCGGAGAAGACCACGCCGAAGCCGAAGGTGTCGTCGGGGGCGTTGCGCTCCCAGACGGTGATCCGGTGGCCCGGGTCGAGCTGCTTCATCAGCGCGGCGAAGTAGAGTCCGGCGGGGCCGCCGCCGGCGATAGCGATCTTCAACGCTGTTCCTCCTCGATGATCCGCCGCAGGATGTAGTGCTGCAGCTTCCCGCTGGGGTTGTGCGGGAGCGACGCCCGGAACCTGATCTCGCGGGGGTACTTGTACGGCGCCAACTGCCGTTTCACATGCTCCTGGAGCTCTCGTGCGGTGCCCTCGTCCGCGGTCGCGCCCTCGCGGAGCACCACGAACGCGCAGACGATCGAGCCGCGTTCGGGATCCGGCTTGGCCACGACCGCGGACTCCAGCACGTCCGGGTGGGTGTCCAGGGCCGCCTCCACCTCCGGTCCGCCGATGTTGTAGCCGGAGGAGACGATCATGTTGTCGGTGCGGGCGCGGTAGGTGAAGTAGCCGTCCTCGTCCCGGACGAAGGTGTCGCCGGTGACGTTCCAGCCGTTCACCACGTACGCCGACTGCCGGTGGTCGTCCAGGTAGCGGCAGCCGACCGGGCCGATCACGGCCAGCCTGCCCTCGGCGCCCGGCGGCAGTTCGTTGCCGTCGGCGTCCAGCACGGTGGCCCGGTAGCCGGGCACCGGGCGGCCGGTCGTGCCGGGGCGGATGTCCTCGCCGGCCGCGGAGATGAAGATGTGGAGCATCTCGGTGGCGCCGATCCCGTCGATGATCCGCAGCCCGATCTCGGACTCGATCCGCTGCCAGACCTCCTGCGGGATGTGCTCGCCCGCGCTCACCGCCGTCCGCAGCCCGCGCAGCCGGCCGATCAGGCCCGCCTTGAGGATCTGCCGGTAGGCGGTGGGCGCCGTGGAGAGCACCGTGACGCCGAACTCCTCGACCAGGTCGGCGAGTCGGGCCGGGGTGGCGCTCTCGGTCAGGAACATGCAGGCGCCGGCCCGGAGCGGGAAGACCACCAGCATGCCGAGGCCGAAGGTGAACCCGAACGGCGCGGTGCCGGCCACCAGGTCGTCGGGTCGCAGCCGGAGGACGTGGCGGCCGAAGGTGTCGTCGATGGCCAGCAGGTCGCGGTGGAAGTGGATGGTGATCTTCGGGGTTCCGGTGGAGCCCGATGTCGGCCCGAAGAGCGCGATGTCGTCGGCCGCGGTGTCCACGTTGGCGAACTCGCCGGGCTTCGCCGCGCAGAGCGCCAGCAGGTCGTCCGCGGCCTCGCCGCCGAAGGCGACCAGCCGCAGCCCCGGCGCCGCGCTGTCCCGCAGCTCGGCCACCTCCGCGGTGAACCGGTGGTCGACCAGCGCGAGCGCCACCTCGCACTTGGCCACCACCGGTGCCAGATCGCGCACCCGCAGTGCGGCGAGGGTGGTCACCGCGATCCCGCCGGCCTTCAGGATGCCCAGCCAGCAGGCCACCGCCCAGGGGTTGTTGGGCGCGCGCAGCAGTACCCGGTTGCCGGGCACCAGACCCAGGTCCTCGACCAGCACCCGGGCCACCTGGTTGGCCCGCTGCCGCAGCTCGCCGTAGGTCCACAGCTCGCCGGTGTCGGTGCGGATCGCCGGCCGGTCGGGGCCGTGGGCGGCCACCGCGGCGTCGATCAACTCCCCGGCCGCATTGAGGCGTTCGGGACGTCCGCGGAGCGCCTCGGTGTCGAACTCCAGACGCGGCCACTGCGCGGACGGGGGCAGCCGGTCGCGGCCGAAGGTGTCCGGGTAGGCGGTGGGGGAGAGCCGCACAGCTGCGGCCGGTGCCGCCGGGGCCCCCGGGGCCGCGGGCGGCGTCGGGGGCAGCGGTCGGGTCGGTGGCGTGGGTGGCATCGGGGACCTTCCAGTGCGGTCAGGAGGCGCCGTGCGGACGGGAGTCGCGGAGCATGCCCTCTTGGACGACGGTGGCCAGGTGGACACCGTCCCGGGTGAAGAACCTCCCCTGCCCGACCCCCCGCCCGGCGGCGGCGTGGCCGGCCTCCTGGGCGTAGAGCAGCCAGTCGTCCAGGACGCCCTCGTCCGGCACGCGGTGGAACCACATCGCGTGGTCCAGGCTCGCGGTCACCAGCCCGGGCCTGGCCCACGGCAGGCCGAGGACCCGCAGCACCGGTTCGAGGATGGTGTAGTCGCAGACGTACGCCAGGGCGGCCAGGTCGCGCTGCGCCCGGTCCAGGCCCTCCACGGGCCGCAGGGCGTCGAACGGCCGCACCCAGATCGCCTGGTGGGGCGTGCGCTCCCCGTCGACGGTGAGGTAGACCGGCCCGGGGACGTGCCGCATGTCGAAGCTGCGGCCGTGGCCCCAGTACTCCTTGGACTGCCCGGTCATCGTCCCGCCGGAGCGTTCCGCCAGGTACGCGGCCGAGGAGGGCAGGGTCTCCGGGGCCGGCGCCTCCGGAGCCGCCGGGAGGTACTCCCCGCCCGGCTCGCCGGCCGCGAAGGAGGCCAGTGCGACATAGACCGGCTTGCCGTTCTGGAAGCCGCGGACCTGGCGGGTGCTGTAGCCCCGGCCGTCGCGCAGCAGCTCGACCTCGTAGCGGACGGCCGCGCCGATCTCGGCCGGGCGCATGAAGTAGGAGTGCATCGAGTGGAGCGACTTGCCCTCCGGGGCGCTGCGCATCGCGGCCGCCGCCGCCCCCGCGACCAGGTCGCCGCCGTACGCCTTGGGCCACGGGCAGGGCTGGGTGACGGCGCTGAAGGCGAGGTCGAAGTGCTCGGCCTCGGTCTCCTTGAGGGTGACCGCCTCGGTGAAGACCGCCGACGTGCCGGCCCGCCCGCCGCCGGCGCCGCCTCCGTCTCCCTCGGCGCCGCCTCCGCCGCTCATGCCCGGTCCGTCGCTCATGCCCGGTCCGCCCAGTCCCGCAGGGCCGCGTCGGCCACGTCCGCGAGGTTGACCACGATGTTCTCCGGGGTGCGGGTGGTCATCCAGGTCAGCGGGCGGTTGCGGTCCAGGTTGCACTCGATGTGCGGCATGTACGGCGGGACGAAGACCCAGTCCCCCTCCGCCATGTCGATGTAGTCCAGGTACTTCTCGCCGAAGTAGATCCGGGCCCGCCCGGAGAGGACGTAGCCGCCGGTCTCGGCCTCGCCGTGGTGGTGCGGTACGGAGCGGTAGCTGGGGTCGTTGCTGACCTTGCCGAACCAGATCCGGGTGGCCGGGGTGTGCTGCGGGCTGACCCCGGCGATCCGGGAGGCCCCCTCGGACTGGCCGGTGCGCGCGGACTCCAGCCCGCCCCTGGTGACCACCGGCACCACCAGCCCGCTCTCGTTCGCGTACATCGAGTTGTCCCCGACGGTGTGGACCTGGTTGAGGTCTCCCTCGGTGGGTTGCATGAGCGACTCCTAGCGTGCGAGCTCGTCGGTGTGGACGATCCGGTTGCGCAGTACGCCGATGCCGGGGATCTCGGTCTCCAGCAGGGCGCCGTCGGCGAGGTGGGCCGGCGGGGTCATACCCGCTCCGACCCCGCCGGGAGTCCCGGTGAGCACCAGGTCACCGGGGCGGAGCAGGGTGAACGTGGAGATGTAGGAGAGCAGTTCGGCGGTGTCGAAGACCAGCGTGCGGGTGTTCCCGCGCTGGCGCTCCACCCCGTCGACCCGGCAGATCACCTCGACCCCGGCCGCCGGATCCAGCGCGTCCGCGCTCACCACGACCGGGCCGACGGGGGTGGTGCGGTCCCAGGCCTTCCCCTGGAACCACTGCAGGGTGCGGCGCTGCCAGTCCCGCACCGAGACGTCGTTGGCGACGGTGTAGCCCCAGACCGCGGCGGCGGCCTCGGCGCGGCCGGCGCCGCGCAGCTCCCGACCCACCACGACGGCCAGCTCCGCCTCCCAGTCCGGCCGGAGGCCGGCCGGCAACCGGATCTCGTCCGCGGGACCGGTGAGGGTGTCCGCGTACTTGGCGAAGAGGGTGGGGTGGGTCGGCAGCTCCCGGCCGGTCTCGCGGATGTGGTCGGCGTAGTTGAGGCCGCAGCAGACCACCTTGCCGGGGGCGGGCAGCGGCAGCACCGGCACGGCGTCCGCAGCCGCCAGCGCCTCGGCCGCCGACTCCCCGGCCGGGGTGGAGGCGCCGCCGTCGCGGAGAAAGGCCGACAGGTCGGGGGCGGGCAGCCGGCGCCAGACCCCGTCCGAGTCCAGGTCGACCGCGGCGGTGGTGCCGCCGTCGGCCTCGCGCAGTGTCGCGAACCTCATCCTCGGGCTCTCCTCCTCGGCCGGCACGGGCTTGCCATGTGTCGTTTTTTTCATGGCCGTCATATAAAGTCAATAGCCGATTCGATCGTACGGAGGCCCTGATGAACCCGATCCCCGTGAACCCGGACACGCTGCCCGCCCCCAGCGGCTACTCGCACGGGACGCTGAGCGGAAACACCCTCCACCTCGGCGGGCAGACGGCGCTGGACAAGGACATGCGGATCGTCCCGGGCGGGATCGTCGAGCAGTTCCGGCAGGCCTTCGGCAATCTGCTGACCACCCTCGCGGCGGCCGGCGGCCGGCCCGAGGACCTGGTCAGCATCACCCTCTACCTCACCGACATCCCCGACTACCAGGCGCACGGCAGGGAGATCGGACGGGTCTGGCGGGAGCTGGCCGGGCCGGTCTACCCGGCGATGGCCGGGATCGGCTGCACCGCGCTCTGGCAGCCCGAGGCGCTGATCGAGATCCTGGGCGTGGCGGTCATCCCGGAGGAGCGGATCGTCCGCCCGGCCTGAGCCGGGCGGCGGCCGGGCCGCCCGGGGCGACGGCGCCGGCACCCGGGCGGGGCGACGGCGCGGGCAGGGGCGGCCGGCCGGGTCAGCCGGCCTCGATCACCGAGCGGGCGAAGCGGTGGGCGGGTTCGGCGAGGCGCTCCCGCAGCTCGTCGAAGAGCGCCGCGGCGCGGGTGCCGGGCCAGTCCTCGGGCAGCAGTTCCGGCGGCAGTCCGGGGTCCAGGAACGGCAGCCGCCGCCAGGCGGTCAGCGCCCGCAGGTACTCGGCGAAGGACTCGGCGTCGGTGCGGCCGTCCCGCCGGCGCTCGAGCACCGCGCCGAAGGCCCCGACGAACTCCTCGTAGAGGCCCCGCAGTCCGTCCAGGTCCCACCAGCTGCCGACCAGCTGGGCCACCTCGCCGAAGGCCAGGTGCCGGGCCTCGAAGAGATCGACGTAGCCGGTCAGCCCGTAGCGGTCGAGGACCTCGCGGGTCTCCTGGTACAGGTGCCGGGGGGCGATCCACACCCCGGGCGCGGCCGTGCCGAAGCCCAGCCAGCTCAGCCGCGAGCGCAGGACGTGGCGCTGCTGCCGCTCGGACTCGGGGACGCTGAAGACGGCCAGCAGCCAGCCGTCCTCGACCTCGGCGCGGGAGCGCCCGAAGATCCGCTGGTCGCCCTCGTCCAGGACGCCGCGGCCCTCGGCGGAGAGCTCGTATCCGGCGGAGCCGGAGACCCGGCGGGCCTCCAGCAGTCCGCGGCGCTTCAGCCGGGAGACCGCCGAGCGGGTCGCCGGGGCGTCCACCCCGAGTTCGGCCATCAGCCGGATCAGCGCCGATACGCTCACCCAGCCGCCGACCTCGCGGGCGTACAGCCCGTACAGCGTGACGATGAGGCTCCGGGGCTGCGGGCCGCGGCCCCCGGCTCCCTCATCCGCGTCGGCCGAGATCGTCATCCGCACACGATATCCCGCCCCGGCCGGGCGTGATCATCACCTAGTGCTTGGGGGCGAAGGTGAACATCAGCAGGATCAGCGCCACCAGCAGGTGGAGGGCGAAGATGTAGATGAACACCCGGGCGGCCACCCGCCGCTCGGTACGGGTGCTGCCGTCGTCGGCCGCGCCGGCGGAGGAGGGGCGGGGGTGGGAGGGGGCGGTCATCGGTGTCCTCCGATGCACAGGTCGGCGGTTGAGCTCTGGAGCAGGGTGTGGACGAAGAGGAGGTCGGTCCCCGCACTGGTGGCGGCGGCCAGCCGGTGCGGCCGCATCGAGTCGAAGTGTGCGGAGTCGCCCGGATCGAGCCGGTACTCCTCGTCGTCGAGGGCCAGCCGCAGCCGGCCGTCCAGGACGTACAGCCACTCCTCGCCGGGATGGACGCGGACCACGTGGTCCTGCACCTCCGGGGGGATGTGGACGCGCAGCGGCTGCATGGCGCGCCCGGGCAGTCCGGCCGCGCGGTAGATCCAGCCGCCGGCCCGGCCGGTCACGTCCGCGGCCGCCGCGGCGGCGCGGATCACCGGCTCGTCGGCCGGTTCGCCCTCCCCGAGGAGGGCCGAGACCGGCTTGCCGTAGGCTCTGGAAAGGCCCAGGAGTACGGGCAGGGACGGCTGGCGCCGGCCGGTCTCCAGCCGCGACAGGTGGGCGGGGGACAGGCCCACGCGGGCGGCCGCGGACTCCAGGCCGAGGCCCGCGGAGCGGCGCAGTTCGCGGAGCCGGGCGCCTAGCCCGGGCAGGGCCTCCGCGGGGAGCCCTGCATCCGGCTGCGGGGTGGACGCATCGAGCATGCCTCCAGTGGACCGCTGCTTCGCCTCAGAGGCAAACGTTTTGCCTCTGAGGCAAAAAGCCCGCTCAGGCGAGCGCCAGAAAGAGCTTCTCCAGCTCCTCCTCGGTCATCGGCGCGGTCCGCGCGCCCTCCTCGCCCTCGGCGGCGGTCATGCACTGCCGCATCCCGCTGGCCACGATCTTGAATCCGGCGCGGTCCAGCGCCCGGGAGACCGCTGCGAGCTGGGTGACCACGTCCTTGCAGTCCCGGCCCGCCTCGATCATCGCGATCACCCCGGCCAGCTGGCCCTGGGCCCGGCGCAGGCGGTTGAGCACCGCGCCCACTGCTTCCTCGTCCACCTGCACGGGTTCTCCTTCGAGCTGCGACGGCCGGGCAACGAATACCCGTCGGGGTATCAACGATACCCTGGTGGGTATAACCGACGGCCTCTCGCCCTCCATTCCCGCAGTGGCTCGCCGGAATACCCGAGGGGGTATATGGTCGTTGGTGGGAGACATACCCCCACCGGTATCCGCGATCCTGAGGAGAGGCGCATGTACTTCGTGGAGACGCTGGCCCTGACCGGGCTGGGCAACCGCAGCTACCTGGCCGGCGGAGAGGACTCCGCGGTCGTGATCGACCCGCCGCGAGACGTCGACCAGGTTCTCGCGGCCGCGGCCCGCCGCGGGGTCCGCATCACCCACGTCGCCGAGACCCACCTCCACAACGACTACGTCACCGGCGGCCTCGAACTGGCCCGGCTGACCGGGGCGGCCTACCTGGTCCCGGCCGGCGCCCAGGTCGGCTTCGACCGGGTGCCGGTCGCCGACGGGGACACCGCCGAGGTGGAGGCGGAGCTGATGCTGCGCGCGGTCGCCACCCCCGGCCACACCCCCCACCACACCTCGTACGTGCTGCTCGACGGCGGGGAGCCGGTGGCCGCCTTCACCGGCGGCTCGCTGCTGATCGGCACCGTCGGCCGGCCCGACCTGGTCGAGCCCCGGCTCACCGAGCAGCTCGCCCGCGCCCAGCACGCCTCCGCCCACCGGCTCGCCGAGCTCCCCGACGAGGTCACGGTGCTGCCCACCCACGGGTTCGGCAGCTTCTGCTCCTCCGCCCAGGCCGCGGGCGAGTCCAGCACCATCGGCGCCGAGAAGACGCGGAACGCGGCCCTTCTGAAGGACGTGGACGCGTTCGTCGCCGACCTGCTGGCCGGCCTGGACGACGTGCCCGCGTACTACACCCACATGGGCCCGGCCAACGCCGCCGGCCCGGCCCCGGTCGACCTCACCGCGCCGAAGCGGGCCGACGCCGCCGGGATCGCCGAGCGGCTGGCCGCCGGCGAGTGGGTGGTGGACCTGCGCAACCGGGTCGCCTTCGCCGAGGGCCACCTGGCCGGCAGCTACAACTTCGAGCTGGACGGGCAGTTGGCCACCTACCTGGCCTGGCTGATCCCGTGGGGCAAGCCGGTGACGCTGCTGGCCGAGACCCCCGAGCGGATCGCCGCCGCCCAGCGCGAACTGGCCCGGGTCGGCATCGACCGGCCCGCCGCGGCCGCCACCGGCGAGCCGCGGGACTGGGCCCGGGACGAGTCCGAGCTCGGCTCCTTCCGCCGCTCCGACTTCGCCGGCCTCGCCGAGGCCCGCGAGCGCGGCGAGGAGCCGCCGGTGGTCCTGGACGTCCGCCGGGACTCCGAGCGGGCCGCGGCCTCCATCCCCGGCTCGGCGCACATCCCCCTCCACGAACTCCGCGACCGGCTCGGCGAGGTACCGGCCGGGACGGTGTGGGTGCACTGCGCCGGCGGGATGCGGGCCGGCATCGCCGCCTCGCTGCTGGACGCGGTCGGCCGCGCTGTGGTCGCGGTCGACGACTCCTTCGACACCGCGATTCAGCTCGGCCTGGTCACCCCGACCGCCGGCTGAACCCCTCGGGCGAGCACGCCCCCACCACCGCCCCCAGGAGGATCCCCCATGCCGAACTTCGCCTGTCACCAGGGCCCGGAGCAGATCAGCGCGGCCGACGCGGACCGGCGCGTCCGCTCCGGCGAGGCCGTGCTGCTGGACGTCCGCGAGGCCGACGAGTACGCCGCGGGCCACGCCCCCGCCGCCGCCTGGCAGCCGCTGGTCGTGGTGGCCGCCGGGGCCGACCTGCCCGGGCCGGCCGCGGACGGCCGCCCGGTGCTGGTCGTCTGCCGCTCCGGCAACCGCTCGCAGCGGGCCGCCGAGGTGCTGGCCGCCCGCGGGGTGGCGGCGCTCAACGTCTCCGGCGGGATGCGCGCCTGGGCCGCCGCCGGCCTCCCGGTGGTCGACAACGCCGGAGGGGACGGGCAGGTCATATGACCACGATCGTCCTCGCACTGATCGCCGGCGCCGTGGTGGGCCTGGCCCTCGGCGGACTCGGCGGCGGCGGAAGCATGCTCACCGTCCCCGCGCTGATCTACCTGCTGGGCTTCAGTGCCAAGCAGGCCACCACCGCCAGCCTGATCATCGTCACCATCACCTCCCTCACCGGACTCCTCGCCCATGCCCGGGCCGGACGGGTGCGGTGGCGCACCGCGCTGCCGTTCACCCTGGCCGGGCTGCCGTTCGCGGCGCTGGCCGGACTGGCCTCCTCGGCGGTGCCGGGAGCGGTGCTGACCGCGGCCTTCGCCCTGCTGGCCGGCTTCGCGGCCTGGCGGATGATCGCCCGGCGGCGCGGCCCCGCGGGCCCGGGGGCTCCGGCCGGAATCGGCAGGACCGCCGCGAGCGGCGCCGGACTCGGCCTGGTCACCGGCTTCCTGGGGGTCGGCGGCGGCTTCCTGGCGGTCCCCGCCCTGGTCTCCGTGCTGGCCCTGCCGATGACCGAGGCGATCGGCACCAGTCTGCTGGTCATCACCGCCAACAGCACCGCCGCGCTGATCCCCCGGCTGGGCAGTGCCGCGAGCATCGACTGGGCCGTCGTCGGGCCGTTCACCGCCGCGGCGGTGCTCGGCGCCTGGGACGGCAAGCGCCTCGCCGACAAGCTCTCCGGGGTCGCCCTGCAGCGGATCTTCGCCGTCGCGCTGCTGGTGGTCGCGGCCCTGATGCTGGTCAGCGTCCTCGCCTGAGGACGCCCGGCCGGCACCCTCTCCACCCCTTCGAAAGGAACACCTCTTCCATGCCCACGCCCAACACCGCCACCGCTGTCTCCTCCGCCCTGACCGCGGATCAACTCCGGTCCCGCCTCGAGCAGCTGACGGTCATCGACGTGCGCTCCCCGGGCGAGTACGCCTCCGGCCATGTGCCCGGGGCGCACAACATCCCGCTGGACCGGCTCAAGCAGGCACTGCCCGCGCTGCGGGACGCCGCAGGACGCGGTGAGCTCGCCGTCGTCTGCGCCTCCGGCTCCCGCTCCCAGACGGCCTGCAAGCAGCTGGCCGAGGCCGGCATCCCGGCCGCTACCCTGATCGGCGGCACCTCCGCCTGGACCGCCGCGGGCAACCCGGTGAACCGGCCGGCGGGCGCCCGCAGGGTGTGGGCGATGGACCGTCAGGTCCGCCTGGTGGCCGGCTCCCTGGTCGCCGTCGGCGTGCTGCTCGACCTGGCCGTCCCGGGCCTGCGCTGGGTCTCCGCCGCGGTCGGCGGCGGGCTGGTCTTCTCCGCCCTGAGCAACACCTGCGCGATGGGCAACCTCCTCGGCCGGCTCCCCTTCAACCGCGGCACGGCGAGCTGCGACCTGGACACCACGCTCGCCGCGCTGAAGAGGTAGCGGGGAACACGTCGACCATGTCGACACCGCCCACACCGCCGATCGCGGCCTCCCTCGCGGCCCGGCCCGCCGTGCGCCTCGGACTGCGGGCGAACCGTTCGCAGTTCACCCTCCTCGTCGTGGTCAACCTCTGCGTCGGCGGGCTGGTCGGCCTGGAACGGACCACCGTGCCGCTGATCGGCACCGAGGTGTTCCGGCTGGCCGACGACCTCGCGGTCTTCTCCTTCATCGCCGCCTTCGGCGTCACCAAGGCGCTCACCAACCTGGCCGCGGGCGCGCTCACGGCCAGGTTCCGGCGCAGGCGGCTGCTGCTGGCGGGCTGGCTGGCCGGCGTCCCGGTGCCCTTCGTGCTGGCCTGGGCGCCGTCCTGGGGCTGGATCGTGGCGGCGAACGTGCTGCTCGGTCTCAACCAGGGGCTGGCCTGGTCGATGACGGTCAACATGAAGATCGACCTGGTCGGGCCGGCCCGCCGGGGGCTGGCCACCGGGCTGAACGAGGCCGCCGGCTACACCGCCGTCGGCGCGACCGCCCTGGTCACCGGCTATCTCGCGACCGCTTACGGGCTGCGCCCCGCCCCCGAACTCCTCGGCGTCCTCTTCCTGGCCGCCGGGCTCGGGCTCTCCCTGGTGGTCCGGGACACCGGCGCCCATGCGGCGCTCGAACTGGCCCGGCACGGCGGCCCGCCGGCCCGGCGTGCCGGGGCCGGCTTCGGCGCCGTCTTCGCCGAGACCTCCTGGCGCGACCGCTCGCTGCGCGGCGCCAGCCAGGCCGGTCTTGTCAACAACCTCAACGACGGCCTCACCTGGGGCGTCTTCCCGCTGCTCTTCACCGGCCACGGGCTCGGCCTGGCCGCCGTCGGACTGATCAAGGGCCTGTACCCGATCCTGTGGGGTCTCGGCCAGGTGCCCACCGGCCACCTCGCGGACCGCGTCGGCCGCAAGCCCCTGATCGTCGCCGGCATGCTGGTGCAGTCCGCCGGCTTCGTCCTCGCCCTCGCGCTGATCGGCCATCCGCTCTTCGCCGGGATCGCCTCGGCGGTGCTCCTCGGTCTCGGCACCGCCATGGTCTACCCGGCCCTGCTGGCCTCGGTCTCCGACCACGCCCATCCCGCCCACCGGGCCAACGCCCTCGGCACGTACCGGTTCTGGCGGGACATCGGCTACGCCGCGGGCGCCGTGGTCGCCGGTCTGCTGGCCGACACCCTCGGGCTGGACGCGACCGTCATCGCCGCCGCCGCGCTGACCGCGGGCTCCGGGCTGCTCGCCGCCCGCTGGATCGTCTGACGCCCGTCCCTCGACGCACCGAGCGCATGCCAATGGCACACGCCCCCGGAATCGCAACCGTAGCCGGGGAGGCTCGTTAGGGCTGGCATAGCGCTGGGGCGGCCGGAGGCGGCGCGAGGGGAGCAGGAACGTTCCCTCGGGCCCGCGTCGCGGCGTTCCCCAGGTATGTGGCCTACCTGCCCTCGGTACCGGACGCACGTCGCTGGAGCTGCCATGACATCCGACCGCCCGACACCCCGCCCACCGCTGCACAAGCTGTTCGCGGTCTCCCGGGAGCTGGCCGACACCCTCGAACTCTGGGCCGAGGTGGCCGGCACCCGTACGGTCGGCCCCGGCGCCCGGTTGATCGTGCAGTTCGACCGGGCGGCCACGCTGGGCACGCCGACCCTGGTGATGGCCACCATCCCGCTCGGCCACGAGGCGGCCGCGCAGCTCACCGCCGTGGTCCGACAAGGCCTCGACCAGCTCGGCTGATCCCGGGGTCGCCGCCGGCCTCGGTGACGGTGGCGGCCTCGGTGACGGTGGCGGGCCCGGCGCCGGTCCGCTGCGGCCGGCCCGGCAGGCAGGCCGCGCACGTGCCGGCCAGGATCAGTCCGCAGCCGGCCCAGGCGGCGGGGGAGAGGCGCTCGTGCAGCGCCAGCACCCCGATCAGCGCCGCGGCCAGCGGTTCGGCTAGGCTGAGGGTCCCGGCCGTGGTGGCCCGGACCCGGCGGAGGCCCGCCGTGAAGAGCCGGTACGCCGCCGCGGTCGCGACCAGGCCGAGCCAGCCGACCAGGGCGAGGCCGCGGCCGTCGTGGACCGGCGCCGGGCCCGCGACCATCCAGGGCAGCAGCGGGACGGCCCCCGCCAGCAGCGAGATCGCGGACAGCGCGGGCAGGTCGGCGGCGGGGTTCGCGGTGGCCAGCCGCTTCGCGAAGACCGTGTACAGGCCGTAGCAGGCGCCCGCGGTCACGGCGAGGAGGAGGCCCAGCGGGTCCACCCGTGCCGCGCCCGGGGCGAGCAGCAGGGCGCAGCCGGCCACCGCCGCGACCGTCCCGGCGAGCCAGCCCGCGCCGGTCCGCTCGCCGGACACCCAGCGGGCGCACAGCCCCGTCGCGGCCGGCGCGGTGCCCAGCGCGATCACCGTGGCCAGGGCCGCCCCGGTGCGGGCCACCGAGGAGAGGAAGGCCGCCTGGTACAGCCCGGTCGAGAGGGCGCAGACCAGCAGCGGCCGCAGCACCGTCCGCAGCACGGCCCGGCTCGCGAGGGCCCGCAGCCGGCCCGGGCGGACGGTGAGCGCGGCCAGCGCCAGCCCGCCGACCAGCAGCCGCCAGCCGCCCAGCGCCACCGGGGAGAGGTCGCCGCCCGCGAGCAGCTGGGCGGGGCCCACGGTGCCCCACAGCACTGCCGCGCCGAGCACCAGGGCCATGCCGGCCGGGGTGCCGTTCCTTCGTGCATCCATGGCCCGGGAGACTAGGCAGAACAGCAGGCCTGCGGGGCGACCGCCGTATGTCGTTCGGCATACCATGGATTTCGTGGAACTTGATGCGCTGGACCGGGCCCTGCTGCGGGAGCTGCAGAACGATGCCCGGCAGACCAACCGCGAGCTGGCCGCGAAGACCGGTGTCTCGCCGTCCACCTCGCTGGAGCGGGTCCGGCTGCTCCGCCGCCGGGGCGTGATCACCGGCTACCACGCGGTGCTCGACCTCGACGCGGCCGGACGGCCGGTCCAGGCGCTGATCTCGGTCCGGATCCGCCCGCCGGCCCGTGCCGTCATCGAGGGCTTCCGGGAGTGGGCGGCCAGGCTGCCCGAGGTGATCGGCCTCTTCGTCACCTCCGGCACCCACGACTTCCTGATCCATGTGGCCGTGCCGAACGTGGACAGCGTCTACGCCTTCGTGATCGACCGGCTCACCGAGCGGCGCGAGGTCGCCGACGTGCAGACCACGATGGTCTACGAGCATGTGCAGACCCGCTGCGTGGAGCCGGCCGCGGCCGACCCGGCCCGGGCCGGCTAGCTCGCGGCCGAACGGGTGGGCGGACCTCCGGGGCGGCGGCCGGATACCGAGATCAACGGGAAAGCGCGGACGATTCCGCCTAGGGTCGGCGCTATGGCTGAGAAGGCGGAGATCGGTGTCACCGGACTCGCGGTGATGGGACGGAATCTGGCGCGCAACCTCGCTCGGCACGGGCACCGGGTCGCGGTGCACAACCGGACCGAGGCGCGCACGCGGTCGCTGGTGGAGGAGTTCGGCTCGGAGGGCGACTTCCTCCCGGCCTACAGCGCCCAGGAGTTCGTGGACGCGCTGGAGCGCCCGCGGCGGCTGGTCGTCATGGTCAAGGCCGGCGGGCCCACGGACGCGGTGATCGAGGAGTTCGCCCCGCTGCTGGAGCCCGGGGACATGATCGTGGACGGCGGCAACGCCCATTACCTGGACACCCGGCGGCGGGAGAAGGCGCTCCGTGAGCGCGGCATCCACTTCGTGGGCACCGGGATCTCCGGCGGCGAGGAGGGCGCGCTGAACGGGCCGAGCATCATGCCCGGCGGGTCGGCGGAGTCCTGGGAGGCGCTCGGACCGCTGCTGACCGACATCGCGGCGGTCGCCGAGGGCGAGCCCTGCTGCAGCCACCTGGGCCCGGACGGCGCCGGGCACTTCGTCAAGATGGTCCACAACGGCATCGAGTACTCGGACATGCAGCTCATCGCCGAGGCCTACGACCTGCTGCGCAGCGGGCTGGGCAAGAAGCCGGCGGAGATCGCGGAGACCTTCCGGAAGTGGAACGAGGGGCGGCTGGACTCCTATCTGATCGAGATCACCACCGAGGTCCTCGCCCATACCGACGCCGACACCGGCAAGCCCTTCGTGGACATCGTGCTGGACCAGGCCGAGCAGAAGGGCACCGGCCGCTGGACCGTGCAGACCGCGCTGGACCTGGGCATCCCGGTGACCGGCATCGCCGAGGCGACCTTCGCCCGTTCGCTCTCCGGCAGCGCCGGGCTGCGCGAGGCGACCGAGGGGGTGCTGCCCGGCCCCGAACGGAAGGCGCTGACCGGGGCGGAGGCGGACGGCTTCGCCGACGCGATCGAGGAGGCGCTCTTCGCGTCCAAGATCGTGGCCTACGCCCAGGGCTTCAACATGATCCAGGCCGGTTCCGCGGAGTACGACTGGAACATCGACCTGGGGGCGGTGGCCCGGCTGTGGCGGGGCGGCTGCATCATCCGCGCCCGCTTCCTGAACCGGATCACCGAGGCCTACGCCGAGGACCCGGCGCTGCCCACGCTGCTGACCGCGGACTACTTCCGGGACGCGCTGGCCGGCGCGCAGACCGGCTGGCGCCGGGTGGTGGCCGAGGCCGCCCGGCTGGGCATTCCGGCCCCGGGCTTCTCCAGCGCCCTGGCCTACTACGACGGGCTGCGCGCGGCCCGCCTGCCGGCCGCCCTGATCCAGGGCCTGCGGGACTACTTCGGCGCCCACACCTACCACCGCACCGACCGCTCCGGGACCTTCCACACCCTCTGGGGCGGCGACCGCACCGAGGTCGAGCCGTGACCACCGGGTGATCGACCGGGTGACACCGGCTGAATCCCGGCCAACCTCAGCCGCCCCCAAGCCATTTGGGAGGCGGCTGAGTCGTTCTCGGGGCCCTGGGGCGGAAGCCGGGGTTCTATGTACATACGCGTTCGCAAACACTACTGTGTGACGCGGACAGGACAGGGCACCGAGTCCTGCCGTCCAGCCACAGGGGGAACAGACCATCGTGAAGGCAATCAGCCTGGTTCGCCGTGCCGCCGCCGTCACCGCCTCGGCGGCGGCGCTCGCACTGACCGCCGCCGTCGCCCCGGCCACCGCTCACGCGGACGCTCCGGGCCACTACTACATCGAGGTCGGCGGCACTGGGGCCACGCCGCCGGCGCCGCACTGCACCTACTCCTACGACGCCGCGAACGGGGCACTCCGACTCGGCTCCGCCGCGATCCCGGTGTGCTACCCGGCCACCGCCGGACCGGTCATCGGCACCAGCGGTCCGCTGGTCGACCTCGGCAACGGTCAGGTGCACCCGGACGCACTGACGGCGCCGAGCTTCGACGCCAGCGTCCAGCAGGGCTACCGGAACACGCTGAAGGCGGCCGAGGACACCTACCACGCCCATCCGAACGCGCGCATCACGATCACCGGCTACTCGCAGGGCGCACTGGTCGCGGACCAGGTGCTGCAGACCATCGCGCACGGCACCGACATCCCGAGCTCGCAGGTGGACGGCATGCTTTACGCCGACCCGATGCAGCCCGGCACCGGCCTCGGCACCCTCCTCCCCAAGGGGGTGGGCATTCCCGGCCTGATCACCTCGCCGGGCGCGGGGCCGGTCGACTTCGGCCGCATCCCGGTCGAGCGGTACTGCCTGACCGGCGACCCGATCTGCAATGTCACGCCCACCGACCTCGGAGGCTATGTCAGGCAGCACCCCCGCTACCCCACCGACGTCATCCCGCAGACCCTCGGCCGGGACGGCGGCAACGGCACCACCATGCTGTAGAGCCCACCGCCGGGTGAGGACGGGCCCCGGGAACCGGTCGACAGCGACCGGTTCCCGGGGCCCGTCCCGCTCAACGGCGCCAGCTGGTGGGGGAGTGGTAGGGGGCGTCGCGCTCGGGCCTGGTCCAGCGGGGCCCGGACGGCGCCGGGCGGCCGGGATCCGGGCCGGTCCCGCCCGCGCGGGTGAGGAGCACCGCGGTCAGCGCGGCGAGCTCGTCCTCGGCGAGGCTGCCGCGCTCGACACGGATCAGCGGGCCGGATTCCGGCACGACGGTCACTGTCATGGTCACGGTCATGGGCTGGGCTCCTCACTGCGGTGGGTTGCCGTGCTTGCGCTGGGGCAGGTCGGCGTGCTTGGTGCGCAGCATGTGCAGGGAGCGGATGAGGACCTCGCGGGTCTCGGCGGGGTCGATGACGTCGTCGACCAGTCCGCGTTCGGCCGCGTAGTAGGGGTGGATGAGCTCGGCCTTGTACTCCTTGACCATGCGCCGGCGCATGGCCGAGCCCGCCTCCGGACTCTCAGCGTCGGCGGCGGCGATCTGGCGGCGGAAGATGACGTTGGCGGCGCCCTCGGCGCCCATCACCGCGATCTCGTTGGTGGGCCAGGCGTAGGACAGGTCCGCGCCCACCGAGCGGGAGTCCATCACGATGTAGGCGCCGCCGTAGGCCTTGCGCAGGATCAGCGAGATCCGCGGGACGGTGGCGTTGCAGTAGGCGTACAGCAGCTTGGCGCCGTGCCGGATGATGCCGCCGTGCTCCTGGTCCACCCCGGGCAGGAAGCCGGGCACGTCCAGCAGGGTGAGGATGGGGATGTTGAAGGCGTCGCACATCTGCACGAAGCGGGCGGCCTTCTCGCTGGCGTTGATGTCCAGCACCCCGGCCAGGGCCTGCGGCTGGTTGGCCACGATCCCCACCACCTGGCCGTCCATCCGGGCCAGGGCCACGATCACGTTGGTCGCCCAGCGCTCGTGGATCTCCAGGTACTCGCCCTCGTCCACCAGGGACTCGATCACCGCGCGCATGTCATAGGGCCGGTTGCCGTCCGCGGGCACCAGGTCCAGCAGGTCCTCGCAGCGCCGGCTCGCGGGGTCCTCGGTGACCTGCGCGGGCGGCATCTCCCGGTTGTTGGCCGGCAGCAGCGACAGGAGGTAGCGCACCTCCTCCAGGCAGGACTCCTCATCGTCGTAGGCGAAGTGGCACACCCCAGAGACCTCGGCATGCACGTCCGCGCCGCCCAGGCCGTTCTGGGAGACCTGCTCGCCGGTGACGGCCTGGACCACGTCCGGGCCGGTGATGAACATCTGGCTGGTCTCGCGGACCATGAAGACGAAGTCGGTGAGCGCTGGGGAGTAGGCCGCGCCGCCCGCGCACGGGCCCAGCATCACCGAGATCTGCGGGATGACCCCGGAGGCCCTGGTGTTGCGCTGGAAGATCCCGCCGTAGCCGGCCAGCGCGGTCACGCCCTCCTGGATCCGGGCGCCGGCCCCGTCGTTGAGGGAGATCAGCGGCGCGCCCGCGGCGATGGCCATGTCCATGATCTTGTGGATCTTGGTGGCGTGGGCCTCGCCCAGCGCCCCGCCGAAGATCCGGAAGTCATGGGCGTAGACGAACACCGTCCGCCCGTGCACGGTCCCCCAGCCGGTGATCACCCCGTCGGTGTAGGGCTTCTTGTTCTCCAGCCCGAACCCCGAGGCCCGATGCCGCCGCAACGGCTCCACCTCGTTGAAGGACCCCTCGTCCAGCAACAACGCGATCCGCTCCCGCGCCGTCAGCTTGCCCTTGGCATGCTGCGCCTCGGTCGCCCTCTCACTCGGACCCGCCACAACCTGGTCCCTGATCCGGCCGAGTTCCTCGACCTGCTCGGTCAGCATCCGGCTCCTCGTCGCTCGGTGTTCCGCCGCGGACGGCCTCCGCACCCTCCGTCTCTACCGCCGCGGTCTTGAGGCCGACTCGAACGGCACTCAGGCCCGGTGCGCGCGCCGTCCGCCCAGCCGGATTTGAGCACCGCTCTAGGCCGCCCGGCCAGCATCGGTTCCCAGAACGGAAGACCCGCGCCATCGGAATTGCGGCCGCAAAGGGATGCAGATGACCATTGTCAGCAGTACTCCGCCGAGTGAATTCGAGGACACGAGCACCGCGGCGATCACCACACTGCGCGAGATCGCGTTGGCCGCCGCCGCGCCCGCGGCACTGCGGGCCGCCATCCGGACGGGCGTCGCCGACGCGGTCGGGGACGCCCCCGTCCCGCTGGACCGGCTGGCCAAGGAGCTGGCGGTGGACGCCGGAGTCCTCGGGCGGCTGCTGCTCAACCTG
This sequence comes from Phaeacidiphilus oryzae TH49, assembly GCF_000744815.1. Lineage (NCBI taxonomy): Bacteria > Bacillati > Actinomycetota > Actinomycetes > Kitasatosporales > Streptomycetaceae > Phaeacidiphilus > Phaeacidiphilus oryzae. The sequence goes on from NZ_JQMQ01000004.1 coordinate 70,239, forward strand.
GAGCAGTACGGCGTCTTCGCCCGCACTCCGGACGGCTACACCCACACCGCGACCTCCCGGCTGCTACGCGAGGACGACCCGCACAGCCTGAAGTACTGGGTCCTGTGGGTCACCGAGCCGTGGGCCTGGGAATTGTGGCCGCATCTCGACGAGGCCGTCCGCAACACCGGGAAAAACCTCTTCGAGGAGAAATACGGCGCCGAATTCTTCGCCTACCTGCACAAGGAATGGCCGGATTCCACGGAGATCTTCAACCGGTCCCAGACCGAGCTGAGCCGGCTCACCTCGGCGGCACTGGCCGAGGCGCTGGACCTGTCCGGGGTGCGGACCCTGGCGGACGTCGGGGGCGGCCGCGGCTACACGCTGTCCACCCTGCTGGAGGCGAACCCGGGGCTGCACGGCACCCTGGTCGACCTGCCGGCCGCCGTCGCCCACCCGGACCCGCGGCTCCGTCCCGGTGGCGCGCTGGCCTCCCGCTCCCGCGTGGTGGAGGGCGACTGCCTGCGGCGGATCCCGGTCGAGGCCGACGTCTACCTCTTCAAGAGCATCCTGGAGTGGGACGACGAGCGGACCGTCACCGCGCTGCGGAACGCCGCCGAGGCCGCCCGTCCGGACAGCCGGATCCTGGTCGCCACCAACCTGGTCGACGACAGCCCGGAGATCCGCTACGCCACCGGCATCGACCTCCTCTTCCTGCTGAACACCAACGGCCGCCGGCACACCAGGAGCGGCATCACCGGGCTGGTGGAGCGGGCCGGCCTGCGGGTCGAGGGGGTCAGCGCGGTCCGCCCCCTCCTCCACGTGGTCGAGGCCGCCGTCCGCCGCTGACCGAGGAGGCCAGGATGACCACCCAGACCACGGCCCCGCCCGGGGCCGGAGCCGAGCACGACGCCAACGAGGCGCTGGCGGAGATCCTCTTCTCGCCCGAGGGCAGGATCGACCCGTACGCGCGCTACCACCGGCTGCGGGCCGCAGCGCCCGTCCACCGCAGTCCGATGGGGATGTGGGCGCTCACCCGCTACCAGGACGTCTTCGAGGCGCTGCGGGACAAGCGGGTCGGCAAGGACGTCCACGCCTTCCTGGCCGGCCGGTTCAGCGGGGAGTGGGAGCAGCACGCGGCCCTCCGCAGGCTGGCCTCCACCATGCTCTGGGCGAATCCGCCCGAGCACACCCGGATGCGCCGGATCGTCAATGCCGCCTTCACCAAGGAACGGGTGCTGCGGCACCGCGCGTTCGTCGAGCGGCGGGTGGCGGAACTGCTCCAGCCCTTCATCGAGGCCGGCGGCGGGGACATCTGCAACGACTTCTGCTATCTGCTGCCGATCAGCGTGGTCGCCGGCCTGGTCGGCGTCCCGCAGGAGGAGGCGCCGGGGCTGCGGGCGCCGATCCGGGACTTCCAGCGGACCTTCGAGCTGGGGATGACCGCGCTGGAACTGCGGGTGGCGGACGAGGCGGCGGAGTACCTCGACGACTACTTCCGCGCCCTGGTGGCCCGGAAGCGGCGGGAACCCGGCGACGACCTCCTCTCCGCGCTGATCGCCGCCGAGGACGACGACCCGCTGGACGACGGCGAGTTGGCCGTCATGTGCCATATGCTCATCGCGGCCGGCTCGGAGACCGCCACCCACTTCCTCGACAACGGCATCCGGCTGTTCATCGAGCACCCGGACCAGGCGGAGCTGGTCCGCCGCGACCCCGCCCTGCTGACCAGGGCGATCGAGGAGGTGCTCCGCTACGACCCGCCGGTGCACATCCTGCCCCGGACGGTCAGCGAGCCGCTGGAGGTGAACGGCCTGCGGATCCCGGCGGGCTCCCGGCTGATGCTGCTGATCGCGGCGGCCAACCGGGACCCCGAGCGGTTCACCGACCCGGACGTCTTCGACGTCACCCGGGACCAGGGGATGTCCATCTCCTTCGGCGCCGGCATCCACGGCTGCCCCGGCTGGCGGCTGGCGCGACTGCAGGCGGAGGCCGTCTTCGGCACCCTGCTGCGCCGCTTCCCGCAGCTGGAGATCACCGAGCCGCCGCGCCCGCAGCCGCGGGTCACCCTGCCCGGCCTGGAGGCCCTCCGGGTACGGCTGGGCCCGGACGCGGGGGAGGTCCGATGACCACCGCCACGGCACTCCGCTTCCTCTCCGAGGCGTATCTGGCGGAGCTGGCGGGGCTCCCCCCGCAGCGGGGGCGGCCGGTGCCCGGGGTGGGCGCCCGGGTCGGCTTCCGGGTGCCGGACGCCCCCGAGGGGCCGGCCGAGTTCTCGCTGCTGGTCGAGGAGGGCCTGGTGGCGGGGACCGCTCGCGGCCTGCCCGCGGGCGCGGACCTGGAGATCACCGCGGCCTACCGCGACCTGGCGGAGTTCCAGGAGGGCAGCCTCCACGCCGCCACCGCCTTCGTCACCGGCCGGTTCGCGGTGACCGGTGACAAGGCCAAGCTGCTCGACCTGATGGTGGTGCTCCAGTCCGGGCGGTACCACGAGCACACCGCTGACCTGTGGGCCCGGACCACGCTGTGAGGAACCAGGAACCAGGAACCAGGGAACCAGGCACTGACAGGAGGACGAACGATGCGCGGTGAGTACGACGTCGTCGTGGTGGGCGGAGGCCCCAGCGGCGCCACTGCCTCGGCGCTGCTGTCCATGTGGGGCCGGCGGGTGCTGCTGCTGGAGAAGGAGAAGTTCCCCCGCTACCACATCGGCGAGTCGCTGATCCCCGGGATCACCCCGGTCATCCAGGAGCTGGGCGCCACCAGCGCCCTGGAGGCCCTGGAGCCCCTGGGCGCCCAGCGGAAGAACGGCGTCACGCTGATCTGGGGCCCCAGCCCCGAGCCGTGGACCATCCGCTTCGACGAGATCGCCTCGGACGCCCCCGTCCGGGAGGCCGGCGCCCGCCCGTACGCCTACGAGGTGAAGCGGGCCGACTTCGACAACATGCTGCTGACCCACTCCCGCCGGGCCGGCACCACGGTGATCGAGGAGGCCCACGTCCGCCAGCCGATCTTCGAGGGCGAGCGGTGCGTCGGCGTCCGGTACACCACCGGCAGCTCGGACGAGGCGGTCGACGTCCGGGCCCCGCTGGTGATCGACGCCTCGGGACAGGCCAAGCTGATGGGCCGGCGCTTCGGCAGCGTGGACTGGCACTCGGACCTGAAGAACCTCGCGGTGTGGACCTACTACCAGGGCGGCAGCCGGCTCGACGGGGACGACGCCGGGAACATCGTGGTGGAGGCCTGCCCGCCGGGCTGGCTCTGGATGATCCCGTTCAGCGACGGCACCTGCAGTGTGGGCTATGTCGCGCCCAGCGAGAGGTTCGCCACCTCGGAACTGCTCCCGGCGGACCTCCTCTACCGCCAGATCGGCGAGACCGCGCAGATCAGCAAGCTCCTCTCCGGCGCGGTGGAGGTCTCCCAGGTGCGCACGGCCAAGGACTGGTCGTACACCTGCGAGCGGATGAGCGGCCCCGGCTTCCTCCAGGTCGGCGACGCGGCGGCGTTCATCGACCCGCTGTTCTCCACCGGGGTGATGCTCGCCCTCAAGGGCGGCTCGCTGGCGGCGCACGCGGCGCACCGCGTCCTCGACGACCGGGACTCGGAGTCCCGGCTGCTGGAGTCCTACGAGAAGGAGTACCACGCGGTCCTGGACGTGGTGATCGACTTCGTCCGGTTCTTCTACGACCAGAACAAGGAGGTCGAGGAGTACTTCGAGAAGGCCCGCGACCTGATCGACCCGGCGGACCTGCGGAAGGCCCGGGAGGACTTCATCGTCCTGGTCTCCGGGCTGGCCAAGGCGGTCGAGGGCTGGGAGCTCGCCTAGGGGAGGCGGACATCCTCCCGGCCCCGACCCGCCCCTCGTCCACGAAAGGCTGGCAGATCCCGACGATGAACCAGACCGTGCCGGCGAGTGACGTCGACCCGTTCGCTCCCGAGGTCCTCGCCGATCCCTACCCGATGTACACGAGCCTGCGCGAGGCCGGCCCGCTCGTCTGGCTGGAGCGCTACGGGGTCTGGGCCTCCGCGCGGTACGCCACCGTGCGGGCGGCCGTCCTCGACCACGACACCTTCAGCTCCGCGACCGGGGTCGGGCTCGCGGACCTGTCCCGCCGGCAGCCCGCCTCGGACCGGGACGCCGGAATGGCGGGCGGCGACCGGGAGGCCGGCTGGCGTACCCCCAGCCTGCTGCTGGAGCAGGACCCGCCGGACCACACCAGGGCCCGCCGGGTGGTCGGCTCCGTCCTCTCGCCGAGCGCGGTCCGGGCCAAGGCCGACGCGTGGGCGGCGGAGGCCGAGACCATGGTCCGCGCGCTGGTCGGCACCGGCGAGTTCGACGCGGTGAGCAGGCTGGCCCAGGAGTTCCCGCTGCGGCTCTTCGCGGACGCCGTCGGGCTGCCCCGGGAGGGCAGGGCGGAGCACCTGCTGCCCTTCGCGGACTTCGCCTTCAACGCCTTCGGCCCGCCCAACGAGCTCTTCCGCAAGTCGGTCTCCTCGGGGAACACCGCACTGCCCTGGGTGGTCCGGCACTGCTACCCCGACCGGCTGGACCCGGACGGCTGGGGCGCGCGGATCCACGCCCTGGCCCTCCGCGAGGGGTACAGCCGGGACGAGGGCGCGGTGCTGGTGCGCTCGCTGCTGGCCGCCGGGATCGACACCACGGTACGGTCCCTCGGCACGGTGCTGTGGCTGCTGGCCACCCACCCCGAGCAGTACGCGGAGCTGCGCGCCCGGCCGGAGCTGATCCGGCCGGCCTTCGACGAGGCGGTGCGCCTGGAGTCGCCGACCCGGATGTTCTTCCGCTCGGTCACCGCGGACACCGTCCTGGACGGGGTGGAGCTGCCCGCGGGCAGCCGGCTGCTGCTCCTCTTCGGGGCGGCCAACCGGGACCCGCGCCGCTGGGACCGGCCGGAGGAGTTCGACATCACCCGCAGGTCCGGCGGCCATCTGGGCTTCGGGGTGGGCATCCACGCCTGCGTCGGGCGGATCGTCGCCTATCTGGAGGCGGAGGTCATGCTCCGGGCGCTGATCCGGTGGGCGCCCGTCCTGCGGGCCGGCGGACCGCCGCGCTGGCACCTCAACAACACCATCCGGGGCCTGGCCGAGCTTCCGCTCACCCTGGCCTCCGGTGAAGAGACCGGCGGCAGCCGGCCGAACGGAGGAGACGATGGCCCGCACTGACCCCTGGTGGTCCGGGCACGGCGGCTATGCCGCCCGGATCATGTCGGCACTGGCGGCGGAGCCGGACCGGACGGCCGTCCACTGGCGCGGCCGGGCGGTCGGCGCCGCCGACTTCGCCGGGGCGGTCACCGGCACCGCCCGGACCCTCCGCGAGCACGGGGTGGGCCCGGGCCGGGTGCTCGGCGTACTGGTCGCCCCGAACAGCCCGGACATGCTCTCCGCCCGCTACGCCGCCCATCTGGTGGGCGCGGCGGTCTGCTATCTCCGCTCCACCAACGCCGGCTCCACCGGCCCGGTGCTCTCGGCGGACGAGCAGCTGCGGATCCTCCTCGACACCGGCGCCGCCGCCCTGCTGGCCGACGCCGAGAACGAGGAGCGGGCGCGGACCCTGGTGGAGCGGGCCCGCGGCCGGATCGCGCTGCTCGGCGCCGCCGAGGCGCGAAGCGTCCGGGAGGAGCCGGGCCCGGCGGCCGCCTGGGACCCGCCGGCGCCCGCCGTGATCGGCCTGACCAGTGGAAGCACCGGCCGTCCCAAGGGCATCCTGCTCTCCGCGCGCGGCTGGACCAGCCGGGTCGAGGCGGCGATGGCCTCCAGCACCCCGGGCGAGGAGGTCCGGATCCTGGTGGTCACCCCGCTCAGCCACACCGTCGGCCCGATGGCCGACGCGGTGCTCGCCTCCGGCGGCAGCGTGCTGCTCCATGAGCGGATGCGCCCGGAGGAGGTGCTGCGGGCCGTCGAGGAGCACCGCGTCACCCGCACCTACCTGGCCACCCCGCACGTCTACGAGCTGGCCGACCGCTATCGGGCGGACGGCGGCGACCTGTCCTCGCTGCGGCAGGTGGTCTACGGCGGCTGCCCGGCCTCGCCCACCCGGATCGTCGAGGCGGCCGAGCTGCTGGGACCCGTCCTGGTCCAGGGCTACGGCGCCAGCGAGAGCGGCCGGATGACCTTCCTCGGCCCCCACGACCACCTGGACCCGGAGACCGCCGGCACCGTGGGCCGCCCCTTCCCCGGCGTACGGATCAAGGTCTGCCGACCGGGCACCGACCAGGAGGCGCCGGCCGGCGAGACCGGTGAGGTCTGCGTCAGCTCCCCGCACCTGATGGAGGGGTACTGGGGCGACCCGGCGCGTACCGCGCGGACCCTGCGCGGGGGCTGGTACCACACCGGCGACCTCGGCCATCTGGACGCCCAGGGCAGGCTGCACCTCCTCGGCCGGATCGCCGACGTGGTGAAGACCGAGGGGATCAAGGTCTATCCGGCGATCGTCGAGCGGGAGATCCTCCGGATGCCCGCGGTCGCCCAGGCGGCGGTCTACGGGGTCCGCGACGAGAGCGACATCGAACACGTCCATGCGGCGGTCGTGCCCCGAGCGGGCGCGCGCGTCACCGCCGAGGAAGTCCGCGACCGGGTCGGCGCGGCGCTGTCCGGGCTGCACGCGCCCGAGGAGGTGCTGCTGCTGGACGCGATGCCGCTCAGCACCTCGGGCAAGCCGGACCGCAGCCTGCTGCGCCGGAAGAGCAGTGCCCTGGTCGGAACCGCGTCCGGAAGGTGGTCCCAGACATGAGTACCCAGCAGAACCAGCACCTTGAGCACTTCGCCCGCGAGATGGACCGGTTCGGCGACCGGCGGCGGGAGTTCCTGGAGATCGGCCGCCGGGCCGGGCGCTTCCCCAGTGCCATCGCCAGGCTGGGCGGGGAGGAGACCGCCGACAAGGAGATCAGCGTCTGGTGCAGCAACGACTACCTCGGCATGGGCCAGCACCCGGTGGTCCTTGAGGCGGTCAAGGACGCGGTGGACGCCTTCGGCGCCGGCTCCGGCGGCTCCCGCAACATCGGCGGCACCAACCACTACCACGTCCTGCTGGAGCGGGAGTTGGCGGCGCTGCACGGCAAGGAGGCGGCCATCGTCTTCCCCTCCGGGTACACCGCCAACGACGGGGCGCTCTCGGTGCTGGCCGGCCGGGCACCCGGCACCCTGGTCCTCTCCGACGAGCTCAACCACGCCTCGATCATCGACGGGCTGCGGCACAGCCGTGCGGAGAAGAAGATCTTCCGGCACAGCGACACCGGGCATCTGGCGGAGCTCCTCGCGGCCGCCGACCCGGACCGGCCGAAGCTGGTGGTGCTGGAGTCGGTGTACTCCATGTCCGGGGACGTCGCCCCGCTGGCCGAGGTGGCCGAGCTGGCCGCCCGCCACGGTGCCACCACCTACCTGGACGAGGTGCACGCGATCGGCATGTACGGCCCGCAGGGCGCCGGAATCGCCGCCCGCGAGGGCCTGGACGGGGAGTTCACCGTCATCATGGGGACGATGGCCAAGGGCCTGGGCACGGCCGGCGGCTACATCGCGGGACCGGCGGCGCTGGTGGACGCGGTCCGGGCGTTCTCCCGCTCGTTCATCTTCACCACCTCGCTGCCGCCGTCCACCGCGGCCGGCGCGCTGGCCGCCCTCCAGCACCTCCGCTCCTCTGAGTACGAGCGGAACCGGCTCGCCGAGAACGCCCGGCTGCTGCACCGGCTGCTCAGGGAGCGCGGCATCCCGTTCATCTCGGCCGACACCCACATCGTCTCGGTCTTCGTGGGCGACGACCGGAAGTGCCGCCGGGCCTCGGCGCTGCTGATGGAGCGGCACGGGATCTACGTCCAGCCGATCAACGCGCCGAGCGTCCGGGAGGGCGAGGAGATCCTCCGGGTGGCGCCCTCGGCGACCCACACCACCACCGACATCGAGAAGTTCGCCGGTGCGCTGGACGGCATCTGGCAGGAGCTCGGCCTGCCGGTCGACGTCCCCGGGCGCCCGTGATCTCGCTGGCCGCCGTGCTCGCCGAGACGGCGGCACGGCGTCCCGAGCATCCTGCGGTGGTCTTCGGTTCCGAGGTGCTGACCTACCGCCGGCTCTGGGAGGCGGCCCGGCGGTACGCCGCCGTGCTGGCCGGCCGCGGGATCACCGCGGGGGACCGGGTGGCCCTGCTGCTGGCCGACTCCCCGCACTTCCCGATGGCCTACTACGGGGCACTGGCTCTGGGGGCCACCGTGGTGCCGGTCAACACCCGGCTGAAGGCCGAGGAGATCGGCTATCTGCTGGGCGACTCCGGGGCGGCACTGCTGCTCTGCGAGGACCGGCTGCTGGCGGCGGGCGGAGAGGCCGCCCGGGCGGCCGGCACCGCGGTGCTGCCGTTGGGCGAGCTCGCCGCGCGCGCCCGGGAGGCCGTGCCGATCGGGCACTGGCTGCCGCGGGCGCCGGAGGACATCGCGGTGGTGCTCTACACCTCGGGCACCACGGGCCGGCCGAAGGGGGCCATGCTCACCCATCTGGGGCTGGTCCTGAACATCACCGTCACCAGGGAGTCGCCGTTCGCCTTCGGCCCGGAGGACGTCCTCCTCGGGGCGCTTCCGCTGTCCCACACCTTCGGCCAGATCTGCGGGATGGGGGTCTGCTTCCGGGCCGGCGGCACCCTGGTGCTGATGCCCTCCTTCGAGGCGCAGCGGGCGGTGCGGCTGATGGCCGAGCAGCGCTGCACGGTCTTCATGGGGGTGCCGACGATGTACCACGCGCTGCTGGAGACCCGCGGCTCCCCGCGCCCCCGGCTGCTCCGCGCCTACTCCGGCGGCTCCGCGCTGCCGGTCAGGGTCCTGGAGGACTTCGAGCGGGAGTTCGGCTGCCCGGTCTACGAGGGCTACGGGATGACCGAGACCTCGCCGGTGATCGCCTACAACCAGCCCGGGGCGGTCCGCCGCCCCGGCACCGTGGGCCTCCCGGTCTGGGGGGTGGCGGCGGAGATCGCCCGGGCGGACCTCGAGGACCGCGTCGAGCTGCTGCCGGCGGGGGAGATCGGCGAGGTGGTGATCCGCGGGCACAATCTGATGGCCGGCTACCTGGGCCGGCCGGAGGCCACCGCGGCGGCCGTGGTGGACGGCTGGTTCCGCTCCGGCGACCTGGGCGTCAAGGAGGAGGACGGCTACCTCCGCATCGTGGACCGGAAGAAGGACATGGTGCTGCGGGGCGGCTACAACGTCTATCCACGGGAGATCGAGGAGGTCCTGCTGCGGCATCCGGCGGTGGCCGAGGCCTCGGTGATCGGCCTGCCCGACCCCCGGTACGGGGAGGAGGTCTGCGCGGTGGTCCGGGCCGCGTCCGGTGCGACGGGCGGGCCCGAGCTGGGCGCCGACATCACCGCCTGGGCGCGGCAGCGGATGGCGGCGTACAAGTACCCGCGCCGGGTGGAGTTCGTCGACGCCTTCCCGGTCGGCGCCAGCGGCAAGGTGCTGAAGCGGGCACTGGTGGCCCGTTTCGCGGGCGGGAACGGCGGGTCCGGAACGGCGGTTCCGGATTCGACCGATCCTTGAGTGCCCCCTGCCAGAGTTGCGGCCGTTCCCGAGTGGGAACCGTGTGAACTGGGGGAGGACACCATGTCGTCCGTACACCTGAGCCGCCGGTCGGCTCTCAAGGCCCTGGGCGCGGGGGCCGCCGCGCTGGCGATCGGCGGCGGCCCGGCCGTCGGCGCGGCCCGCGCTGCCGGCGGAACCACCGCCGGCGACCTGCGCGCGGCGCTCGGCTCCAAGGTGCTGTTCCCGGGCGATCCGGACTACGACGCCGAGCGGGCCGCCTTCAACACCCTGATCACCCAGAGCCCCAACGCCATCGTCCTCGCGCAGACCGCGCAGGACGTGGCGACGGCGGTGCGGATCGGCGCCGGCGGGCTCGGCTGGCCGATCGCGGTGCAGGCGACCGGGCACGGCATCTGCGTGCCCGCCGACGGCGCCCTGCTGATCAACATGCGCGAGCTGAACGGCGTCACGGTGAACTCCGCGGCCCGGACCGCGCGGATCTCGGGCGGCGCCAAGTGGAAGGACGTCCTCGCCGTCTCGGCGCCGCTGGGGCTGCTCCCGCCGGTCGGCTCCACCTCGGACGTGGGCGCCACCGGCTACATCGGCGGGGGAGGGGTGCCGGTCATCGGCCGGACCTACGGCTTCGCCTCGGACCGGGTGCGCTCGATCGAGCTGGTCGCCCCGGACGGGCGGCAGCTGTGCCTGTCCCCCTACCAGCACGCCGACCTGTTCTGGGCGGTGCGCGGCGGCGGCAGCAACTTCGGCGCCGTCACCTCCTTCGAGATCGACCTGCTGCCGGCCACCACGGTGTACGCCGGCGGGCTGGTCTTCCCGGCCGCGACCGCGGCCCAGGCCTACCAGCAGTACGTGGCCTGGACCGCCACCGCCTCGGACCGGATCACCTCGGTCGCCTCCTTCGTCCACCGGCCCACCGTGGAGGCGCTGAGCATCGAGGTGGTCTACCTGGGCTCGGCGGCCGACGGCGCGGCCGAGATCGCCCCGCTGCGGGCTCTGGGCCCGGCCACCGACTCCGTCGCCGAGGTGCCGATCGCGCTGATGGACAGCATCTTCAACGTGCCGGCCACCCCCAGTGCCAGCGTCGCCTCCGGGGCCCTGATCGGGGCTCTGGACCCCTCCGGGATCGATCTGGTCTTCGGCACCCTGGGCTTCCAGGACTCCACCGTCCCGTCCGGGGTGCTGGAGGTGCGCCAGCTGGGCGGGGCCTTCGGGAGGCAGCCGGCCGCGCCCAGCGCCGTCGGCAACCGGGACGCGGACTTCCTGCTCTTCCTCAACAACCCGGTGCCCACGCCGGCCCAGGCCGCCGCGATCGAGCAGTGGCAGCAGGACGCGCTGGCCCGGCTGGCGCCGGTGCTGACCGGGAAGACCGTGCCGACCTTCCTGGGCACGCTGGACACCACCGCCCAGGAGGTGAGCACCGCGTACACGGCGACCGACTGGTCGCGGCTGCGGCAGCTCAAGCAGGCCTACGACCCGGCGAACCTGTTCCGGATCAACCACAACATCCGCTGACCGGGGCGGTCCGCCCCGGCTGAGCACGGCCCGGCGGAGGCGCGGTCGGCGGAGGTGCGGTCGGCGGAGGCGTCGCCCGCGTCTCAGCCGGCCGGCCTCCGCCCGGCCTCGCCGCGTACCCCGTCGAGCGCCAGCTCCAGGTGGCGGCGCCAGTCGGAGCCGCCCACCGGCCGGAAGTACATGGTGGCCATCACCCCGCGGGTGAGCAGCGGGAAGTCGGCGTAGCCGAAGTCCGCGCGGAGCGCCCCGGCGGCGACGGCGCGCTCGATGATCCGGGTGACGATCTCGCCGAACTCGGCCTTCTGCCGCTCCAGGCCCTCCCACTCGATGTCCCCGGCGCCCATCAGGGCGAGCTGGAAGCTGGCGTCGCCGTCGGCCGCCTCCAGATAGCTGCGCAGGGCGGTCTCGAAGGCCTCTCCCGGGTCCTCGATCCGCTCGGCGGCGCGGGCCAGGTCGGCCATCCCCTCGTAGCGCTCCCGGACCATCGCGGTGAAGAGCGCCTGCTTGCTCGGGAAGTGCCGGTAGAGGGTGCCGATCCCCAGGCCGCAGTGCGCGGCGATCTCCTCCATCTGGGCCTCGCGGCCGCGGAGGGCGAACAGCTCCCGCGCGGAGGCCATGATCCGCGCGCGGTTGCGGCGGGCGTCGGCGCGCAGCGGTCGTTCGGTCTCAGGCATCGCTCGGCAATCGGATCCGGGGCGGATTGACAAACGGAACCTTAGTTCACTATCGTCCTGGAGACAAGACGGAAGCGGACTTCCGCTTCCTATTGGCTTCTGCCTGGAGGTCTCCGTGCTCGTCATCACCGCTCCCACCGGCCAGATCGGCCGGCAGGTCCTGGAGAAGGTGCTCGAAGGAAACCAGCCGGTCCGGGTGGTGGTCCGCGACCCCGGCAGACTGCCGCAGCCGGTCCGTGAGCGGGTCGAGGTGGTCCAGGGGACGCACTCCGACCCGGCGGTGCTGTCCGAGGCCTTCGCCGGCGCCGACACGGTCTTCTGGCTGGTGCCGCCGGACGTCCGCGCCGAGAGCGTGGAGGGCCATGTGCTGGGCTTCACCCGCCCGGCCTGCGACGCGATCAAGGACCAGGGCGTCCGGCGCGTGGTGGGGATCTCCACCCTGGGCCGCGGCCTGGCCAAGAACGCCGGCCAGGTGTCCGCCGCACTGGCCATGGACGACCTGATCGAGGCGACCGGTGTGGCCTACCGGGCGCTCCGGATGCCCGGCTTCATGGAGAACATGCTCCAGCAGGTGATGCCGCTGAAGGCCCAGGGGATGTTCTTCACCACCGTGGCCCTCGACCACAAGCTGCCCACCTGCGCCACCCGGGACATCGCCGGCAAGGCGGCAGGGCTGCTGCTGGACGACTCCTGGAGCGGGCAGGGCAGTGTGCCGGTGCTCGGCCCCGAGGACCTCTCGCCCGAGGACCAGGCCCGGATCATGACCGAGGTGCTCGGCCGCCCGGTCCGCGCCCAGCGGGTGCCCAGTGACGGCTATCTGGCCAACCTGACCCGGAACGGCATCGCCCCCGGCTGGGCCCGCGGGCTGGTCGACATGGCCACCGCGGTCGAGGAGCAGAACATCTACAACGCCGAGCCCCGCACTCCGGAGAACACCACCCCCACCACCTTCCGGCAGTGGTGCGAGGAGGTGCTCAAGCCCGCCTTCCTGAGCTGAGTCGGCAGCGCCGAGGGCAGTGGGGCGCCCGGCCGGAGTGATCCGGCCGGGCGCCCCTTGCGTTTCCGGCCTCGCCGGATGGGCCCGCGAGGCCGCCGGTCAGTCGTACTCGACCCGGCGCGAGCGGGTGAGGAGGCGGCCGTCCGCCTCCTCGACCAGGAGGTCGTGCATCACGCAGCTGACGAAGACCGGCGGCTCGCCCGGGCGGACCTTGACCACCAGGCAGTACGCCGTCGCCCGCAGGCCGCCGCCGTCCGCCTGGCGCAGGTCGATCATGTTGACGAAGTGCCGCCGCTGCATGGGGTCGTCGGCGAACCGGCGGTGGAAGTCGGTGAGGTCCTCGACGATCCCCTCCCGGGTGCGGGCCGGGGTGCGGTCGGGGGTGTGGGCGAACTCCGCGTCCTCGGTGAAGGTGTCGGCGTAGCCGCGGATGTCGCGGCCGTCCAGCAGCTGCATCTGCGCCGCGTAGAAGCGCTGGACGCGGGGGTAGGCGGTGTCGAGGTCGATTCGGGCCGGAACTGTGGTCATCGGCGCCTCCGTTCGGTTCGTGGCCGGCGCGGTCTCGTCGCCGGCCCAGTCTCGGCGCCGCCGCTAGAACATCGGTCGAGAGCGGCCGCCCGGCGCGGCGGCCGAGCGCGTCTTGAGGTGCCTTCTAGGTGGCCTGGTTACGTTGATCGCGATCCAGGACAGTCAGGAAGGGGAAGCGGATGACCACGGCCGCAGACGCACAGCCGGTCGCCCTCGTCACCGGCGCCACCCGCGGGATCGGGCTGGAGATCGCCCGGATGCTGGCCGGGCGCGGTACCGCGGTGTACCTCTGCTCGCGCGACCACGAGGAGGCGGTGGCGACCGCCAAGGAGCTCCGGCGGCAGGGCGGCACCGCCGACGGGTGCGGCTGCGACGTGCGGTCGCCGGAGCAGATCCGCCGGCTGGTCGAGGGGGCGGTGGCCCGGTTCGGCCCGCTGGACATCCTGGTCAACAACGCCGGCCGGCCGGGCGGCGGGGAGACCGCGCGGATCGACGACGAGCTCTGGTGCGATGTCATCGAGACCAACCTCAACAGTGTCTTCCGCGTCACCAGGGAGGCACTGACCACCGGCGGGATGCTCGGCCGGGGCAGCGGCCGGATCGTCAACATCGCCTCCACCGGCGGGAAGCAGGGCGTGGTGCACGCCACCCCGTACTCGGCGTCCAAGCACGGGGTGGTGGGCTTCACCAAGGCCCTGGGCCTGGAACTGGCCAGGACCGGGATCACCGTGAACGCGGTCTGCCCGGGCTTCGTCGAGACGCCCATGGCCGAGCAGGTACGCGGGCACTACGCCGGCATCTGGGGGGTGGACGAGGCCGAGGCGCACGCCCGGATCACCGCCCGCGTCCCGATCGGCCGCTATGTGGAGCCCGGCGAGGTGGCCGCCATGGTGGAGTACCTGATCGGCCCCGGAGCGGCGGCCGTCACCGCGCAGGCGCTCAACGTCTGCGGCGGCCTCGGAAACTACTGAGAAGGGCGGCTCCCGAGATGCCGAGCATCGCACCGCCGGCCACCGGCGCCGGATCGCTGATGGCCCAGTGCCTCTACTACCTCCCGCGTCTGATGTTCCTCAACACCCGCTATGCCCCGCAGACCCACTGGGGCGACGTCGCCATGGTGCTGCGCTCCTTCCCGGAGGGCAGTGGGGACGTCGGCACCCCGGAGTTCTGGGCGGCCTGGCAGGCCGGCTGGATCGCCCAGGGCGAGCGGTACGCCGCCCAGGCCGCCCGCTCGACCACCGCGGCCGGGCGGATCCGCGCCGAGCGCGGGGCGTCGGTCAGCTACCACTGGTCCGAGTTCATGGACTTCGGCGACCGGCGGCGCAAGCTCCGGCTGCGCGGCGAGGTCCGCGAGCACTTCCTGCGCAGCCTGGACGGCGCCGGCCTCGACCTCGCCCACGGGGAGGTGCGGCTGGACGGCGGCCTCCAGGCACCGTACTGGCTGATCCGGCCGCCCGCGCGGGGCGCCGGGGACGGCCCGGTGCCCTGCGTCCTGATGTCCAACGGCCTGGACTCGATGACCGAGGTGGAGGTGCTCGCGCTGGCCGAGCCCTATCTGGAGCGCGGGATCGCGGCGCTCCTCTTCGAGGCCCCCGGCCAGGGCATCCAGGTCGGCCAGACCCCGCTGCTGCTGGAGCTGGAGACGGTGGTCGCCGAGCTGGTCGAGGTGCTGCGCCGGGAGCCGGGGATCGCGGCCGACCGGCTGGCCTTCTTCGGGATCAGCTTCGGTGGCTACTTCACCCTGCGGATCGCCCAGCGGCTGGGCTCGCTCTTCCGCTGCCTGGTGAACCTGTCCGGAGGTCCGCGGGTCGCCCCCTTCGACGGGCTGCCGCGCCGGCTGAAGGACGACTTCCGGTTCGTCCTCGCCTGCGGGGAGCCGGTGGACATGCAGGCCCGCTTCGACGCGCTGGAACTGGACCCGGCCGACCGGCCCGGGGCCCCCGTGCTGAGCGTCCACGGCGACCGGGACGACATCTTCCCGCTCGCCGGGATGCGGGAGCTGGACCGGGCCTGGGGGGAGCGGCACCGGCTCGTGGTCCACGAGGGCGAGGCCCACATCTGCCCGAACCTGGTCAACCTGTGGAGCACCGACGCGGCCGACTGGGTCGCCGACCGGCTCGGGCAGGCGTAGCCGGGCGAGCGAGGGAGCGCACATGCAGGCCCAGCAGGGCATCGGCGACCGGGAACTGCTCGGTCCCTGGCGGCTGACGTCGCACTACTTCCTCGAGCCGGACGGCTCGACCGGGCCCGGCCCGTGCGGAGAGCGGGCCGAGGGACTACTGATCTACGAGGCGCACGGATACATGTCCGCCGCGCTGATGGCCGGCGCCGGCTCCGGGGCCGGCTCCGGGCCGCGGTGCCGTACCTGGGCTACTCCGGGCGCTGGCGGGTGGCCGGCGACCGGCTCGTCCACCGCGTCGCCGTCGGCTCCCACGCCCGGGTGGTGGGCACCGAGCAGATCCGGGAGGCCCGGCTGGAGGGGGACCGGCTGACCCTGCGCGAGAGCCTGGGCGCGGGCCGGTACCTGGTACTGGAGTGGCGGCGGGCCGAACCGGCCGCGGCCGCGATGGCTGGTGAGGAGAGGACCATGCAGAGGAACGGCTTCGAGACCACCGGGGGCGGCAGGTGAGCCGCCGGGTGGCGATCACCGGACTGGGCGTACGGGCGCCCGGGGGAGCGGGCCGGGACGCGTTCTGGCGGCTCCTCTCCGAGGGACGCACGGCGACCCGGCGGATCTCCTTCTTCGACCCCTCCCCGTACCGCTCCCAGGTGGCCGCCGAGGTGGACTTCGACGCCGCCGCGGAGGGCCTGACGCCCCGGGAGGTCCGGCGGATGGACCGGGCCACCCAGTTCGCGGTGGTCTGCGCCCGGGAGGCGGTGGCCGACAGCGGGCTCGACCCGGCGGCACTGCCGCCGCACCGGGTCGGGGTGAGCCTGGGCAGTGCGGTCGCCGCCGCCACCAGCCTGGAGCAGGAGTACCTGGTGCTCTCGGACTCCGGCAGGCGCTGGGAGATGACGCCTGAGCACCTCTCCCCGCACATGTTCGACTACATGATCCCCAGCATCATGCCGGCCGAGATCGCCTGGGCGGTCGGCGCCGAGGGGCCGGTGGCGATGGTGTCCAACGGCTGCACCTCGGGGCTGGACTCGGTCGGCCACGCCGCCGCGCTGATCCGGGAGGGCAGCGCGGACGTCATGGTGGCGGGCGCCGCGGACACCCCGATCACCCCGATCGTGGTGGCCAGCTTCGACGCGATCAAGGCCACCACGACCTACAACGACGACCCGGAGCACGCCTCCCGGCCCTTCGACGGCACCCGCAACGGCTTCGTCCTGGCCGAGGGCGCGGCGATGTTCGTCCTGGAGGACCTGGCGGCCGCCCAGCGGCGGGGGGCGCATGTCTACGCCGAGATCGGCGGGTACGCCACCCGCTGCAACGCCTACCACATGACCGGCCTCAAGGCGGACGGCCGGGAGATGACCGAGGCGATCAGGGCCGCCCTGGACCAGGCCAGGCTGGACCCCACCGCGGTGGACTACGTCAACGCCCACGGCTCCGGCACCAAGCAGAACGACCGGCACGAGACCGCGGCCTTCAAGCGCAGCCTGGGCGAGCACGCCTACCGCACCCCGGTCAGCTCGATCAAGTCCATGGTCGGCCACTCGCTGGGGGCGATCGGCTCGGTGGAGATCGCCGCCTCGCTGCTGGCGATCGAGCGGCAGCTCGTGCCGCCGACCGCCAACCATCAGGTCAGGGACCCCGAGTGCGATCTGGACTATGTGCCGAGGGAGGCCAGGGAGCACCGCACCGACACCGTGCTGACGGTCGGCAGCGGCTTCGGAGGCTTCCAGAGCGCGATGGTGCTCGGCAGGGTGAAGGAGCGGGCGGCATGAGTGTGATCACCGGTGTGGGCGTGGTCGCGCCGAACGGTGTGGGCGTCAAGGAGTTCTGGGCCGCGACACTGTCCGGCCGGGGTGGCATCGGCGAGCTCGACCGCTTCGACACCGCGGGGCTGCCCGCCCGGCTGGCCGGGCAGGTCGCCCTGGAGGCGGCGCAGTACCTGCCCAGCCGGCTGCTGCCGCAGACCGACGTGTCCACCAGGATGGCACTGATCGCCGCACAGGCCGCGATCGAGGACGCCGAGCTGGACACCGAGGCCACCACCGACTACGACATGGGCGTGGTGACCGCCAACGCCTCCGGCGGCTTCGCGTTCACCCACCGCGAGTTCAACAAGCTGTGGTCGCGCGGCTCCCAGCACGTCAGCGCCTACGAGTCGTTCGCCTGGTTCTACGCGGTCAACACCGGCCAGATCTCCATCCGGCACGGGATGCGGGGCCCGGGCTGCGCGCTGGTCGCGGAGCAGGCCGGGGGGCTCGACGCGCTCGGCCAGGCCCGGCGCGGCCTCCGGGCCGGCACGCCGGTGATGGTGGCCGGCGGTGTGGACTCGGCCCTCGACCCCTGGGGCTGGGTCTCCCACCTCTCCAGCGGCCGGGTCAGCACCGACCCCGACCCCCGCACCGCGTACCGGCCCTTCGACGGCCGGGCCGGCGGCTACGTCCCCGGTGAGGGGGGCGCGATCTGCGTACTGGAGGACGCCGCGGCGGCCCGCGCCCGGGGCGCCACCGGCTACGGCGAACTCGCCGGGTACGCCGCCACCTTCGACCCCCCGCCGGACAGCGGGCGCCCGCCGGGGCTCCGCCGGGCCGCCGAACTCGCCCTGGCGGACGCCGGGGTCGCGGCGGAGGAGGTGGACGTGGTCTACGCCGACGCGGCCGGCGTCCCCGAGCTGGACCGGGCCGAGGCCCAGGCGATCCGGGAGGTCTTCGGGAACCGGCGGGTGCCGGTCACCGCGCCCAAGGCGCTCACCGGCCGGCTGTTCTCCGGCGGCGGGCCGCTGGACGTGGTGTGCGCCCTGATGAGCATGCGGGAGCGGGTGATCCCGCCGACCTTCGGCACCGCCTCGGTACCCGACGCGTACGGGATCGACCTGGTGACCGGCGAGCCGCGGGAGGCCCGGGTGGAGACCGCCCTGGTGCTGGCCCGGGGGCGCTGGGGCTTCAACTCGGCCGTAGTCCTCAAGGGCGCGCGGCCCGGCGGAGGAGGAGAGCGACTGTGAGCGGCAACCGGACGACGAGCGAGCGGAAGGGTGACGGCATGGACATCGACCAGCTGCGCGGAATACTGATCGCCTGCGCGGGCGGGGAGGACAACGAGGCGCTGCACGGCGAGATCGCCGACCTCTCCTTCGAGGACCTCGGCTACGACTCGCTGGCCCTGATCGAGACCGCGGCCCGGCTGAAGCTGGACCACGGGGTGGACATCCCGGACGAGCTGATCACCGAGGTCGGCACGCCCGCCGAGCTGCTGAAGCTGGTCAACGAGCGGATCGCGGCCTGACCATGCCCATCTCGATGACCCACACCCGGCTGGTGGCGGCACCGGCCGAGGACATCTACCGGATCATCGCCGACGTGACCCTCTGGCCGGTGGTCTTCGGCCCGACCGTGGACGTACGGCACCTGGCGCGCTCCGAGCGCTCCGAGCGGTTCCAGCTGTGGGCGGTGGTCGGCGGAGAGGTGAACACCTGGATCTCCCGGCGGGAGCTCGATCCGGTGGCCCGCACGGTGGAGTTCCGGCAGGAGCGCACCCATCCGCCGATCACCGCGATGGCCGGCCGGTGGTCCCTGCAGCCCCTGCGGGACGGCCGCACCGAGGTACGGCTCGACCACGCCTTCTCGGTGGCGGACGCCGGGGCCGAGGCGACGATCAGGGCGGCGGTGGACCGCAACAGCGCCGAGGAGCTGGCCGCGCTGGGGCGGATCGCCGAGCTCGGCCACCCCGTCGACCGGGTGGTCGACACCTTCTCGGACACCGTGCTGGTCAAGGGCTCCCCCGAGGAGGCATACGAGTTCATCCGGCGCAGCGACCTGTGGCCGGGCCGGCTGCCCCATGTGGCCAGGGTCGACCT
The DNA here is from genome assembly GCF_000744815.1 of Phaeacidiphilus oryzae TH49. Lineage (NCBI taxonomy): Bacteria > Bacillati > Actinomycetota > Actinomycetes > Kitasatosporales > Streptomycetaceae > Phaeacidiphilus > Phaeacidiphilus oryzae. Next base: position 89,431 of record NZ_JQMQ01000004.1, read on the forward strand.
CGTCGAGGACGCCGCCGGGGTGCAGCGGATGGAGATGGACACCGTCACCGGCGACGGCGCCGCGCACACCACCAGGTCCGTCCGGATCTGCCGGGGCCCCTCGGAGATCGCCTACAAGCAGCTGCTGCCGCCCACCATGCTGCTCGGCCACAGCGGCCGCTGGACGTTCACCGCGGTGGACGCCGGCGCCCGGGTCACCGCGACCCACACCGTGGCGATCGACCCCGCCGCCGCCCGCGAGGCGCTGGGCGGGGAGCGCGGCCTGGACGAGGTCCGCGAGCACCTGCGCGCGGCCCTCGGCGGCAACACCCGGGCCACCCTGGCCAAGGCCGGCGCCTTCGCGGCCGAGAGCCTCCACTGACCCGGACCGGGAGCGGAGATGAATGCCCGTCAGCTGGACTGGACCACGACCGTGGTGATCGCCGACGTCGCGGTCATCCTCCTGGCGGGCGTGCTCCTCGCCGGGCTGGCCAGACGGGTGCGGCAGCCGCCCGTGGTGGCCGAGCTGCTGGCCGGCGTCGCCCTCGGCCCCAGCCTGCTGGGGCTGCTGCCCGGACACCTGAGCAGCCGCCTCTTCCCGGAGGCGGGACGCCCCTTCCTCTCCGTCCTCTCCCAGCTCGGCATTCTGCTCTTCATGTTCCTGATCGGCTGGGAGTTCAACCGGGACATGCTGCGCGGGCGGCTGCGGGGGACCGTCCTGTCGGTGTCGCTCTCCTCGCTGGCACTGCCGTTCGCCGGCGGGGTCGCGCTGGCACTGGCGCTGTACGGGCAGCACGACCGGGTCGGCGGGCAGCACGTCGGGCGGACCGCCTTCGTGCTGTACGTCGGGACGGCGGTGTCCATCACCGCCTTCCCGGTGCTGGCCCGGTTCCTGGTGGACTCGGGGCTCGGCGGGACCAGGGTCGGCGGACTGGCCCTGGCCAGTGCGGCGGTCTGCGACGCCCTGTCCTGGCTGCTGCTGGCCGCGGTGGTGGCGGTGGCCCAGGCGGCGGGTCCGGCCGGGCTGCTGCGGACCGCCGCGGAGCTGGCCGGCTATCTGCTGGTCGTCCTCCTCGCGGTCCGGCCGGCCCTGCGGGCCCTCGTCCGGCGGTGGGACGGGCGGCCACGGCAGGCGGCCCTGGCCGCGCCGGTCGCGGCGGGGGTGCTCCTCTCCGCCGCCGCCACCTCCTGGCTGGGGATCCACGCCATCTTCGGCGCCTTCCTCTTCGGCTGCGTGATGCCGCGCGAGCCGCTGGAGCCGCTCATCCGGCAGGTACGGGTGCCGCTGGAGCAGGTCAGCCGGCTGCTGCTGCCGGTCTTCTTCATCCAGGTCGGCCTCTCGGTGGACATCCGCTCGCTGAGCGGCGGCGACCTGCTGGCGGGGGCCGCGATCACCGCGGTGGCCTGCGCCGGGAAGCTGCTGGGGGCCGTGCTCCCGGCCCGGCTCACCGGCCTGGGCTGGCGGGAGGCCGGGCGGCTGGGCGCGCTGATGAACATGCGCGGCCTCACCGAGCTGATCGTCCTCCAGGTGGGCGCCGCGCTGGGCGTCCTGGACGACCGGCTCTACACCCTCATGGTGCTGATGGCCCTGGCGACCACCGCCGCCACCGGCCTTTTCGTCCGGCACCGGCCGCCGGAGAGCCGTCGTCCCCCGGAGCGGACCGGGGACCCGGCGGAACCGGCATCGCTGTCCCTCTGACCCTGTCATCCCTCTGGGAGGAAGAATGCTCGACCGGCACAGCTGCGATGTGGCCGTCCTCGGCGGCGGCCTCGCCGGCCTGACCCTCGCCATCCAGCTCCGCAGGGCGCGCCCCGGCACCGAGGTGGTCGTCCTGGACAAGCGCTCCGGGCTCGCCCCCGAGGCCGCGTTCAAGGTCGGCGAGTCGACCGTGCCCACAGGGGCGCACTACCTGGCCGAGGTGGTCGGGATGAAGGACCACCTGGACGCCTGCCATCTGCAGAAGAACGGGCTGCGGTTCTTCCAGCCCGCGGGGGACAACCGCGACCTCACCCACCGCATCGAGCTGGGCTCGGTCGACTTCCCGGTGCACGTCAACTACCAGATCGACCGCGGCCGGTTCGAGAACGAGCTCACCCGCACCGCCCTCGACCTGGGCGCCGACCTGCGGCAGGGCTGCGAGGTGCGGGAGGTCGAACTGCGGCCCGGCGGAGGCCACTCGATCACCTACGCCCAGGGCGGCCGGGAGCACGGCCTGGAGGCCCGCTGGCTGGTGGACGCCGCCGGCAGGGCCGGGGTGGTCAAGCGCCGCCTGGGCATCGGCCGGGAGGTCGCCCACACCATCAACGCCTCCTGGTTCCGGCTGGCCGGCGGCATCGACCTGGAGGAGTGGGGCGCGGACAACCCGGAGTGGCTGTCCCGGATGCGCCGGCCCGGCATCCGGCAGTTCAGCACCAACCACCTGATGGGGGACGGGTACTGGGTCTGGCTCATCCCCCTCGGCTCGGACCACATCAGCATCGGCATCTGCGCCGACCCCCGCCTCCACCCCTACCAGGAGATCAGCGACTTCGACCGGGCGCTGGACTGGCTGCGCCGGCACGAACCGCAGCTGGCCGAGGCGGTGGCCGGGCGGACCGGGGACGTCGCGGACTTCCTCAGCGTCCGCGACTTCGCCTTCGGCGTCGAGCGGGTCTACTCGCCGGACCGCTGGGCCCTGGTCGGCGAGGCGGGCGCGTTCGCGGACGCCTTCTACTCGCCGGGCTCGGACCTGATCGGCTACGGCAACACCGCCACCACCGACCTGGTCACCCGCGACCTGGCCGGGGAGGACATCGCCGAACGGCTGGACTTCTACAACGACTTCCACCTGCGGACCTTCGAGTTCGTGCTGGCCAAGGTGGAGGACCACTACCCGGCCTTCGGCAACCCGGTCGTCATGGTGCCCAAGCTGGGCTGGGACCGGACGCTCAACCACTTCGGCATCGTGCTGCTCTTCGTGCAGAACCGGTTCGACCACGACTTCCTCCGGACCGTCCGGCCGGACCTGGAGAAGCTGTACGCCCTCAACGACCGGGTGCAGCAGCTCTTCCGGGACTGGAACCTGCTGGAGCGGGCGGCCGCCCCCGGCCCGGCCCCGCCCACGCCACCGCCAAGGCGGTCCGGGACAGCGCCACCGCGCTGGTCGGGAAGTACACCGACGAGGAGCTCAGGGCGGCCATCGCGCGCAATGTGGAGGTGGCCGAGGCGATGGCGGTGGGGCTCTTCCACCGGGCGGCCCGCAACCTCGCCGACCGCCCGGGGCCCGAGGTGCCGGTCAATCCGTACGCGGTGAGCCTGCGGCGGGGGTACTGGGCGGCGGACGGGCTCTTCGACGGAGACGTGCGGCTCACCCTCGCCCAGGCCGACGAGATCGCCGAGGGGCTCGCGGGGCTGTTCGCCGACCCGCTGCTGGCCGAGGCGGCCTGAGCGCCCGCGGCACACGATCCGACCCCCTGGCCCGAGCCGGTCGTCGCCGGCTCGGGCCAGGGGGTCGGTGGCGTGTCCTGGGGCGGGCCGGCGCCCTCATCCCGCGCCGGTGCCCTCACCCCCGTGCGGCTCCCTCATCCCGCGTACGGCTGCCTCGCCCGGGCGTCCGCGAGCGCGCGGGCCCACCAGGCGAGCTGGTCGAGCATCAGCTTGGCGGCGGTGCGGCAGCCCGCTGCGTCCGCCGGGCTGCCGTCCGGGCCGAAGCGGTCCCGCGGGCCGTGGAAGCTCAGCCCGTCCCGCATCGAGACCGCGTGGAGCTCGGCGAAGACCTGCCGGAGCTGCTCGGCCGCGCGGATGCCGCCCGACCGCCCGCCGTAGGTCACGAAGGCCACCGGCTTCGCCTGCCATTGCCGATGATTCCAGTCGATGGCGATTTTCAGCAGGGCGGGGAAACTGTGGTTGTATTCCGGAGTCACGACGACGAAGGCGTCCGCGCGGTCGAGCCGGGCGCCCAGGAGTTCCGCGGTCTCCCGTACCGGGGGTGCCGGGGACAGTTCCGGAACCGGCGGGAGCTGCCAATCCGAGAGATCGATCCTGTCCACCTCGAATGGGCTCGCGTCGGCCGCGGTCCGCTGGAACCAGTCGGCGATCGCGGCCCCGGTCCTGCTGGTCGAGGAACAGGAGACCAGGATCGCCAGACGCAGTGCGCTCGTCATCATTCTCTCTCCTCGGGACTTTCCGTGCGGCCACGGGATCGCGGAATCGCGCTTCGGGCGCTTTTCCAGTGTCCCCGCGGCTCTCCAGGCGGACTCGAGGCCGGCTAACTGCTGACCAGGATCTCCTGGTGAATCCGCCTGGCCTCGGGAGAGGGCTCGAGGCCGAGTTCCTCGTCCAGCACCCGGCGCAGCTGGTGGTACACGTTCAGCGCCTCGCTGCGCCGGCCGGAGCGGTGCAGCGCCTGCATCAGCCGGACGTGGAAGGACTCGTGGAGGTGGTGGGTGGCCACCAGCGCCCGGAGCTCGCCGACCAGCTCGCGGTGGCGGTTGTTGGCGAGGTCGGCCTCGATCCGCAGCGAGACCGCCTCCAGCCGCTGCTCCTCAAGGAAGACGGAGAGGCCCTGCAGGAAGGGGCCGTGGACGATGTCCGCCGGGAGCGGGCCGCGCCACAGCTCCAGGGAGGCCCGGAGCTGCTCGGCGGCGACCGCCGGCTCGCCCTGGTCCAGACTGCTCCGCCCCTGTTCCAGAAGGCGCTGAAAGGTGAACACGTCAACGTTGTCACGCGGGACCGCGAGGAGGTAGCCGCCCGGCCGGGTGGTGAGCGGCTGGGGACGCTGCGGGCCGTGGAAAGTGCGCCGGAAAAGCTTGCGCAGCTGATATACATAGGTCTGCACGATTGTCTTCACGGTACGCGGCGGACCATAGGGCCAGAGTTCGTCTATCAACTGCTCGGTGCTGACCATCGTATTGGCGTTCACGGCGAGCATGGCGAGGACCTGGCGAAGTTTCACCGCGGTCACCTGGAAGGGCGGATCTTCTGCGGGTCTGCCGAGCGGGGGAGTTATTTCTAATGGTCCGAGAAGGCTGATCCTGATCTGGTCGCTGATCATTCCTGATCTCCCCGTGGTGTGCTGCACTCTGGTTGTGAACGCTACCCGAAGCCGGTCGCTTTGCAAACCCCGGGGCGGATGGGTCGCATGTGCGCGATTCAAAGCGACTTGCCGGGATTGTCCGATGCGTTAACCGGAATTTTTCATTCCGATTCGCCTCTCGGTTTATTTCAATTCCAAGACATTTTTTCCGGGAACTTTCCGCGGTCCTCGGGCGTCCTTGGACCGCACCGGCTCGATGCGCGCTTGAGCGGGGATCGAGTGGAGAACGCCAGGGTCGCCGCATGCGCACATTCACCGGGGAACCCCGGCTGGCGGAGGTAGCCGACGGGGTGCACGCGTTCCTCCAGCCGGACGGGGGCTGGTGCCTGAACAACGCGGGACTGATCGCCGCCGAGACCGGCCCGGTGCTCATCGACACCGCCGCCACCGAGGCCAGGGCCGGGCTGCTGCGCCGGCTCGTCCTCGACGCCACCGGCGGGGTGCCGCCGGCGCTGCTCGTCAACACCCACGCCCACGGCGACCACACCTTCGGCAACGCGGCCTTCCCCGAGGCGCTGGTGGCCGGCCACGAGCGGACCCGCCAGGAGGCCGAGGCGGTCGGACTCCACCTCACCGGGCTGTGGCCGGAGGTGGAGTGGGGCCGGGTGGAGCTGGTCCTGCCCCAGCTGACCTTCACCGGGCCAATCACCCTGCGGCTCGGCCGGCACCAGGCCGAACTCCACTCCTTCGGGCCCGCCCACAGCGGTTGCGACACCGTCGTCTGGCTGCCCCGGGAGCGGGTGCTCTTCACCGGTGACCTGGTGATGTCGGGGGTGACCCCGTTCGTCCTCACCGGCTCGGTGAGCGGCCTCCGGGCCGCCGTGGGCGAGCTGCGCTCCCTCGACCCGCTGACCGTCGTCCCGGGCCACGGGCCGGTGGGCGGGCCGGAACTCCTCGACGAGACCGAGCGCTACCTGGACTGGCTGACGGACACCGCGCGGGCCGGCCTCGCCGCCGGGCTGCCGCCGCTGGCCGCCGCCCGCCGGGCCGATCCGGCCGACTTCGCCGCCCTCCTGGACGGCGAACGCCTCGTCCCCAACCTCCACCGCGCCTACGAGGACCTGTCCGGCCCCCCGGGAGGCGCCGGCGGTCCGTCCCGGGCCCCGGTGGACCGGCTCTTCGCCGAGATGGTGGAGCTCCACGGGGGCCTGCCCGCCTGCCACGCCTAGCGGCGGGTGCGCCCTCCCGAGCGGCCCGGGTCAGTCCCGGCCCTCGGCCGCCCAGCCCAGCAGCCGGTCCGCCGGCCAGGTGGTGACGACGCGGTCCGCGGTGATCCCGCACTCCTCGGCCCGGGCGCAGCCGTTGATCTGCCAGTCCAGCTGGCCGGGCGCGTGGGCGTCGCTGTCGATGGAGAAGCGCAGCCCGGGAACCGCGGCCGCCTCGCGGAGGAGGGCGCGGGGCGGGTCCAGGCGGTCCGGGGCGGAGTTGATCTCCAGTGCGGTGCCGTGCTCCGCGCAGGCCGCGGCCACCTCCGCGAAGTCGAACTCGGACGGCGGCCGGACCCGCCGGCCGCCCAGCAGCCGGCCGGTGCAGTGCCCCAGCACGTTCACCCGGGGGTCGGCGGCGGCCGCCACCAGACGGCGGGTCATCCCCTCCCGCTCCATCCGGAGCAACGAATGCGCCGAGGCGACCACCACGTCCAGCCGGCGCAGCAGTGCGTCCTCCTGATCGAGGGAACCGTCGGCGAGGATGTCGCACTCGATCCCGGTGAGGATGCGGAACTCCGATCCGGCGGCCGCGGCCCGGGCGTTGAGCTCGGCCACCACCTCAAGCTGGGCGCGGAGCCGGTCCGGGGAGAGCCCGCGGGCCACCTTCAGCCGCGGGGAGTGGTCGGTGAGCACCATCCAGCGGTGCCCGAGGCCCTCGGCGGCGCGGGCCATCTCCTCGATCGGGCTGCCGCCGTCCGACCAGTCCGAGTGGACATGGCAGTCGCCCAGGAGGGCGGCCCGCAGCGCCGCGCCCGGGCGGTCCCCGGCCGCAGCCCCGGCCGCGTCCCCGTACCGCTCCTCCAGGTCGGCCAGATAGCCCGGGGTCTCACCGGCCAGAGCCTCCTGGACCACCTTGGCGGTCTTGGCCCCCACCCCCGGCAGGTCGGTGAGCCGTCCCGAGGAGGCCAGGCGCCTCACCTCCTCCGGGCCGAGGGCGGCGAGCGCGGCCGAGGCCCGGCGGAAGGCGCGGACCCGGTGGGCGTCCCCGGCGGCGCGCTCCAGCAGGAAGGCGATCCGGTCCAGCGCCTGCCGCGGGTCCATCAGCCGTCCCGCCTTCCGGCCGGCTTGGCCGCGCGGCTGGGCTGCACCCGCAGCGGCTCGCCCGGCATCTTGGGGTGCTCCGGCGGATACGGGAGATCGCCGAGCCCGTGCTCGGCCTCGTCGCGGGCGGCCAGCTCCAGCGCGGCGGTCAGGTCGCCCGGCTGCCGGTCCATGTCGGCGTGGACGTCGCCGAGCTCGGCGTAGCGGTCCGGCATGGTGAGGACGGTGAAGTCGGCGGGCTCCACCCGCTCCAGCTCCTCCCAGCGCAGCGGGGCCGAGACGGGCGCGTCGGGGAAGGGCCGCACCGAGTAGGCGGACGCGATGGTGCGGTCCCGCGCGGTCTGGTTGTAGTCGACGAAGATCCTCCGGCCGCGCTCCTCCTTCCACCACGCGGTGGTGACCTCGTTCGGGCGCCGGCGCTCCAGCTCGCGGCCGATGGCGATGGCCGCCCGCCGGACCTGCACGAAGGTCCAGTCCGGGGTGATCGGCACGAAGACGTGGAGGCCGCGGCCACCGGACGTCTTGGGCCAGCCCCGCAGGCCGAGCTCGGTCAGCACACCGTGCAGCTCGCCCGCAGCGCTGACGGCCTCGGCGAAGCCGGTGCCGGGCTGCGGGTCGAGGTCGATCCGCAGCTCGTCCGGATGGTCGGTGTCCTCCCGGCGGACCGGCCAGGGGTGGAAGGTCAGGCAGCCGCGGTTGGCCGCCCACAGCAGGGCCGCCGGCTCGGTCGGGCACATCTCGTCGGCGTGCCGGCCGCTGGGGAAGCCGATCCGCGCGGTCGGGATCCACTCCGGCAGGTCCTTGGGCGCGCGCTTCTGGTAGAAGGACTCGCCGGCGATCCCCTCCGGGAAGCGCTGCAACGTGGTGGGGCGATCCCGCAGGGCGCGCAGCGCGCCGTCCGCGACCGCCAGGTAGTAGCGGGCGATGTCCAGCTTGGTCAGGCCGCGCTCGGGGAAGTACACCTTGTCCGGGTGGGTCAGCCGAACGGTCCGCGCACCGGCCTGCAGCTCAAGGGCGTCTGCCATGTCCTCACGCTAGGGCCGCGACCGGAACCCCGCCTTCGATGGACCGCCGGAGGCGGGTCGCCGCGTCCCGTCCGACACTCGGATCATGGACCTTCCCGTGATGCCACCCGTGAAGCCGATGCTGGCCAAGACCGCGGCACGGATCCCGCCCGGCATGCAGTACGAGGCCAAGTGGGACGGTTTCCGGGCGATCGTCCACCGGGACGGGCCGGAGATCGTGATCGGCAGCCGCAACGGCAAGCCGCTCAACCGCTACTTCCCCGAGCTGGAGGCCGCGCTGCTGGACCGGCTGCCGCAGCGCTGCGTGCTGGACGGCGAGATCATCATCGCCCTGGGGGAGCGGCTCGACTTCGACGCCCTCCAGGAGCGGATCCACCCCGCGGCGTCGCGGGTGCGACTGCTGGCCGAGCGGACCCCGGCCTCCTTCGTCGCCTTCGACCTGCTGGCCCTGGGGGACGCGGCGCTGCTGGACACCCCGATGGCCGAACGCCGGGCCCAGCTGGAGGAGGCCCTGGCCGGCGTCGAACCACCGGTCCACCTGGGGCCGGTGACCACCGACCGCTCGGTGGCCGAGGACTGGTTCGACCGCTTCGAGGGCGCCGGTCTGGACGGGATCGTGGCCAAGGCGCTGGATCTGCCCTACCGCCCCGACCAGCGGCTGATGGTCAAGATCAAGCACGAGCGGACCGCCGACTGCGTCCTCGCCGGCTACCGCGAGCACAAGAGCGGACCGGTGATCGGCTCCCTGCTGCTCGGGCTGTACGACGCGGACGGCCGGCTCCAGCACGTGGGGGTGTGCGCCGCGTTCCCGATGAGCCGCCGCCGGGAGCTGATGGCGGAGCTGGCGCCGCTGCGGATGACCGATCCGAGCGGCCACCCGTGGTCCGACTGGCGCAACGAGGAGGCCCACGCCGGCGACCGGCTGCCCGGCGGGCCGAGCCGCTGGACCGGCGACCGCAACCTGGAGTGGACTCCGCTGCGGCCCGAGCGGGTCTGCGAGGTCGCCTACGACCACATGCAGGGCGACCGCTTCCGGCACACCACCCGCTTCCGGCGCTGGCGGCCCGACCGGGACCCGCAGAGCTGCACCTATGCCCAGCTGGAGGAGCCGGTCGGCTACGACCTGGAGAGCGTCCTCGGCGGCGGCGGGGACGGCGGCGGGAGCGGCGGCTGAGCGGCGGCTGAGCGGCGGGCCGGCCGTCGCGATGACGATGGACCTGGGGCGGGGGCTGTGCCAGAGTGAGCGCGCCGGCCGTTCCTCCTGGGGGTGTGGTGGTGATGCGGGATCGTCTGCGGGGCTGGCCGCAGTTCGCGGCCTGGGTGGTGGTCGGGGCGGCATGGGTGACCGGGCTGCTGGGGGTCCTCTCGATCGGGCTTCTCGTCCTGCCGCTCGCGGCGCTCGGCACGGCGCTGCTGCTGTGGCGGCGGGCGACCGCCGGTGCGCCCGGCGCCCTCTCCGGGGCGGGGCTCGCGCTCCTCTATGTCGCCTATCTGAACCGCGGCGGGCCGGGGACGGTCTGCACCGCGACCGCGGGCGGGACCGACTGCCTGGACGAGTGGAGCCCGTGGCCCTGGCTCGCGGCCGGCGTCGCGGTGGCGGTGGCCGGGGCCGTTCTCTTCGTCACCCTGCGCGCCCGGGCGCGCTGAGCCCGGCGCGGGTGGGCGCGCTCACCGCTCCGGGGCGGTCGCATCCCCTCGCTCTCCGGCCCGTTCGGCCCGCTGGGTGGCGGCCCATGCGGTGAGGAGGCGGAGGGAGTCGTGCTCCGGGGCGCCGGGGGCCGCGCTGTAGGCGGTCAGGGTGAGGCCGGGCTGGGCGGGCAGCTCCATGGCGTCGAAGTCGAGGGTGAGCTCGCCGACGGCGGGGTGCCGGAAGGACTTGCGGCCGGTGTGGTGGAGCCGCACGTCGTGCTTGGCCCAGGCGATCCGGAACTCCTCGCTGCGGGTGACCAACTCGCCGATCAGGCCGGCCAGTTCGGCGTCCTGCGGGGCCCGCCCCGCCTCGGTGCGGAGCAGGGAGACGGTGGTGTGGACGGCGGTCTCCCACTCCGGGTAGAAGTCGCGGCCCTCCGGGGTGAGGAACTGGGCGCGGGCCAGGTTCGTGGTCGTCGCGTCGGGGCTCGGGAAGAGCGGCTCGTAGAGGGCGCGGCCGAGCTCGTTGGTGGCCAGGACGTCCAGCCGGCCGTTGCGGATGAAGGCGGGGGAATCCGTCATGGACGCCAGGACCCGCAGGACGCTGTCCGGGACGGGGCCGGGCTGCCGCGGGCGCCGGGTGGGGCGGCGGGCGGCGGCGCGGGCCAGGTCGTAGAGGTGGGCGCGCTCGGCGTCGTCGAGCTGGAGGGCGTTGGCGACGGCGTCCAGCACCTCCTCGGAGGCACCGGCGAGCCGGCCGCGCTCCAGGCGGATGTAGTAGTCGATGCTGACGCCGGCGAGCAGGGCGACCTCCTCGCGGCGCAGTCCGGGGACGCGCCGGTTGCCGCCGTAGGCGGGCAGCCCGGCCTGCTGGGGGCTGATCCGGGCGCGGCGGGAGGCGAGGAACTCGCGGATGTCGCTCTGGGTGCTCACCCCTCCAGGCTAGGCCGGGTGATCGGAAGGTGCGGACGCGGATCCGGCGCGGGGATCAGTCGAAGAGGTCGGGGTCCGACGCGGTTATCTGGTCCCAGAGCGGTTGGGCCTGGAACCAGCCTGCCTGGTGGGTGCCGACCTGGCCCCGGGTGATCAGCGCGGTCTCCCGGTCGATCGACTTCGGCGTACCGGCGGCCATCGCCAGCAGCTGGGCCTGGCAGGAGCGTTCCATGGTGACGAACCACCAGACCGCCTCGGCGACGGAGTGGCCGACCGTCAGCAGGCCGTGGTTCTGGAGGATCACGGCCTTGTTGCCGCCGAGCGCCGCCCCGATCCGCCGGCCCTCCTCCAGGTCGTTGACGACGCCTCGGTAGTCGCTGTAGAGGGAGTGGTCCTCGAAGAAGGCGCAGGCGTCCTGGGTGAGCGGGTCCAGCAGGATGCCGAGGCTGGAGAAGGCCTTTCCGTGGACGGAGTGGGCGTGGGCGGCGGCGATCGCGTCCGGGCGGGCCGCGTGCACCTGGGAGTGGATGACGAAGGCGGCCCGGTTCACCGGGCGGTCGCCGTGCAGCAGATTGCCCTCGTGGTCGACCAGGATCAGGTCCGAGGCCTTGATCTGGCTGAAGCTCATCCCGAACGGGTTCACCCAGAACCACCGGGGGTTCTCCGGATCGCGCGCGGTGATGTGGCCCGCGACCCCCTCGGAGAAGCCGAACCTGCCGAACAGCCGGAAGCCGGCGGCGAGTTGCTCCTTGCGGTAGCGCCGTTCCGCCTCGATCGAGTCGAAGACGGGCGGCCTGGGGATGCTGACGTCCACGGGGGCCGGGCCCTTGGCGGCGGGGCCCACGGCGGTGGTGTCGGACATGGGGTCTGACGCTCCTTCTCGCGGGGAGGGAGGGCGAGGGGCCCGGCGGAGATACTGGAACCCCGTTCGGTTCTACTCGAAGCCGCCGCCGAAGACAAGATCGCGGGCTCGCGGCCAGGAGGCACCGCGACTCCGGGGTGGCCGGGGTTCCTGGCCGCTGGATTCTTCGCCGCCGGATTCTTCGCCGCTGGATTCTTCGGCAAGCTCGTTCGGGGAGGGAGGGCGGGGATTAGAGTGGTGCGGCGTGGTCGGGGGGACTGCGTGGGTTCGGTCGGCCGGTGCCCGCCGGGGGGGCGGGTGGGGCGGTGAGTGGAGGTTCGGCCGTGTATCTCGCAGACCGGGCGGCGGCCCGGGGGCCCGGGCTGCCGGGTGGGGGCGGACGCGAGCGGCGGGGGGCGCTGGGCAGCGGCGCTGCGACCGTGTTCGCGCTGGGCGCGGTCAGTCTGGTCACCGATGTCTCCTCGGAGATGGTGACCGCCGTTCTTCCGCTGTACCTGGTCGTCGGGCTGGGAGTGAGTCCGCTCGGGTTCGGTGTGCTGGACGGGGTGTACAACGGGGTCGGCGCACTGGTGCAGTTGACGGGCGGTCACCTCGCCGACCGGGTGCGCAGCCACAAGCTGGTGGCCGGGGTCGGGTACGGGCTCTCCGCGCTCTGCAAGCCGCTGCTCCTGCTGGTGCACAGCCTCGGCCCGATCGGGGCCGTGCTGGCCCTGGAACGCACCGGAAAGGGGCTGCGCACCGCTCCCCGGGACGCGCTGATCTCGCTCTCCGTGCCGCCCGAGCGCCGGGGGCGGGCCTTCGGGCTGCACCGCGCGATGGACACCACGGGCGCGCTCCTCGGCCCGCTGTCCGCCTTTCTGATCCTGCGGGCCGCGACCGGGGGCTATGACGCGGTCTTCGGGGTGAGCGGCTGTGTCGCCGTGCTGGGCGTGCTGGTGCTGGTGCTCTTCGTCCCGGGCCGGAGCCGCGGCGGGGCGGCCCCGGGGCCGGGTGAGCGCATTCAACTGCGGGATGTGCCAGGGCTGTTGAGGGTCCGGCGGCTGCGGGCGCTGGCGGTCTGCGCGGCGCTGCTGGGGCTGACCACGGTGAGCGACGCCTTCGTGTATCTGCTGCTGCAGCGCAGGACCGGGATCGGCCAGCAGTGGTTCACCCTCCTCCCGCTCGGCACTGCGGCGGTCTTCCTGCTGCTCGCGATGCCCTTCGGGGCGCTGGCGGACCGGTGGGGGCGCCGGGGGGTGTTCCTCGCCGGGCACGCCGGACTGCTGTGCGCGTACGGGCTGCTGCTGTGGGCGCCCGGCGGCACGGGCGCCGGCCTGGCCCGGCCGGTGCTGCCCGCGCTGGTACTGGCGCTGCACGGCGGGTTCTACGCCGCCACCGACGGGGTGCTCCCCGCGGCGGTCGCGGACGTGGCCCCGGAGCGGCTGCGGGCCAGTGGGCTGGCGCTGGTCGGAAGCGGGCAGGCGCTGGCCCGGTTCGGCTGCTCGCTGGGCTTCGGTGCGCTCTGGACGGCCTGGGGGGACGGTGTCGCGCTGGGAGTCTCGGCGATCGGCCTGGCGGTCTGTGCGGCCGTTGCGGGGGTGGTGCTGCGCGGAGACGGGCGCGGGAAGGGGAGCGGGAACGGGGCTGGGCTCGGGAGCGGGAACGGGGCCGGGCGCGGGAGCGGGATCGGGGTCGAGAAGGCCGACGGGAACGGGGAAGCAGGGGGAGGGGGCGGGGAGCCGTGAGGTCGCCTACGGAGTTGAGCGCGCGGGGCCGGCTGCTGGTGCTGGCGGTCGGGGTACTGCTGCTGGCGGGGGTGGGCACGGGGCTGGTGGTGCACGCGGCCTCGCGGGCGGCGGGCCGGGACCGGGCCGATCCGGGCGCCCCGGTGGTCCGGGAGGGCGGGGTCACGCTCGGCCGGTCCGGCCGCCTGTTCTTCCGCTCGATGGAGCCGGGCCCGCACAGCGACGAGATCGTCTCCGTGCCGGCCGCGGACCCGGGGGCCGTACGCACCGGCTCCGGGCTGCGCTGCCTGCGGTTCTACGCGGCGGCCGGCACCGGGATCTGCCTCCGGGCGGACACGGGGCTGCTGCAGTCCGGGGGCCGGGTGCTGATCCTGGACTCCGCGCTGCGGGTGCGGCGCAGCCTGCCGTACTCCGGCATCCCCAGCCGGGCCCGGGTCTCGCCGAGCGGGCACCTCGTCGCCTGGACGGTCTTCGTCTCCGGCGACTCCTACGCCGTGGGGGCCTTCTCCACGCGTACGTCCATCCTGGACACCAGGACCGGCCGGCAGGCTCCGAGCCTGGAGGGGTTCGGCATCGAGCTGGACGGCAGGCCGTACCACGCGGCGGACGCCAACTTCTGGGGCGTGACCTTCGCCCGCGACGACGACACCTTCTACGCGACCCTCGGCACCCGGAACCGGACCTACCTGGTGCGCGGCTCGCTCTCCCGACGGACCGTCAGGACGCTCGCCGAGAACGTGGAATGCCCGTCGCTGTCGCCGGACGGCACCCGGATCGCGTTCAAGAAGCGGGTGCTGCCGGGGGCCTCGCTGTGGCACGAGTACGTCCTCGACCTGCGCACCCTGCGGGAGACCCCGCTCGCGGAGCGGCGGAGCGTGGACGACCAGGCGGAGTGGCTGGACGACGCGACGATCGCCTACGCCCTGCCGGGGCAGGGCACCACCGACCGCACCGACCTGTGGGCCGTCCCGGCGGACGGGCGGGGCGCGCCCCGGCTGCTCGCCCGGGGCGGGGCCTCGCCGTCGCTGCTGCGCTGAGCTCAGCCGTCGGTGGTCCCGCCCGCCTCCGTCAGTACGCCGTTCCGCTCGTGATAGCGGGCGCCGGTGGCCGGGCACTGCCAGGTGCCCGGCTCCCCGGGGAGTTCCGCTAGGCGGACGCCGGCCCGGCCGACCCAGCCGATCCGGCGTGCGGGCACCCCCGCGACCAGTGCGAAGTCCGGGACGTCCCGGGTGACCACCGCGCCCGCGGCGACCAGTGCCCAGCGGCCCACCCGCACCGGGGCCACGCAGACCGAGCGCGCGCCCAGCGCGGCGCCCTCGCCGACCAGGACGGCCACCGGCTGCCAGTCGCCCTCGCCCTTGCGGCTCCCGTCGGGGGAGACCGCGCGGGGGTGGTGGTCGTTGGTGAGGACGGCGGCCGGGCCCACGAAGACGCCGTCCCCGAGCTCGGCGGGCTCGTAGACCAGCGCGTAGTTCTGCAGTTTGACGTGGTGTCCGATGCGGACGCCGGGCCCGACGTAGGCGCCCCGGCCGACATTGCAGCCCCGGCCGAGGGTGGCCCGCTCGCGGATCTGGGCCAGATCCCAGATCGCGGTGCCCTCGCCGAGGCGGGCGGTCGGGTCGACCTGGGCGGTGGGCTGGATCCGGGCCGCGGCGGGTTGGCCGGTCTGGCGGGGGTCTTCCTGAACGGGCCGTGCCTTTATGGGTTGTGCCTCCACGGGCTGTGCCTTTATGGGTTGTGCCTCCACGGGCTGTGCCTCCACGGGTTCCTCCGTCAGTTCGGGAGCCGGTCCCGCCGGCTACGGCTGCTCTCGTCCCGCAGCCAGGTACCGAAGTCCCCGCTGCGGATGGGCTGTCGGGCTCGGCGGCGGGCGACCGCCGCGGCGGCGAGGAAGACCAGGACGCCGGGGAGGAGGGCCGGATCGGCGCGGAGCAGGGCGAACAGGTCCGCCGGCCGGGTCCGCGCGGAGGGCGCTTCGGTGCGCTGCTCCAACTGCTCCAGCTGCTCCAACTGCGCGGTGGAGGTGGCGGCGCGGACCCGGCGGTTGATCAGGTCCCGCCAGGTGCGCGGTGGCTGGATCCGGACGCGGGCCGCCGGCACCACCCGCCGCTCCTCCGGGGCGAAGGCCAGCGAGGCGGCGAGGTCGTCGGCCATCAGCGGGGGCAGCGCGGCGAGGCGCGCGTGCCCGGCCTCCGTGACCGCGATGACCCCGCGGCCGAAGAGGCCCCGCCGGACCTCGGGCAGGCGCTGCCACACGCGGTAATACGCGCGCACCGGCCAGCCGCAGCCGTTCAACGGAATATCACGTTCCGGCGCGACGGCCAGAACGGCGGGCGAATGATCGGAAAGAACCTGCGTCAGGGATCGGACATCCGAGGGGGACAGCAGGACATCTGCGTCCACGTACAACCGGGGAAAGGATTTCACCTCCGCGTCGCCCGCCCTGAGCGCCTCGTGCTTGGAAGGAACCGGTATCTCCACCACCCGCACCCGAGCCCCTCGGGCGGCTGCGACCTGCGCTGTTCCGTCCGTGCAGCCGTTGCACACGACCACGATCTCCAGCGGCTCCGGGTCGCCGGGTATTTCGGCGCCCGGGCCGTCAGCGGCCAGAAGTGAATCAAGAAGCGGTCCGATGACCTGTGCCTCGTTGTGCGCCGGAATCACCATACTCGTCACGGCAGCAGTATCGCGCGGACTTCCGTCACATCATCGAATACTTCGCTCGGTAGTTCCCACGATTGACTTCCGTGGTCTAGATTGTTGCCGCCCGCCTGCTGTGGATGGTGTGTGAAGAACATACACATGCCGTCCGCATCGGCCGGGGCGGTACGTGCGAGATGTGCGAGTGCGATGGGGCGGGGCCGGCGGCGGGGGGAACTGCCGACGGGGTTCGCGCACTTCGAACACCCTGGGGGGAAGGCATGGCCGTTGGGCCGGTCACGCATGTGCGCCACACCGTGGCACAGGGGCGGGCGGGGAGCCGCCGCCGGCGCTGGGAGCGGAGTTACCGGTTCCACCTGCTGGCTGCGGACGGAACCGCCGCGCTGCTGGCCGCGCTCGCCATCCACGCCGCCTACGGCCGCTGGGCGGTGGTCCTGGGACTGCCGCCGGCCTGGATCGCGGTGCTGTACGGCTATCGGGCCTACGACCGGGCGGCGCTGGGTCTCGGCAGCGAGGAGTACCGCCGGGTGCTGCGCGGCGCCGTCGCACTGCCCGCGCTGTCGGCGCTGGCCTACTGGACACTGCTGCACGACTCCCGGCTGCTCCACGACATGATGCTGGCGGCGGCGCCGACGGCCGGGATCGCCCTGCTGGTGCGGTTTCTGATCCGGCGTCGGCTGCACTGGCGGTGGGGGCGCGGCCGGGACCGGAACCCGACCCTCCTGGTCGGTCCATCCGGCAGCGTGGTCGAGCTGATGACCGTGCTGCGGCGGGGCGGAGCCCAGGAGTTGACCGTGGCCGGGGCCTGCCTCACCGATCCGCACAACGCCGCGGCGGTCACCGAGCTCGGCGTTCCGGTGGTCGGCGGTGTGGGCGGCGTCGCCGAGGTGGCGGACGCCATCGGCGCCACCGGGAGCAGCGTCGTCGTGGTGCTTCCGGCCCCGGAGATCGACGCCGCGGCGCTGATCCGGCTCTCCTGGAGCGCGGCGGCCGAGGGGGCCGACTTCCTGCTGATGCCGGCGGCGGCCGAGGTGGCCGCCTCGCGGCTGGTGGTGCGGCCGCACAACGGGGTGCCCCTGCTGCACGTCCGGGCGCCCCGGCTGTCCAACATCCCGCGGCTGCCCAAGGAGTTGGCGGAACGACTGCTGGCCGCCGTGCTGCTGCTGGTGTTCGCCCCGCTGATGCTGGTGGTGGCGCTGGTGGTCAGGCTCGACAGCGCGGGGCCGGCGCTGTTCCGGCAGCGGCGGGTCGGCCGGTACGGCGAGCAGTTCACCATGCTCAAGTTCCGGACCATGCGGGAGGACGCGACCGAGCACCGGGCGGAGCTCGACGCCCTCAACCAGAACGCCGACGGGCTGCTCTTCAAGGTGCGGCAGGACCCGCGGATCACGCGGGTGGGCTCCGCGCTGCGGCGGTACTCCATCGACGAGCTGCCGCAGCTCCTCAACGTCCTCGGCGGCCATATGTCGCTGGTCGGTCCCCGCCCCTCCTTACCTGAGGAGGCGGACGCGTACACCCACGAGATCCGGCGCCGACTGCTGGTCAAACCCGGGCTCACCGGGTTATGGCAGGTCAGCGGCCGTTCGGATCTCCCCTGGGACGAGGCCGTCCGCCTCGATCTGAGCTATGTGGACAACTGGTCGCTGGTGCTCGACCTGACCATCCTGCTGCGCACGGGCCCAGCCGTGGCACGCGGAAGGGGGGCCTACTGAGATGCCCGGCAACCGAGTCGAGGGAGCGGTCGGGAGCGCGGCCGAGAGAGCGGTCGAGAGAACGGTCAGGAGAGCGGTCGGGACGGCGAAGGACGCGGGCGGGGAGAAGGGGCCGCTCGGGGTGGCCGTGATCGGGGCCGGGTACTGGGGACCCAACCTGGTCCGCAACTTCCAGTCCTCGCCCGCCTTCCGCCTGAAGTGGGTCTGCGACCTGGACGAGGAGCGCGCTCGCCGGGCGCTGGGCGGCTACTCCACGGTCGGCGCGACCGCGGACTACCCGGCGGTGCTGGCCGACCCCTCGGTCCACGCGGTGGCGGTGGCCACGCCGGCCGGCACCCATCTGGACGTCGCCCTGGCGGCGCTCCGGGCCGGCAAGCACGTCCTGGTGGAGAAGCCGCTCGCGGCCACCTACGCCGACGGGCGCCGCCTGGTGGCCGAGGCGGAGGCCCGCGGGCTGGTGCTGATGTGCGACCACACCTACTGCTACACCCCGGCGGTGGGCCGGATCCGGGAGCTCGTCCACTCCGGGGAGCTGGGCGAGGTGCACTTCGTGGACTCGGTCCGGATCAACCTGGGGCTGGTCCAGAAGGACATCGACGTCCTGTGGGACCTGGCCCCGCACGACCTGTCCATCCTGGACTTCATCCTGCCCGCGAACGTCGAGCCGGTCGCGGTGGCCGCGCACGGCGCCGACCCGATCGGCGCCGGGCAGGCCTGCGTCGCCTACCTCACCCTGCAGTTGAGCACCGGCGCGATCGCCCACGTCCACGTCAACTGGCTCTCGCCGACCAAGGTGCGGACCACGCTGGTCGGCGGCGCCAAGCGCACCCTGCTCTGGGACGACCTCAACCCGGCCCAGCGGGTGGCCGTCTTCGACCGCGGCGTCGACCTGGCCTCGCCGGCCGAACTCGGCGCCGAGGAGCGGCGGGACGCGCTGGTCTCGTACCGCAGCGGCGACATGGTCGCGCCCGCGCTGGGCGAGAAGGAGGCCCTGCGCGGCATGGTCGAGGAGTTCGCCGGGGCGATCCGGGAGCGGCGGGCGCCGCTCACCGACGGCTGGTCCGGACTGCGGGTGCTGGACATCCTGGAGGCGGCCTCGCGCAGCCTCGCCTTCCACGGCGCGGTCGTCGGACTGCGCACCGATCGGCACGACGAACCGGCAGGGGCTGAACGTTGAGCGGTAGCGGTAGCAGCGTACGGGGCAAGCGGATCCTGGTCACCGGGGGAGCGGGCACCATCGGCTCCACCCTGGTCGACCTGCTGGCGGAGCACGGGGCGGGGGAGATCCGGGTCCTGGACAACCTGGTGCGCGGGCGGCGGCGGAACCTGGAGGCGGCGCTGGCGAGCGGCGCCGCCCGGCTGATCGAGGGCGACATCCGGGACCGGGACACGGTGCGCGCCGCCACCGAGGGCGCGGACCTGGTCTTCCACCTGGCGGCGATCCGGATCACGCAGTGCGCGGAGGAGCCCCGGCTGGCCAACGAGGTGCTGGTGGACGGCACCTTCAACGTCCTGGAGGCGGCGGCGGAGGCGGGCGTCGGAAAGGTCGTGGCCTCGTCCTCGGCCTCGGTCTACGGCCTCGCGGACACCTTCCCGACCGACGAGGACCACCACCCGTACCGGAACGACACCTTCTACGGGGCCGCGAAGGCCTTCAACGAGGGGATGCTGCGCAGCTTCCACGCCATGTACGGGCTGGACTACCTGGCGCTGCGCTACTTCAACGTCTACGGCCCCCGGATGGACATCCACGGCCTCTACACCGAGGTGCTGATCCGCTGGATGGAGCGGATCGAGGCCGGCGAGCCGCCGCTGATCCTCGGCGACGGCACCCAGACCATGGACTTCGTCGACGTCCGGGACATCGCGCGGGCCAATCTGCTGGCCGCCGAGTCCGGGCTGACCGACGAGGTCTTCAACGTCGCCTGCGGGGTCGAGACCAGTCTGCGCGAACTCGCCCTGGCCCTGCTGGCCACGATGGGGGCGGAGGGCCTGGAGCCGGTGCACGGCCCGGCGCGGGCGGTGAACGGGGTGACCCGGCGGCTCGCGGACACCCGCCGGGCGGCCGAACGCCTGGGCTTCCGGGCGGAGATCGACCTGCGGCGGGGGCTGCGGGACCTGGTGGACTGGTGGCGCGCCGAACGGGCGGAGGACGCCGGGCGGGCCGAGCCGCTTGAGCCGGCCGAGCCCGCCGAGCGGGTCGCCGGGGCCGCGCGGTGAGCGCCGCCCCCGTGCCCGCGCAGCTGGGCCGCATCCCCGTGATGAAGCCCTGGCTGGGCGAGGAGGAGGCCGCCGCGGCGGCCGAGGCGGTGGCCTCCGGCTGGGTCGCCCAGGGGCCGCGGGTCGCCGAGTTCGAGCGGGCCTTCGCCGCCCGGGTCGGCGCCGCCCACGGGATCGCGGTGAGTTCCTGCACCGCCGCCCTCCACCTCGGCCTGGTCGCGCTCGGGATCGGCCCGGGGGACGAGGTGGTGGTGCCCTCGCTCTCCTTCATCGCCACCGCGAACGTGGTCCGCTACGTCGGCGCCCGGCCGGTCTTCGCCGAGGTCGAGGCGGCCACCGGCAACCTGACCGCGGAGACCGCCGAGGCCGTGCGCACCGCCAGGACCCGGGCGGTGATCCTGGTCCACCAGGGCGGCGTGCCCGCGGACGCGGAGGCCTTGCGGGCCTACTGCGCCCGGCACGGCCTGCTGCTCCTGGAAGACGCCGCCTGCGCGGCCGGCTCCACCCTGCGCGGCCGCCCGGTCGGGGCCGGTGCGGCCCTGGCCGCCTGGTCCTTCCACCCCCGCAAGCTGCTGACCACCGGTGAGGGCGGGATGCTCACCACGGACGACCCGGCGTGCGCCGAGCGGCTGCGCCGGCTGCGCGAGCACGGGATGGACGTCTCGGCCGCGCAACGGCATCTGAGCCGCACGCCCGTCCTGGAGCGCTATACCGAACTGGGTTTCAACTACCGGATGACGGACATCCAGGCCGCCGTCGGCCTGGTCCAACTCGCCAAGCTGGACGCCATGGTGGCCCGGCGCCGGGAGCTGGCGGCCGGGTACCGGGAGCGCCTGCGCGCGCTGCCCGGCCTGGTCGCGATCGACGACCCGCCGTACGGGGAGTCCAACTTCCAGTCCTACTGGGTGCTGCCGGAGGAGGGCCGGCCGGGCGGCCGGGACCGGCTGCTGGCGGCGCTGGCCGAGGCCGGGATCTCCGCCCGGCGCGGGATCATGGCCGCCCATCTGGAGCCGGCCTACGCCGGGCACCCCTCCGTGCCGCTGCCGGTCACCGAGCGGATCACCCGGGACTCGCTGATCCTTCCGCTCTTCCACACCATGACCGGCGAGGAGCAGGACCGGGTGGTCGAGGTGCTCCGCCGGGAGGCCGGCCGATGACCCCGCTGCTGATCGTCGGCGCCGGGGGCTTCGCCCGGGAGGCGGCCCAGGCGGTGCTCGCCGCCGGGAGCCATGGGAGCCACGGGAGCCACACCCTGCTCGGGCACCTGGACGACGATCCCGCGCTGCACGGCCGCGAGGTGGACGGCGTCCCGGTGCTGGGACCGCCGGAGCTGGTACATGATCTGACGGAGAGTCAGGTAGTGGTCTGCGTGGGCAGCCCCCGGGCGTACGCGTCCCGGGCCCGGCTGGTCCGGCGGCTTGACCTGCCCGAGTCGCGGTATGCGACGGTGCTGCATCCGAGCGCGGCGGTGTCCGCGAGCAGCACCGTCGGCGCGGGCTCGGTCCTCCTCGCGCACTGCGTGCTGACCGCGGCGGTGCGCCTAGGGCGGCACACCGCGGTGATGCCGCACACCGTCCTCACCCATGACGACGTGGTGGGCGAGTACGCCACCCTGGCCTCCGGCGTGCGGCTCGGCGGCGGGGTGCGGATCGGGCGCGGCGCCTATCTGGGCGCCGGCGCGCTGGTCCGGGAGTACACGACGATCGGCGACTGGTCGCTGGTCGGTACCGGGAGCGCGGTGCTGGGCGACGTGCCACCGGGCGAGGTCTGGGTCGGCAGCCCGGCGCGCCGGCTGCGCGCGGCGGCCGCCGGCGAACTGCGGGAACTGGCGGCCGGACATGTCTGAGCCGGCCCACCGGGGGCGAACGAACGGGGGAGACCGTATGGATGCGATGGATCGGGCAGGCCGGAGGAGCGGGACGGCCGAGGGGGTTCCACTGGTGGACCTGGCCGCGGCACACGCCGAGGTGGCCGAGGCGGTACGCGCCGGGTTCGACCGGGTTCTGGACGGCACCGCCTTCATCGGCGGCGAGGAGGTACGGGAGTTCGAGCGCGAGTACGCGCGCTTCTCCGGCCTGGCGCACTGCGTGGGCGTGGCGAACGGCACCGACGCCGTCGAACTGGCCCTCCGGGCGAGCGGAGTGCGGCCGGGGGACGAGGTGGTGCTGCCCGCGAACACCTTCATCGCCACCGCGGGCGCGGCGGCCCGGGCGGGCGCCCGCCCGGTGCTGGTGGACTGCCTGCCGGACAGCTATCTGATCGACCCCCAGCAGGCGCTGGACGCGGTCGGGCCGGCCACCCGCGCGGTGGTCCCGGTCCACCTCTACGGGCAGTGCGCCGCCGCGGCCGAGCTCGCCGCCCGGCTCCCGCAGCGGGTACGGGTGGTGGAGGACGCGGCGCAGAGCCAGGGCGCCAGCCGGGACGGCCGCCCGCCGGGCCGCGGCGGGATCGCGGCCACCAGCTTCTACCCGGGCAAGAACCTGGGCGCCTACGGCGACGCCGGGGCGGTGCTCACCGACGACGCCGAACTCGCCGACCGGGTACGGCTGCTGGCCAACCACGGCAGCCGCAGCAAGTACCTCCATGAGGCGGCCGGCTTCAACAGCCGGCTGGACGCCCTGCAGGCGGTCGTGCTGCGGGCCAAGCTGGAGCGGCTGGCCGAGGGGAACGCGGCCCGCCGGGACGCCGCCGCCCGCTACCACCTGCTGCTCGCCGAACTCGCCGAGGCCGGAAGGGTGGTGCGGCCGGTCGCGGCCGAGGGCAACGTCCACGTCTGGCACCTCTATGTGCTGCGCGTGCCGGGCGCGGACCGGGACGCGGTGGTCGGCAAGCTCAACGCGGCCGGGCTGGGCGCGGCCGTCCACTACCCGGTGCCGATCCACCGCACCCCCGCCTTCGCCGAACTCGGGTACGGGCCGGGCGCGTTCCCGCATGCCGAGCGGGCGGCGGGGGAGATCCTGTCGCTGCCGCTCTTCCCGCAGATCCGCGCGGACCAGCAGGAGCAGGTCGTCCGCGCGCTCACCGAAGCCCTGGGTTGACGGAGGCGGCCACGATGACGACACCCCGCCGAGGCCGGCGCCCGACCCGGTCGCCGCGCACCCTGCTGACCCTCCTCGTCCTCGCGCTCGCCGCGGCCGTGCTGCCCTCCCTCGGGACCGCCCGCGCGGCCACCGACCCCTGCGGCTCCGGCTCCAACCCGGTGGTGTGCGAGAACTCGAAGGCCGGCACGCCGATGTCGGACTGGTTCTCGCCCAACGCCTACGGGAACGTCGAGGGCTTCACCACCCAGCAGAGCGTGCGGCCCGGGGACACCGTGCAGTTCAAGGTCCAGTCGCCGATCCCGTACCACGTGGAGGTCTACCGCCTCGGCTGGTACGGCGGGGACGGCGCCCGGGAGATGTCCACGGCGGCCCAGGCCTCCGCCACCTACCCGGCCAACTTCACCAAGGACGGCACGGTCAACGGCACCCCGGACGACAAGGTCACCGACGGGGTGCCCGACGGCAAGGCGCTCAGCTGCGACAAGGACACCTCCACCGGACTGGTGGACTGCGGGAACTGGCCGGTCACCGCGACCTGGACGGTGCCCGCGGACGCCGTCTCCGGCCTGTACATCGCCAACCTGGACCAGACCGACGGCAACGGCGTGATGCCGTACCCCTTCGTGGTGCGGAACGACGGCAGCCACTCCGACATCGTGGTGCAGACCTCCGACCAGACCTGGCAGGCGTACAACCAGTGGGGCGGGGCCAGCCTCTACCAGGGCGACGGACCGGCCCCGGACGGGCGGGCCTACGCGGTCAGCTACAACCGGCCGCTGGACATCGGCGGCGACAACGGCGTCTACGGCTCCGAGTTCGAGATGATCTCCTGGCTGGAGCGGAACGGATACGACGTCAGCTACCTGTCCGGGGAGGACGTCTCGGCCCGGGGTTCCCTGCTGCTGAACCACAGGATGTACATGTCCCAGGGCCATGACGAGTACTGGACCCAGGACCAGTACAACAACGTCCTGGCCGCCCGCAAGGCCGGTGTGGAGGAGGGCTTCTTCAGCGGCAACGAGGTCTCCTGGAAGACCCGCTTCGCGCCCAGCATCGACGGCACCTCCACCGCCGACCGGACGCTGGTCTGCTACAAGGAGACCAAGCTGGAACTCTCCCAGCCGGACGGGGTGCCCGACCCCAGCGGGATCTGGACCGGGACCTGGATGGACCCGGCCAGCACCGAGGGCGGGAAGCTGCCCTACCAGCCGCAGAACCTCCTCACCGGCTCGATGTTCCAGGTGAACGGCTACCGCAGCGACTCCATCACGGTCCCCGCGGTCTACGCCCCGATGCGGCTGTGGCGGAACACCTCGGTGGCCAGGCTGACGGCGGGTCAGACCGCCACCTTCCCGGCCGGGACGCTCGGCTACGAATGGGACAGCGACCTCGCCGACGCGACCAGACCCACCGGCGAGATCGACCTCTCCTCCACCACGCTGGACATCACGGACGGCAAGTACCGCCTGGACTGGGGGAACACCTACGGCAACGGCACCGCCACCCACAACCTGGTGGAGTTCCGCGACCAGAGCTCGCACGCGCTGGTCTTCGGCACCGGAACCGTCCAGTGGTCCTGGGGGCTGACCAACGTGCCGACCGCCGACCCGTCCTCGGCGGTGGTCACCGCGGACTCCCGGATGCAGCAGGCCACCGTCAACATCCTGGCGGACATGGGCGTCCAGCCGCTGACCCTGCAGTCGGGGCTGGTCGCCACGACCGCGTCCACCGACACCACCGGGCCGACCGTCACGGTGACCAGTCCGAGCGCGAACAGCACCGTCCCCGCGCTGCGTCAGATCACCGTCACCGGCACGGCCGCCGACACCGGCGGCGGCACGGTGGCCCGGGTCGAGGTCTCCACGGACGGCGGCAGCACCTGGCACGCCGCCACCGGGCTGGCCTCCTGGACCTACACCTGGGCGCCGACCAGCACCGGGGCCCAGCAGATCGAGGTGCGGGCGGTCGACGACAGCGTCAACATCGGCGCCGTCACCACGGTCCCGCTCACCGTCGGCCCGCAGCAGTGCCCGTGCACGGTCTTTCCGGCCACCGCCACCCCCGGAACCTCCAACTCCGGGGACGGCAGCGCGGTGGAGCTCGGCGTCAAGATCCGCAGCAGCGTGCCCGGCACGATCACCGGCATCCGCTTCTACAAGGACGCCGCCAACACCGGCACCCACACCGGCAGCCTCTGGTCCGGCAGCGGCCAGCGCCTGGCCACCGGCACCTTCACCAACGAGACCGCCTCCGGCTGGCAGCAGCTGAACTTCGCCTCGCCGGTGCCGGTCAAGGCCAACACCACCTATATCGCCTCCTACTACGCGCCGAACGGCGGATACTCCTACGACAGCGGGTACTTCACCGGCAAGTCCGCCGGCCTGGCCCCGCTCACCGCCCTGCAGAGCGGCACCGACGGAGCCGACGGCGTCTACCACTACGGCAGCGGCGGCGGCTTCCCCGGCACCGGCTCCGCCGAGGGCAGCAACTACTGGGTGGACGCCGTGCTGGACACCTCGACCAGCAGCACCGTCCCGCCCGCGGTCACCTCGACCTCCCCGGCCGCCGGGGCGACCGGGGTGGCGATCACCGCCCCGCTCACCGCGAACTTCAGCGAGGCCGTGGACAGCGGCTCGCTCACCTTCACCCTCAAGGACGCCAACGGGGCCGCCGTCCCCGGGAGCGTCGCGCTCGGCGGCACCGGGAACTCCGCCGTCTTCACCCCCTCCACCCAACTCGCCCTGAAAACCTCGTACACGGCCTCCGTCCAGGCCACCGACCTGTGGGGCAACACCATGTCCGCGCCCACCACCTGGACGTTCACCACCAGCGCGACCCCGCCGGCGGTCAGCTGCCCCTGCGGGCTGTGGAACTCGACCACCGTACCGACCGCCACTGACATCGCGGACGATGCCAACCCGGTGGAGCTGGGCACCCGCTTCCAGTCGGCCGTCAGCGGCTACGTCACCGGGGTCACCTTCTACAAGGGGACCGGCGACACCGGCACCCACACCGGCAGCCTCTGGTCGGCCGACGGCACCCGGCTGGCCACCGGGACCTTCACCAACGAGACCTCCTACGGCTGGCAGACGCTGACCTTCGCCACCCCGGTCGCGATCAGCGCCGGCACCCCCTACGTGGTCTCGTACCACGCCCCGAACGGCAACTACGCGGCCGACACCGGGTACTTCGCGAGCTCGCACACGGCCTATCCGCTCACCGCGACCGCGGACGGCAGCGGGGGAGCCAACGGGGTGTACGCCTACGGGACCGCCTCGGCCTTCCCGACCAGCAGCTCGGAGTCGACCAACTACTGGGTGGGCCCGGTCTTCAGCACCAGCGCCCCCGCCGCGGCGCCGACCGCCGGCGCCACCTCCGAGCCGATGGAGGCCGGTCCATGAGCAGCGCCCTCAGCATGAGCAGCGCCGTCAGCAAGAGCAGCGTCAGCGTCGTGATCCCCTGCTACCGCTACGGGCGATTCCTGCCCGACTGCGTCCGCAGCGTGCTGGACGAGCAACCGGGCCTGGACGTCCGGGTGCTGATCATCGACGACGCCTCCCCGGACGACTCGGCCGCCGTCGCCCGCCGGCTGGCCGCCGAGGACCCGCGGATCGAGGTCCGGGTGCACGACGCCAACCGCGGCCATATCGCCACCTACAACGAGGGCTTGCTGGACTGGGCGAAGGGCGACTACACGGTCCTCCTCTCGGCCGACGACCGGCTGGTCCCGGGCGCCCTGCTGCGGGCCGCCGCGCTCCTCGACGCCCACCCCGAGGTGGGCTTCTGCTACGGCCGCCCACTGCACTTCCGGCACGGCGGCCCGCTGCCCCCGGCCCGCACCAGGAGCAGCGGCTCCCGGGTCTACCCGGGGCGCTGGTGGCTGGAGCGGCGCTTCCGGGAGGGCACCGGCTGCATCACCTCACCCGAGGTGGTGGTCCGCACCAGCCTTCAGCGGGCGGTCGGCGGCTACGACCCCGCGCTGCCGCACGCCGGCGACATCGAGATGTGGATGCGGCTCGCCGCCCACGCCGACGTCGGCTATGTGCGCGGCGCCGACCAGGCGTACTACCGGGTGCACGGCGCCAACATGTCCCGCACGGACTTCGGCGGGCAGCTCGACGACCTGCGGCAGCGCCGGGCCGCGTACGACGCGGTGCTCGACCGCTGCGCCGAACGGCTGCCCGGGGCGGGCGGCCTGGCCCTCCTGGCGCACACCCGGCTGGCCCGGTACGCGCTGCGCCGGGCGTACCGCGCGTACGACCGGGGCCGCACGGCCGAGGTGCCGGTGGACGAGCTGGTCGCCTTCGCCCGGGACTGCCTCCCGCTGACCGGGGCGGTGGAACGGCTCCCCGAGTACCGCGCGCTGCGGCTGCGCAGGCGGATCGGCCCGCGGGCGATGCCGTACCTCCAGCCGCTGCTGCTCTCGCCGGTGCGGGACCGGGCCCGGGAGTGGCTGTGGTGGCAGTCCTGGAAGCGGCGCGGGCTGTGAGGTCCGCAGGGGGGTCATCGGCTCCGGCGGCGGAGCAGCAGCCGGTCCGTCCACAACGCGGCCAGCACCCCGCCCACCGCGCCGAGGAGCCCGACGCCGATCAGCCCGCGGCTGCGGCTGCCGACGACCAGCGCCGCGCTCGGCGTCACCACCACCGAGCTGCTCATCCGGGCGGACGCCGGTATCCGCTGGGCGTCCTGAAGCAGCGTCAGATGCCGCTGGAAGACGGTGACGATCCGGCGCACCATGGTGTTCGCCGCACTCGGATCCGGCAGCTCCGAGGCCACCTCCAGGGAGGGGATGAGGTACTTCGGCGTGGCGCTGGTCCCGCTGTTGCGCGGAGTCAGCCGGTAGGAGCCGGACACCCCGGCCGCCCGCAGCTCCGCCTGACCGGCGGGGGACTGGAGCTGCTGGACGATCGAGTAGGAGACCGTGGCCAGCGAGGGCTGGAGGTTGGCCAGCCGGTTCGGCTGGCCGCCGGTGGCCGGCGGCTCCACCACGATCACCGCCGAGCTCTGGTAGCGCCCGGAGGGCCGGAGCACGTGGTACGCCCCGGCGGCGGTCAGCAGCAGCGCGATCAGCAGCACGTACCAGCGGCGGAGCAGGGCGGCGACGAGGGCCTCGGGCGACACGGTGCCTCCTTCCGTCGGAACCGATACTCTCAGCGGAAGCCGTTCTGTGCCGATGGTTTGCCCAGAACGTGCAGAAAGCGTGAGGGGGCGGGGCGTTGAGCCTGGGGGAGATCTGCGCGGTCCTGCGCAGGCGCTGGTACCTCGTGCTGCCGTTCACCCTCCTCGGCCTGCTGGCGGGCGGGTACCTCTACCGGACGGTCCCGGTCTCCTACCAGTCGCAGAGCTCTGTCGCGCTGCTGGACTCCACCGGGGTGGCCGGGCTGGCGCCGACCTTCGGCAACCCGATCTCCAACGCCGGCGGCGCCCTGGTGGTCACCGCCGACGTGCTGATCAGGACGATCGACTCGGACGACGCCGCCCGCGCCCTCCACAACCTGGGCGTCACCGACCGGTACACCGCCGGGTTCGCCGCCGACACCTCGGGACCGCTGCTCACCCTGACCGTGACCGGCGCCGACCGCTCCCGGGTGCTCCGCGAGACGGACGCCCTCACCGGCTTCGCCGCCCAGCAGTTGACGGCCCTGCAGACCGCGAGCGGGGTCCCGACCGGCTACGCGGTCCGGTCGGCGCCGGTGGTGCTGCCGCAGCAGCCGGTGCCGCAGTCCAAGAGCAGGTACCAGGACGTCGCGGGGGCGGTGATCCTCGGCGCGGTGGCAGGCTTCCTCCTCACCTTCGTCGCGGAGGCGATCGCCCTCGCGCGGGGCCGGCGGCGGGGCGAGGGGCGGGGCGGGGCGGCTCCCGGGCCGCAGCCGCCCTCGGGCCGGCGGATCGACGCCACGACGGTACTCACCGGCTACCTCGCGCTGGCCCTCTTCATCCCCTCCAACCTCGCCCTGCCCGCCCTCGGCGGGGTCGGCACCCCGGCCAACGTCTTCGCGCTGCTCGGGCTGCTCTGGTACCTCGCCACCTGGCTCGCCGGGCGGATCACCCCGCCGCCCGGCACCCGGGGCCCCCGGATCGCGGTCTGCGTGCTGGCCGGAGCCGTGCTGCTGGGCTATGTCGCGGACGCCGCCCGGGGCAGCTCCCACGAGGAACTCCTGGGCGCCGACCGGGGGTTGATCGGGCTGCTGGTCTGGGTCGGGCTGATCGTCCTCAGCTCGGCGGGCGTCCAGCGCCGCGATCGGCTGGACCTGCTGATGCGCCGGCTGGTGCTGCTCGGCACGGTGGTCGCGGCCATCGGCTACTACGACTTCTTCAGCGCCTCCAACATCGCCGACTCGATCCACATCCCCGGCCTCCACACCAGCGTCACCGGCATCGAGGCGATGGACCGCGGCTCGTTCACCCGCCCGCGCTCCACCACCGCCCAGCCGCTGGAGTTCGGCGGGATGCTGGCGATCCTGCTGCCCTTCGCGATTCAGCAGGCCCTCGACCCGGTCCGCCGGCACCAGCACGTGCTGCGCCGCTGGGCGCCGGCCGCGGTGATGGGCGGGGCGCTGCCGCTGACCGTCTCCCGGACCTCGATCATCGGCGCCGCCGTGGTCGTGCTGGTCATGGTGCCGCGCTGGAAGCCGCAGCGGCGGTGGACCGCGCTCGGGCTGATCGCGGGCTCCCTGGCGGGCTTCAAGGTGCTGGTGCCCGGGCTGCTCGGCACCATCGGCACCCTCTTCTCCAGCTTCCTCTCCAACTCCGACAGCAGCACCCAGGCGCGCACCGTGAAGTACGCCGAGGTGCTGCCGTACCTGGCCCAACGGCCGCTCTTCGGGCGGGGGTTCGGCACCTTCACCCCCGACCTGTACTTCTTCACCGACAACCAGTACATGCTGAGCGCGGTCGAGCTCGGCGCGGTCGGGGTGCTGGCGCTGCTGGTGCTCTTCGCCTCCGGCATCCACAGCGGGGGTGCGCTGCGCCGGCTCGCCCGGACCGAGCGGGACCGCGAGCTCGGGCAGGCCTTCTTCGCCTCCGCGCTGGTCGCGATGGTGATCAGCGCGACCTTCGACGCGCTCAGCTTCCCGATGTTCGCCGGGGTCTTCTTCCTGATCCTGGGCGCGGGCGGCGGCTACCTCGGCTTCGCCCGGCGCGCGGCGGCGGCCGGCGCCGACACCGTGCCGGCCGTGCCCGACCGATCCGTCCTGCTGGAGGCCTGATGCCCGCGCCCATAGAGCCCGCCGACCTTGCCCCCGCCCCCGCCACCGCCCCCGCCGACTCCGTCGCACCCGCCCGGGTGGCCGTCCTGGTGGTCAGCTGGAACAGCGCCACCGTGCTCCCCGGCTTCCTGGCCGCGCTCCCGGAGGGGATGGCCGGGCTGGACTGGCGGCTGGTGGTGGCCGACAACGACTCCGCCGACGGCAGCGCCGAGCTGGTCCGCCGGCTGGCCCCGGAGGCGGTCGTGGTGCGGACCGGCCGCAACGCCGGCTACGCGGCCGGGATCAACGCGGCCCTGGACGCCGCCGAGAGACCGCCGGGCGGCTTGGACGCGGTCCTGGTCTGCAACCCCGACATCCGGATGGCCCCCGGCTGCGGGGCGGCCCTGGTCGGCGCCCTCGGCCCCGGGGTCGGGATCACCGCGCCGCTGCTGCGCGAGGCGGACGGCCGTACCCTGGTCCACTCGCTGCGCCGGGAGCCCAGCCTCGGCCGGGCCCTCGGCGAGGCGCTGATCGGCAACCGCCGGGCGGGCCGCTTCCCGCGCTGGGGCGAGCTGGTCACCGACCCCGCCGCGTACACCCGGCGGGGCCGCGCCGACTGGGCCACCGGGGCGCTGCTCGCCATCTCCAGGGACTGCCTGGACGCCTGCGGCCGGTGGGACGAGTCCTTCTTCCTCTACTCCGAGGAGACCGAGTACTGCCTGCGGGCCCGGGACGCCGGCTACGCCACCGTCTTCGAACCCGCCGCCTCGGCCCGGCATCTGGGCGGCGAATCGCGGACCTCCCCCCGGCTGTGGACCCTCCTCACCCTCAACCGGGTGCTTCTCTACGGCCGCCGGCACGGCCCCGCGGCCACGACCGCGTTCCGGGGCGCGGTCCTGCTGCGCGAGCTCTCCCGCGCGCTCCTCGGCCGGGCGCCCAGCCGGGCCGCGGCGACGGCGCTGCTGGGCCTGCACCACCTGGGGGCGCGGAGACTCAGCCCGCCGGCCGCCAGTCGGTGAAGAAGCTCTCGGGGTTGACCAGATAGCGGACGGTCACCCGGGGCAGGTGGCCGACCGTGCGCCGGCGGCTGTAGCGGCGGATCAACTCCCAGTCCTCGCGCGGCAGCACGGAGGGCGTGCGGCGCAGCCGGCTGAAGCGGAGGGCCCGGTCGCGGCGGGCCACGAAGGCGTTGGTGTCCAGGAATGACTCGTGTGCCGCCCGACGCCGGTCGAAGGGGACGGAGAGGACGTCCAGCGCGCTGCCGTCCGGGCGGATCCGGCGCAGCGCGGTGTAGACGGCGTCCGGCCCGCCCGGGGCGTCCAGCACGGCGAGCGCCCGCTCCAGGTGGTCCGGCTCCCAGAGGTTGTCGTCGTCCAGGAAGGCCACGTACCGGGAGTCGGTCAGCCGGATGCCGACGTTCCTGACCACCCCCGCCACCCCGGTGTTGCGGCTCAGCCGCACGGCGAAGAGCCGGTCGTCGGCGGGGAGTTCGGGCAGCCCGGCGCCGTCGTCGACGACCATCACCACCTGGTCGCGGACGGTCTGCCCCAGCGCGGAGCGGACCGCCCGCAGCAGCTGCTCCGGGCGGCGGTGGGTGGCGATCACCGTGGCCACCCGCGCGGACGGCCGGCCCACCAGCGCCGCGCACCGCCGCGTCTCGGCGTTCTCCACGCGCAGCAGCCGCAGCGCCGAGGGGGCCAGCAGCAGCTTGTTCCTGGCCTCGAAGAGCACCAGCCAGCCGAAGCGGCGCTTCAGCGGTTCCCAGAGCGCGCGGAGGGGTCGGTCGATCAGTCGACGTATCGTCATAGCGCTCTCTCAGGGCGGGGGTTCGGGAAGGACCGGTGTGCCGTCCGGACGGCGGTTGCCGTACCAGGCGTTGCCCGCGCCGGAGCCGTTCCAGGCGGCCACCGGCCCGTAGCCGCCCACGCCGGGGTGGTACTGCTCGGAGAAGACGTTGCCGGTGACCTGGACGCGGGTCGCGCCGGGCCCGCCCCCGTACAGCGCGTAGGCCCCGCCGGCCAGCCAGTTGTCGGCGACCACGGTGTCCGTCACCGGGGCGGAGTCGGCGAAGAGGCCGACGCTCGCCGAGGCGCCCTGGTCGAGGGGGGTCGGGTTGAGGAGGGTGTTGTGGCGGACGGTCAGCCGGCCCGAGCCGCCGCCGTCGCTGATCACCGCGTCGGTGTGCTGCCACTGGCCGCTCTGGTTGCGGAACGGCACCAGGTCGTGGACGTAGTCGTCGTGGAGGTCGCCCTGACCGGTGGAGAGGGCGTTGCCGAAGACCGAGACGTCGCTCCAGCCGACCTCGATCGGGCCGTCGCCCATGTTCGAGACCGCGTAGTCCTCGCCGCCGTTGTCCGGGCCCCGACCAGGGAGGGCGGTGACGGTGTCGTGGAGCACCCGCAGGTTCCGGTGCCCGGCGCGGAGGTTGACGCCCCACCAGTTGGCCGAGGTGATCCGGCTGTCCACGACGGTGACGTCGTCGGCGTAGACGTCCAGCGAGCCGGTCAGGTCCCAGCCCCGGATCACCACGCCGTTCTGCCGGATCTCGAGGTTTCCGGACCGGCGGACGAGCGGGGTCGCACGCGGGCCGGTGCTGCGCGCGTCGGGGAACCCGCAGACCCCGGGGGAGCCGCAGGGCGGGGGCGGCGCGGACGCGTGCGAGGCGGCGCGCGGGCCGCGTGGGTGGCCGAGGCCGCGGGTGTGCGTCCCGGCGCGGCGGGCGTGCGCCCCGGCTCCGCCGGCGAGCCCGCGCTGCTGGACGCCCCGGGCGGCGCGCTCCCGGCGCGCGCGGCCGGGCCCGGCCCGCCGCCACCCGGCGCGCCACAGGCGGCAAGCGCCACCAGCAGGAACACGGCCAGTGCGTGGGCCCGGCCGCGGGCCCGGCCCCCGCGCCAGCTCACCCCTCCTCCTCGGCGATCCGCCGCCGCGACGGACGCAATCGCCGCGACCAGCTCCGCGACCAGCCCCGCGACCGACGCCACGGCAGTACGCCCGCCGCGTACCCGGCCGTCGCCAGCCCCCCGATCGCGGCCAGCGTCACGTTCCCCTCGCCCAGGCCGTGTTCGAGACCGAACACCACCGCCGCCATCAGCGCCCCCGCGAGGAACGGGCGTGCGCACGCCCGCGCCACCGCGCCCAGGCCGATCCCGCCCCGGCGCAGCGCCAGCAGGAACGCCGGGACCACCAGGCCTCCGGCGACCAGCACATGACCCGCCGCCACCCCGACGATCCCGTGCGTCCTGGCCCCGGCCACCAGCACCGGGACCAGCGCGATCAGCCACAGCCCCTGCACCGCAAGCAGCGAGCGCCGCCGCCCGGCCGCGACCAGGCAGTCGTACGCGAGCTCGGCGCCGATCCGGACCAGGCCGAGGGCCATCAGCCAGGGCAGCGCCCGGGCGGCGGGCAGCCAGCGCACCCCATACACCGTGCCGACCACCGGCCCGGCCAGCACCGCGAGGAGGACGCACAGCGGGACCGTCCCCGCCATCAGCACCCCGAGCGCCCGCCCGAAGCCGGCGGAGAGCGCCTGCGGGGTGGCCGCCAGCCGGGAGAAGCCCGCGAAGGAGACCCGGCGGGCCGCCTCCGAGATGATCCGCACCGGCCAGCCGGAGATGTTGAAGGCGAGGACGTAGAACCCGAGGGCGACCTTGCCCATGGTCGCGCCGACCACCATGGTGTCCACGTTCACCACGCCGAGGGCCAGCAGGCTGGCCCCGGCCAGCGGGAGGCCGAACTTCAGCAACTCCCGTGCCTGCGCCCCGTCCCAGCCGAACCGCAGGGTCCCCGGGGCGGCCAGGCAGCAGCCGCCCAGGGCGGCGAGGTTGCCCGCGACCGACCCCCAGGCGAAGCTCATCGCGCCATGCCCGCGGAAGGCCAGCAGCAGCGTGACGCCGGTGCTCACCACGA
This sequence comes from Phaeacidiphilus oryzae TH49, assembly GCF_000744815.1. Lineage (NCBI taxonomy): Bacteria > Bacillati > Actinomycetota > Actinomycetes > Kitasatosporales > Streptomycetaceae > Phaeacidiphilus > Phaeacidiphilus oryzae. Next base: position 123,634 of record NZ_JQMQ01000004.1, read on the forward strand.
AGTTGAGGGCGTCCACGGCCATCCGCCGCCCCTGCGCGAACTCCCGGGTCAGGCAGCCCGCGGGCACCTGCGCCAGCCCGTCCAGCACCACGCACAGGCACATCACCCGCAGCACACCGGAGGCGTCCGGCGAGCCCATCGTCCGGGCCACCAGCGGGGAGACGGCGAACACCCCGGCGTACAGCAGGCAGCTGGAGAGGGTGCACAGGGTCAGCACGGTCGGCGCGAACCGCCGCACGTCCCCCTCCCAGCGGACGATCGCCAGGCTGACGCCGAGCTCGTTGGCGGAGAGCAGCACCAGCAGCACCGTCTGCGCCATCCCGTAGACGCCCCAGGCGGCGGGCCCGAGCGCGAACCGGGCCAGCACGATCCCGGCGGCGAAGTTCCCCAGCCGGATCACCACGGTGTTGACCAGGCTCCACCGCGCGGCGACCCGCACCCGGCTCCGCAGCGTCGTCGCGGCCTCGGGCCCGCTCACCGGGCGGCTCCCGGCTGACGGATCGTCAGGCGTCCGCGTCGACCGGAACCGGCTCCCGCCGGGGACGGGAGCCGACGACATGCCGGCCCCGCGGCGGTCCCGCCGCCGACCGCCGCCTCGCCTCGACGAAGAACGTCGCCACCAGGCTCAGCACCAGCCCGGCCAGCGCCGCCAGCACCAGGTACTCGATCCGGGTCTTGGTCTGCGCCACCGGTGCCTGCGGCGGGACGATGACGGTCATCCGTATCATCGCGGCGGGCGGCACCGACTGCTGGGTCTGGAACTCCCGCAGGCGCTCGGCCGCGTAGTCGGTGAGCAGCCGGTCCGCGCTCAGCACCCGGCTCCGGTCGGAACCGCTGGTGGTGAGCCAGAGCAGCGGCCCCTGCGCGTTGTCCGCGATCTTCGCCTGGTAACCCCCGGTCAGTCCACGGGACTTGAGCTCGGCCGCCGAGCCGTCGGAGCCCAGCGCCCGAGCCAGGCTGTCGGCCATCCCGGTGAGCGAGACCTGCGTGCTGAGGAAGGGATTGCCGTCGAAAGCGGCCGTCGCCTTCTGCGAGTTGAGCAGTTCCACCGTACTCTGCGACTGGTACTTCGCGGGCAGCAGCACCTGCAGCCCCACCGCCAGCACCGCGGTGAGCAGCAGCCCCGGCACCAGGACGTACCAGCGCCGGCGCATCACCCGCCAGATCTCCGCGAGATCCATGGCATCCCCCCTTGCGCCCCGCCCCACACCGGCCGTGACAATCGAGCCTACCCACAACCACTGACATCGCAGTCACCCGCGCGCGCTCCCCGCCGCGCCCGGCGTCTCCGGCCCCGTGGGATCCGCCGTCGCAGCCGGATCCGCCACCGTTGCTGGGGCCACCATCGCCGTCGCAGCCGGCTCCGCCACCGCCACCGCGACCCCCGTCGGCCGCAGCCGTTCCCGGGCCGTCCCGCCCTCGCCCAGTACCCGGGCGATCCGCTCGCCGGCCCGTCCGTCCCACAGCGCGGGCCGGCGCGGCTCCGGGGGATCGTCCAGCACCCGGCGGACGATCCGCACGATCCGGTCCGGTTCGCGTCCGGCCAGCACGTTGGTGCCCTCCTCTACGGTGATCGGCCGCTCGGTGTTCTCCCGCAGCGTCACGCAGGGCACCCCGAGCGCGGTGGTCTCCTCCTGCACCCCGCCCGAGTCGGTGAGCACCAGCCGCGCCGAGGCCTGGAGGGCGAGGAAGTCCAGGTATCCGGCGGGCGGGATCACCCGCACCCCGCCCGGGACGCCCAGCTCGGCCAGCCGCCCGGCTGCCCGGGGATGAGCGGGCAGCACCAGCGGGCAGTCCGCCGCCACCTCGCCCAGTGCCTTCAGCAGACCGCCCAGCACCTGCGGATCGTCCACGTTCGCCGGCCGGTGGAGGGTCACCAGGCCGTAGCCGCCGGGTTCGAGGCCGTACCGGTCCAGCGCGCCGGAGCGCCGGGCCCGGTCCAGATTGGCGCGCAGGGTGTCGATCATGACGTTGCCGACCAGATGGACCTGGTCCGCCCGGTACCCCTCGGCGCGCAGGTTCCGCACCGCGTCGGGGGAGGGGGCGAAGAGGTAGTCGCTGATCCGGTCGGTGGCCACCCGGTTGACCTCCTCCGGCATGGACCAGTCCCGGCTGCGCAGCCCGGCCTCCACATGCGCCAGCAGCGCACCGGACTTGGCCGCGACCAGCGCGCAGGCCAGGGTCGAGTTGGTGTCCCCGACCACCACCACGACCTGCGGGTCGAGCTCCGCGAGGAGCGGCTCGAAGGCGGTCATGATCCGTGCGGTCTGCTCGGCGTGGCTGCCGGACCCGGCGCCGAGGAAGTGGTCCGGCGGTCTGATCCCGAGGTCCCGGAAGAACACGTCGTTCATGGCCTCGTCGTAGTGCTGCCCGGTGTGGACGAGGTCGACCCGGGCGCCGGCCCGCTCCAGCGCGTCCATCACCGGCTTGATCTTCATGTAGTTGGGCCGCGCCCCCGCGACGCACACCACGCTCGGCTCGCTCGGCACAGTCGGCTCGCTCGGCACGGTCACAGCACCTCGATCGTCGGTCCGGACAGGCGGCGTCGGCAGTCGAGGACGAACGCGGCACGCTCCTGGACGAGGGGGTAGTCGAAGGAGTCGTGGTCGGTGAGCAGGACGACCGCGTCCGCCGCGGCCAGTTCCTCCGCCGTCGCCTCGACCCGGACCAGCCGTGCGTCCACGCCCCCGCACTCGACCACGTGGGGATCGGCGGCCCGCACCTCCGCCCCCATGTCCAGGAGCAGCCGGGCGACCCGTACGGCGGGCGACTCGCGGGCGTCCCCGGTGTTCTTCTTGTAGGCGAGCCCGAGCAGCAGCACCCGGGAGCCGTTCACCGAGCGCCGCCGCGCGTTGAAGGCGTCCGCGACCCGCCGGGCCACGTACTCGGGCATGTGGTTGTTGATGTCGTTCGCCAGCTCCACGAAGCGGAAGTTCTGGCCGAGTTCGCGCTGCACCCGCCAGGACAGGTACGAGGGGTCGATGGGCAGGCAGTGCCCGCCGACCCCCGGCCCCGGGGTGAACCGCATGAAGCCGAAGGGCTTGCTGGAGGCGGCGTCGATCGCCTGCCAGACGTCGATGTCCAGATGCCGGGCGAACATCGCGATCTCGTTCACCAGCGCGATGTTGACGTGCCGGAAGGTGTTCTCCAGCAGCTTCGCCAGCTCCGCGGCCCGCGGCGAGTCCACCGGCACGGTGGTGTCCACCAGCCCGGCGTAGAAGCCCTGGACGGCCCGCAGGGAGTCCGGGTCGATGCCGGAGACGACCTTGGGGGTCTGCTGGAAGCCCCACACCGGGTTGCCCGGGTCGATCCGCTCCGGGCTGTAGCCCAGATGGAAGTCGGCCCCGGCGGTGAGCCCGGAGCCCTCCTCCAGGATCGGCGCGAAGAGCTGCTCGGTGGTGCCCGGATAGGTGGTGGACTCCAGCACCACCGTGGCCCCCGGACGCAGATAGCGGGCGAGGGTACGGGCCGACTCCTCGATGAAGCTCAGATCGGGCACGCCCTCGCGCAGCGGGGTCGGCACGGTCACCACCGCCACGTCGAACCCCGCGCAGTCCCGCGCCGCGTCGGTGGCCCGGTAGGCGCCGCTGTCCAGCACGGTCCTGATCCGCTCCGAGGAGACGTCCTCCACATAGGACTCGCCCTCGCGCAGCCGCTTGACCCGCTCGGCGTCCACGTCGTAGCCGACCACCCGGTGGCCGGCCTCGGCGGCCCGCACGGCGAGCGGCAGCCCCACATACCCCTGTCCCAGTACGACGACGCGCGTCCCGTCCACTGTCATCCCTGCCACTGTCACCCCTGCCCCCTGGTGGCGTGCCCGGCCGCTCGGCGCCGGACCAGTTCCTGCCCCGTCATCACGATGAAGCGGGTGTTGGTGCGGAGGTAGCGCCCGCCCAGGCGGCGGGGCTCCTGCAAGGCGCGGTAGAGCCACTCCAGGCCGAGCCGCTGCCAGCGCTCCGGCGCCCGCCGGGTGATCCCGGCGAGGATGTCGAAGGAGCCGCCCACCCCGTGCACCAGCAGTGCCCCGGAGCGCTCGGCATAGCCGCCGGTGAACAGCTCCTTGCGCGGGGAGGTCATGCCGAGGAAGAGGAGCTGCGCACCGCTCGCCGCGATCTCGTCCGCGATCGCCCCCCGCTCGGCGTCGGCGAAGTAGCCGTCCCGGCTGCCGGCCACCCGCAGCGCCGGGAAGCGGCGGGCGACCTGATGGAGCATCAACTCCAGTACGGCGGGCCGCGCTCCGAGGAAGTACACGGAGAGGCCGGCCGCCTCCGCCTCGCCGAGCAGCCGCATGAAGAGGTCGATCCCCGCCACCCGCTCCGGCAGCGGCGTCCCCAGCAAGCGAGCGGCCCACACCACGGCGGCGCCGTCCGCGAGCACCAGCCCGCAGCCCGTCACCGCCGCCGCGAGCTGCGGATCCCGCTGCATCCGCACCAGCTTCGCGGCGTTCACCACCCCGATCTCCAGCCGCTCCCGGTCGCGCACCGCGGTCAGGCAGCGGGCCACCGTCTCGTCCATCGTCAGCGGGTCCACCACGACACCGAACAGCCGCCGGGGCGCGGCCGCGGCTGCCGTGCGCGCCGCCTCCGTCTTCGCGTCCGTCATCGGCTCCGCCCACCGCCCAGCCAGGCGTAGAGCAGCCAGCCGAACTCGTACGGCCGGCACTCCCGGTCCACCGCGTCCGGCCGGAACAGCCGGTCCAGTGGGGCCGACCGCGACCCCGGGCGTCCGGGCGACCGGCGCGGCTGTGGCAGGGCCAGGCTGGCGAGTCCGCGCACCGCGCGCACCGCCTTGGCGGGATCGCCCCGGTACGCCTTCCGCCAGGTGACGCCCAGCTCGTCCTGGATCAACTCGACGCCTGAGTCGGCGAGTTCGGGCGCTCGCAGCAACCAGCGCAGCCCGTTCCGGATCGCGGCGCCGTAGTCGTAGTGGCCGTAGCTACCACCCCCGGTCCCGGCCCCGCCCGCGGTCCCGGCCTCCGCCTCGACGAGGTCGAGGAGCGCGGTCGGCGCCATCGCGTGCTGGTGGACGCTGTAGACCGGATAGCCCTCCACAACGCTTCCCCGGCGGACGTCGTAGTGCCACCACCACTGCCCGTCCGGGCCCTGGAGCTCGCAGATCCGGGTGGCGCAGGCCGCCGCGGCGGCGAGCGCGGCGGGATCGCCGTTCGGGGCCCCCGCGTGGACCCGCGCCAGCGCCTGAAGCGGATAGGTCTGATCGGCGAAGCAGCCGATGTGGGCCCGGTACCACGGCACCAGGCCCGGCCCGGTGGCGTGCGGGAAGAGCGGACCGCCCCCGATCCGGGAGCGCAGCAGCCGCTCCCGCGCGGCGGCCAGCGGCTCCTCGACGTCCACTGCCACGCCGGCGGAGTCCCGGGCCGCCGCGAGCGCGGAGAGCACCCAGGCGGCCTCCACCGTGTACCGGGGCCGGTCGTCCCGGTCGAGCAGGGCGACCCGCTCCAGGGCGTCCGCGAGCCTGGGGTGCCCGGTCTCCGCGGCCGCCCAGGCGACCAGTGCCGCGTCGCCGAGGTTCCGTACCGAAGGCAGCCGCTCGATCAGCAGACCGGTGAACTCCCGTGCACTGCGGCCCCCGAGGACGGCGCGCTGCCCCCTGCCGTCCAGCAGCCGGGCGCCGAGCGCGACGATCGCCGAATACCGCAGGCTGCGCCCGCGCAGAACCAGCCGCGGAACGGTTCCCCCGGGCCCGGACCCGGACTTGGAGTCGGGCCCGGGACCGGACCCCGACCCGGACTCGGCGATCCGGCCGAAGGCGAACATCTCCTCCTGCGGCCGGTACATCGCGGGCAGCCCCCGCTCGGCCAGGCCGAGGAGCCGTTCCACGAGCGCGTGAAGTTCGGAGTCCTCGCGTCCCAGATCCCGCAGCCGCGGCGAAGCCCGCGTAGGTACCGGCACAGGCATAGGCGTGGGCGTCGGTGAACCGGAGCCGTGCGATCGCCGCATGGCCCTCCCCCCGGAGTGGATTGACGACCGGTCACGGCCCGCCTCGCGCGCGACTCCCCATCGCACGCGGGGGGACCGGGTACCCGATCCATGACATGCCTTCACACAATAGGCACAGAAGGCGTCTCTCATCGACACCTCAGCAAAAACAAACGGCTCCGTCCGCCACCGTTCGATCGAAAAAATCTTGGTCGGCATGCAACGCCGAGATCCCTCCCCCTCGTATAAGGGGCGTCCGGCCGGCCGGATCCAGAGCGAAGGGTGTGGATGTCTGTGAAAGGTGCTGCCGAGCGGGACCGTGAGTTCACCGAGTTCGTCGTCGGGCAGCGTGCCGCGCTGCTGCGGGTGGCGACGCTGCTGCTGGGTGGCGATCGGGCCCAGGCGGAGGACGCCGTGCAGACGGCGTTGACGCGTCTGTACCTGCGGTGGCCGAAACTGCGTGCGGACGGCGTGAAGGCCTACGCCCGGCGCTGCGTGGTGAACGCCGTGATCGACGACCGGCGCAGTCTGTTCCGCCGTCGGGAACGGGTGTCCGCCGAGCTGCCCGACGTGGCGGCGGTCGAGGCCCAGTACCGCGATGCGTCGTCGATGACGGCGCTGCTGGCCAGGCTGCCGGAGCGGATGCGGGCCGCGGTCGTGCTGCGCTGCGTCGAAGGGCTCAGCACGGCGGAGGCCGCCGCGGCCATGGGGTGCAGCGAGGGCAACGTCAAGAGCCAGACCGCCCGTGGCCTGGAACGCCTACGCGAGATCTATCAGGAGATTGAGGAGAAGAGTCATGCGTGACATGGCAGAGATGCTGAGCGACCTGCGGGACGCCGACGCTTCGGGCGCACTGCCCGTCCACCCGGCGACCGTCGAGGCGGACGTCGCCCGCGGGCGGCGGGCGCTGGCCGGCCGGCGGCGCAGGTTGATGGGTTCCGGTGTGGTGGCGGTGGCCGCCGCTGCCGCCGTCGCGGTGGCGGTGCCGACGGGGAGCCGGCCGGGCTCGGCGGCGCTGGAGGGGGTGCACCAGACGACGGTCGGCGTGGATCTGACCGCGTACCACGGCGCCCAGCCGGCAGGCTTCGAGGTCCGCACGGTGCCGCAAGGCTGGAAGGTGGTCTCGTCCACGCCGTACGCCTTCCTGGCCGTCCCGCCCGGTACGGACCTGACCACCACCGTCCGTCACGGCGCCGCCGCGAAGGGGGCCGTGGGCGGGTTCGAGCGCGGAATCGCGGTGATGCTCCAGGGGGACTCGCGGTTCCCGGCGACCGAGCAGCCCGAGAAGGTGGACGTCCAGGGGCGGCCCGGAGAGCTGGGCGCCACCCAGGACGGCAAGGCCAGGTGGCTGACCTGGTCCGACGCCGCGGGCCACCACCTCCTGGTGCAGGTGCCGGACAAGCTCGGCCTGACGGCGCAGCAGATCCTCGCCTTCGCCGACGGCATCACGGCCACCAGCAAGGCCACCGCGGGCCAGGGCTGACGACCACATCCCGGAGGGGCGAGCAGTCGGTAGCTGCTCGCCCCTCCGGCGTCATTGGTGGCGGGGAGCGGCCCCGAGCCGGCAGGACGATTCCGTCGCCGGCCGCACCCGACCGCACCCGACCGCACCCGACCGCACCCCCAGAAGACCACAGCCATGATGGTCATTCGGGTCCCATGCGGGAAGCGGGCGGCCCCGCATTCCGCGAGCGACCCGCGCGGGCCCGCCCCCTGCCGGGAGCCACGAGCGCGCGCCTGAACTCAACGACGCCTGCCCTATGTTGGTGCGCAGCCCGATGCGCCGGCGGCGGTTGAGGACAGCCACCCCTTTGATCGTTGAGATTCAGGCGCGCGAGCCGAACGCGGGTCCGAACACCACGAGGAGCGCCAGGTCCTCCGCCACCTCCGTGAATCGATGCTCCTCACCCGCCGGCACGAAGATCACCATCCCAGGACCGACCTCCTCGGTCCGGCCTGGTGTTTCGAGCTTGGCACGCCCGGCCGTGACGATATAGATCTCGTCCTCGGTGTGCGGACTCTGCGCGTCCCGCCCGCCGGCCGGGATGCAGTACGTCCCCACCGACAAGTCCGACGTCCGCAACTGCTCGACCCAGTCGTTGCCCGCTTCGCCGGGCCGCATCCACACGCCCGCACCCTTGATGATGTCCACGCCGGGAGCCTAGCTCCGCGTCGGACGGTGCGGCCGCTTTCGGCCCGACGGGCTCTCGGCCTCCGTCCATGGCCTGGATATGGACGGATGTACTGCTGACGTCAGGGCGTCGCGGACAGGCTAGCGACGTGCCGCGAGGACGTCCTGGAGTACGTTCTCGAGCGTGACGCGGGCCAGTTCGTTTCTCAGGGTCTCCTCGATGCCCTCGTAGATCTTCTGCATCGCCGGCTGGATGCCGTGGCCCACCACGCATTCATGGTCCGGGACGGTGCGGTGCATCGCGAACAGCGGGCCGGGTTCCACCGCCTGGTACACGTCGAGCAGGGTCATCGACTCCAGCTCGCGTGCGAGCGACCAGCCCGCGCCCGCGCCCCGCCGGGACTCCACGAGCCCGGCCCTGCGCAGTTCGCCGAGGAGTCGTCTGATCACGACCGGGTTGGTGTTCGCGCTGGCCGCGATCTGCTCGGAGGTGGCGACCTCGTGGCCCTGGCGCTGGTAGAGACCGATCCAGGCCAGCGCGTGGGCGGCGATGGTCAATCTGCTGTTGGCGCTCACGTACTCCTCCTCCCGGTCGCAACGCTCCATGTTACGACAGTGCGGTCGTAACAGCTATAGTTGCGACTGCACTGTCGTAACCATTATGGTTTCGACCGTTGAACAGCGCCGACCGGCGAGGAGAGAAGAATGAGCAAGCCACTGACGGGCAAGGTCGCCCTGGTCACCGGCGGATCGCGCGGACTGGGGGCGGCGACCGTAAGGCTGCTGGCCGAGCAGGGCGCCGACGTCGCCTTCACCTATGTCAGCTCCGAGGACCAGGCGCAGGCCGTCGTCGAGGAGGTGCGCGGCAAGGGCGGGAACGTCGTCGCCCTCAGGTCCGACCAGGCCGACACGACGCGGGCGGCTGCCTTGGTCGGCGACGTGGTCGCGCACTTCGGCGGCCTGGACATCCTGGTCAACAACGCGGCGATCTCGGTGGAGCAGGGCCGCAGGGTGGACGACCCGGACGCCGACACCGCCGCGCTGGACCGGATGCACGCCACCAACTACCTCGGCGTGATCGCCCTCATCAGGGCCGCCTCCCGAGTGCTGCGCGCCAGCGGGCGGATCATCACGGTGAGTTCCGGGCTGGGCTCCAGGGTCGGCGCCCCCGGTCTCGCCGACTACGCGGCGACCAAATCAGGAATCGAGCGATACACCATGGGCGTCGCCCGGGACCTCGGGCCCCGGGACATCACGGCCAACGTCGTGGAGGCCGGACTGATGGAGGGCGGCATGCAACCGCCGGACCCCGAGACTCTCAAGGCCCTGGTGAGCTCGCTGTCCCTGCGGCGCGTGGGCCACCCCGACGAGATCGCCGCGGCGATCGCCTTTCTCGCGAGCCCCGCCGCGTCGTACGTCACGGGCGCCGTCCTGGACGCCCACGGCGGCTACAACGCCTGAGCCGGAACCCCCACCGCGCGCCCCGAAGGACGACCCCTCCTTCGGGGGCGCGCGGCTGATCTGGCCCGCCACCGTCGGCCACCGCCACCGCCGGCCACCGCCGTCGTCGATCGGGGCCGCGGCCGCAGGGGCTCATCCGGCGTTGCCAGAAGAGGCGTTGACGAGAGCCGGTTGACTGGCGCCCGCGCCCGAGTCCGAGTCCGCCCCCGCCCCCGCCCCCGCTGCCGCGAGCCCCGGCGCCGGTCCGAGGAGGCGGGAGAGGCTGCGCAGGCCCCGGTGGGCGCAGTTGCGCACGGCGTTGGGGGTCTTGTTCAGCACGCGGCCGGCGGTCGCGGCGTCGAGGCCCATGACCACCCGCAGCAGGACGGCCTGTGCCTGGTCGGCGGGCAGCCGGGCGAGGTGGCCGAGGGCCGCGGTGGTGGCCAGTCGGTCGAGGGCCTCGGTGTCGGGGGCGTCCGCGGCGTGCCGATGCGGCAGGTCCTCCGGGGGCATGAGGAGGGCCGGGCGGCGCCGGCGGATGTGGTCGGTGGCGTGGTTGCGGGCGATGGTCGCCGTCCAGCCGCGGAAGCCGTCCGCTTCACCGCGGAAGCGGGGGAGTGCGCGGATGATGGCCGCCCAGGCCTCGGCGGCGACGTCTTCGGCGTCGGTCTCGCCGACCAGCGCGCGGACGTAGTTGAGGATGCGCGGCTGCAAGGTGCGGTAGACCGCGGTGAAGGCGGCTTCGTCCCCGTGCTGGGCCTGGTGGATGGCCGTGGTGAGGAGAAGGTCGGAGGAGACGGCGGCGGGAACGGCAGCCGGGACGGCGGCGGGAACGGCAGCCGGGACGGCGGCGGGCGTCCGGCGGGTCATCGACCGGTGTCCGCGGTGCCGGCCGGGACCCCGCGCTCGGCTCGGCCGTTCGCGCCTTGCGCGTGGCAGCCGGTGAGTCGCCGGTCTCCGATGCCGAATGCGATGCCACGTGCCCTGCCGACCACGGCGACCGACGCTGCGCAGGCTAATCGTCTTGCCGGGTGGCTGAGCATGGCGGTCACCCTTCGGGTCGAGTCGCGCGGCCCGTGCGCTCCTGCGGCGGAGGCCGGGCGGGGGTCGCGCAGAGGTGGACGGCATCGAGTTATACAGCGTCAGATCCCGCTGCCAGTAGGGGTATTCAGTCGGCCGTCGACGCGGTGGCGGCCGAACCGGTGGGCATTCGTGCGCGAATCCGGCCAATGTGCCTCCTCTTTGTGAGCTGTGTCACGCCTGTGTCTGGAGCGCTCGCGGGGGCTGCGTGATGCTTTCGCACCCGATCCCGTTGTAGAGGGTGGCGGGAGGTTGAGCTCCCGTGTCCGTTCGAGCGGAGCGAAGGGTGTCGTGTGATGCGTCGACTGCGGCGGTGGGCAGCGCTCTTGTCGGTCGTGGCGCTGGTGCTGGTCGGGACCCCCAGTGCGGCGTTCGCCGCAGCGCATACCCGGGCGCCGCTGAGCGCCGACACCATGCACGGTTCGGGCGGCCATGACTGGTGGGACCCGTTCGGCTGGTTCGGGACCTCGAAACGCCCCGCGGCGAAGACCACCCAGGTCGGGTGGCACCCGCCGAGCGGCAGAGCGACGACGCATCCGCCGAAGACGGACCCGCACGCCCATCGGACAGCGGAGCTGACCTCGCGACGCACCGCGAACACCTCCCTCTACCGGCTGTCGGACGGACGCACCCAGCAGGTCGTCTCCGCCGGCCCGGTGCACTACCGCGACGCCCACGGCGCCTGGCAGGACATCTCCACCGCGGTGGCCCCCGCCTCGCACGACGGATACTCGCTGGGCGCGGTGCACAACACCTTCCGCACCTACTTCTCCCGCACCCCCTCTTCGCTGCTGCGCCTTGAGCAGGGCTCCGGCTCTGTGGAGATGGGCGCGCCGGGGGCCAAGTCCGTCGCGCCCAAGGTCGACGGCGACACGGTGAGTTACCCCGGGGCACTGCCGGGCGGCGCGGGCCTGTCCTACCGTGTCGGCGCGGGCGGGGTGCGTGAGGACATCACCCTCACCCGGGCCCCCGCCCCGGGCGCGAGCCCGGTCTTCGACTTCACGGTGAAGGCCGACGGGTACCTGCCGGTGCAGCGCAAGGACGGGGCGATCGCCTTCGTCACCCCCGAGGCGCACCAGCCGGTGTTCGTGATCCCCGCCCCCTACATGAGCGACTCCAGGGCGCAGGCGTCCTCCCCCTACGGCACGGCGTTCTCCGCCAAGGTCTCCCAGGTCATGCGCTGGGACCCGCGCACCGGGACCGTGCATCTGACGGTGCGTCCTGACGCCTCCTGGCTGCGCTCACCGGCCCGGCAGTACCCGGTGCGGATCGATCCGACGATCGTGGACGCCCCGACGCCGTCGACCGCCGCGAACGTGATGATCGGCGCCGACGAGCCGACCACCAACCTCGTCTCCAGCTGGCGGCTGTCGGTCGGCACCACGACCACCGGCGCCTCGCGGGCGCTGATCAGGTTCCCGATGCCCGCCCTTCCCTCGGGCACCACGCTGACCTCGGCCTCCCTGAACCTGTACTACGACCAGTACTTCACCACCGGGCTGAACAATGTGTCCCTGGAGGCGCATGCGGCCACCGGTGCGTGGGACCCCACCACCGCGACGTGGAACAGCGCCAGCGGCCTGACCGGGGCACTGGCCGGCTCCGCCACCAAGAAGGCCGGGGTACGAGGAGTGTGGAACTCCTTCCCGGTGACCTCGACGGTGCAGAGCTGGCTGAACGGCACCACTGCCGACAACGGGTTCGTGGTCAAGGCGAAGGACGAGTCCACCCTCGGTCAGGGCGGCCCGCGGTACGAGGGCAGCATCTACGCCTACTCCGGCGAGACCGCTAACTACCCGCAGCTCACGCTGACCTACGGCGTCCCCGGCGTGAGCGTGAACCCGCCGACGGTGATCCACGGCACGGGGGCGGAGCTGTCCTGGCCCGCGTATGCGAACACCACCGGCGACCCGGGCAACGACATCGCCGAGTACCAGGTGTACCGCTGCTGGTACCAGGACTTCCTGCCGTCCCCGAACACCGAGATCGCCCCGGTGGCGGCGGGCACCACCAGCTTCACCGACACCACCGCGCAGCCCACGCCGGCGGGGGCGGGCAGCCCGCACGCGTACTACTACATGGTCGCGGTCAAGACCAAGAACGGGGCCGTGATCCCCGGTCAGGTGCAGCTGGTGGCGCTGCCCCAGGCGGGCCAGACCACGGTCGTCCAGCGCGGCGGCGCGGCGACGACCCTGTCCTCGGCCGAGCCCACCACGGTGCTGAACACCCTGAGCGACTCGGGGTTGCAGCAGCCGTGGCTGGAGGTCGGTGACGACTCGGGGACGTACGGAACCACCCGGGCGGTGGTGAACTTCGGTGCGCTGCCCTCCTCCGTCCCGTCCGGGGCGAAGGTGGTGGACGCGGAGCTGCACCTCTGGGAGATGGAGACCACCACCGGCAGCAGCGGCGCCTCCTACGAGGTGCACGCGCTGACCCGGCCCTTCACCCAGTCCCAGGCCACCTGGAACAACGCCGCCTCCTCCACGGCCTGGACCGCGCCCGGAGGCGACATCCAGTCCAGCGCGGACGGCACCCTCTCGGGCTTCACCGACGACCCCAACCGGCGCTCCTTCGACACCACCTCGATCGTGCAGTCCTGGATCAACGGGACGGCGGCGAACGACGGCCTGGAGGTGAAGCTGGCCGCCGAGTCCGCCGGCAGCCCCCAGGAGCGCACGATCTTCGCGGGGACCGCCACCGCCGAGCCGCGGTTGTCGCCGACCCTGGTGGTCACCTACACCGACCCGTCGGCCGCGGACACCTACTACGCGCCGACCACCCCGGCCAAGATGGTGCCGGGCAGCACGTACACGGTGCCGGTGACGGTCAACAACACCACCTCGACCGCGTGGTCCGCCTCGAACGAGAAGCTGACCTACCACTGGACGCTGCCGGACGGCACGGACGTCACCTCCGCGGGCAACCAGGACACCACGGCCCTCTCCTCGGACCTGGCGCCGGGCGGACAGCAGACCCTGCAGGCGCAGGTGACGCCGCCCACCCCGAGTGACAACAACGCCAAGGAGGCCTACACCCTCTCCTGGGACATGGAGAACACCTCCACCGGCACCTATCTGTCGCAGGCCGCCAACGGGGTGGGCTCGCTGGCGCAGGCGGTCCACGTGAACACCGCCGGCAACAACCAGCTGGGCCTGGAGAGCTTCTACCAGTACACGACCACCGCGACCGGTGCCGGTTCGGCGCTCTACACCAACGCCTCCTCGGGCAACACGGTGTGGAACTACAACGCCTTCTCCAACCCGTCCCGCGGGTTCGCCACCTTCGCCCGGATGTCCTACAACTCGCTGGACACCACCGACTCCACGACGGGCTTCGGCTGGTCGGTGCAGCTGTCCACGCCGACGCGGCTGGGCACCCCGCTGGACTTCCATCCCAACCCCAACCCCACCGAGGTGACCTTCACCGACGGTGACGGCACCAGCCACACCTTCAGCTGGGACTCGAGCGCGGGCGTGTGGGACGCCCCGGCCGGCGTCCACCTGTACCTCCAGCAGCTGGCCAGTTGCGGGCCGCAGGTGACCAACGCCCGCGCCTGGGTGATGACCAAGCCCGACCGCACGCAGTTCTTCTACGACTGCGAGGGCTTCCCGACCTCGGTGGTGGACAGGAACGGCAACGAGACCGACTTCACCTACACCTCGCGGAAGTCGGAGAACAAGCCGGAGGAGTTCCTCACCTACATCACCGACGCGGCCGGCCGGCAGACCCTGAACGTCGCCTACTTCCAGAAGGGCGACACCTACCAGTACGTCGACTCCACCGGAGCGGTGCAGACCGGCACCAATCTGACCGACCCGAACATCATCGACCACGTCAAGTCGGTCACCGACATCTCCGGCCGCACCATCGACTTCCTCTACACCAGCAACGGCCTCCTCGCCCAACTGGTCGACGGCGCGGGCAGTACCGCCGCCAAGACGTTCACGTTCTCCTACGACGCCACCCAGGGGATGAAGAACGTCAAGCTGGTCAAGGTCACCGACCCGCGCGGGCACCCCACCCAGCTGACCTACTACGACCCGGTCACCGACCCCAAGGTCCACTGGTGGACCGAGTCGGTCACCGACCGCCGCGGCAAGACCACCGGCTTCGCGTACACCGAGCCCGGAACCGTCACCGGCGCCACCGTCCAGACCACGGTCACCGACGCCAACAGCCACGCCTACACCTACCAGTTGGACGGCTACGGCCGGCTGCTGCAGGCCGTGGACCCGCTCGGACGCAAGACCCAGCTCGGCTGGGACGCCGACGACAACGTCACGAGCCTGGTGGGGAACAACGGGTCCGAGGCGACCTGGACCTACGACCAGAACACCGGTGACCCGCTCACCTACAAGGACGCCGTAGCGAACCAGAACGGCACCGCGGCGACGACCTACGGCTACCAGACCTCGCTGGGCGGCCATATCGCCGACCTGACCAGCAAGGTCACCCCGGCCGGGCGGCAGTGGAAGTTCGGCTACGACGCCGACGGCAACCTGACCAGCGTCCAGAAGCCCGCCGGCGTGGCCGCCGGCTCCGGCTACACCACCGCCTACGGCTACGACTCCCTCGGCGAGCTGACCTCCGTCACCGACGCGAACCAGCACACCACCCAGTACGCGGACTACGACCCCACCGGCTATCCGAAGACCACCACGGACCCGCTGGGCAACGCCACCGCCACGGTCTACGACGTGCGCGGCAACGTCACCTCCACCACGGACCCGTTGCAGCACACCTCGACCTACGGCTACGACACCTTCGGCCGTCCGACGACGAAGAAGGTGCCCAAGGACCAGGCGAGCGGGGTGTACATCACCACCCCCGCCCCGGTGTACGACGCCAACGACAACGTCACCCAGTCCACCGCCCCCAACGGCGCGGTCACCACGACCTCGTACGACGAGAACGACGAGGTGGCCTCGAAGACGCTGCCGGCCAACAGCTCCGCGTCGACCCCGCCGGCCCGCACCCTCACCTACAGCTATGACGACGTGGGGAACCTGACCGCGCAGACCTCGCCGGACGGCAACGTCTCCGGCGCCGCGGCGGGCAGCTACACCACGAAGTTCGGCTACGACGCGGACAACGAGAAGACCACCGTCACCGACCCGCTGGGCAACGTCACCACCACCGCCTACGACAACGTCGGCAACGTCGCCGAGACGATCGACCCGCTCCAGCAGAACACCACCGGCTTCCTGGCCAAGTACGGCTACGACGTGGACCACCGGCGGATCTCCACCACGGACGCGACCGGCGCCGTGGTCAAGACCGCCTACGACGTGGACGGCCTGAAGTCCTCGACCACGGACGCCAACGGCAACACCACCGAGTACGGCTACGACCAGAACGGCAAGCTGGTCCAGCAGCAGGTGCCGCACACCACCGACTCTTCCGGGTCGGTCGTCTACGACACCACGCAGTACACCTACGACCAGGTCGGCAACCAGACCTCGGTGATCACCCCGCGCGGCGTGGCCTCCGGCATCAGCGGCGCCTACACCACCACGACCGCCTACGACGCGGACAACCGCAAGTCGAAGGTCTTCGGCGCGGACAACCCCAACGACTCCACCTACGGCACCGCCCCCGAGACCGACTACGCCTACGACCCGGCCGGCCGCCTCCAGCAGGTCACCGCGCCCCCCTCCGGGGGCAGCACCGCCAAGGCGGTCACCAAGTACTCCTACTTCGACAACGGGTGGACCAAGCAGTCCACCGACCCCTGGTCCATCACCACCTCCTACGACTACGACGCGCTGGGTCTGCAGACCGCCCGCACCCTGACCTCCGCCGGCGGCTCCTCCTCCCGGACCCAGGCCTGGACCTACTACCCCGACGGCACCCTCGAGTCGCACACCGACAACGGCATCCCGGTCGGCCTGGACGTCGAGCTGGTCGACGACTCCGACACCCAGAGCACCGCGGCCACCGGAACCTGGAGCTCCTCCAGCGCCGCCGGCACCGGCTACGAGGGCTACGACTACCAGACCCACGCCGCCGGCTCCGGGACCGACGCCTTCACCTGGAACCTGACCATCCCCGAGGACGGCGACTACACCGTCTACGTCGAGTACCCCAAGGTGAGCGGCGCGGCCACCAACGCGTCCTACACGATCGACTCCAGCGGCGGCTCGGCGACCAAGACCGCCGACCAGACCGCCAACACCGGGACCTGGGTCTCGCTCGGCTCGTACTCCTTCACCCAGAACGGCTCCGGGCAGAAGGTGAGCCTGGCGGAGAACTCCGGCGGCGCCGTCACCGCGGACGCCGTCAAGATCGTCCGCGACAACTCGGCGGACACCCAGCCCAAGCCGCAGTCCTTCAGCTACACCTACGACCCCGACGGGCACACCGCCCAGGTCGACGACGCCTCGCCGAACGCGCAGTACGACACCTACGCCTACACCTGGGACCAGGACGGCCGGGAGAAGCAGCTCCAGGAGGAGGCGTCCGGCGCGGTCAAGCACACCACGGCGTTCACCTACAACGCCGACTCCGACGCGCTGACCATGGCGTACGACGCCTCCACGGCCTCCTACAGCTACGACGCGCGCAACCTCCTCACCCAGGCGGTCAACAAGGAGACCTCCGGGGACACCGGGAAGACCACCGGCTACACCTACACGCCCAGCGGCAAGATCAAGACGGAGACCGAGGGCAACGGAAACGTCGTCACCTACGGGTACAACCTGGACGACTCCCTGGCCTCCCAGGTCGAGAAGACCTCGGGCGGCACCCTGGTCGCCTCGCACGCCCTGACCTACGACCCCAACGGCAACCGCACCAAGGACGTCTCGGTCACCCAGAGCGCCGACGACAGCAGCACCGACCTCAACCGCACCGCCGACTACACCTACACCCCGCGCGACCAGGTCCAGACCGTCACCAACTCCGACGGCCACGACAACCAGAGCTACACCTACGACCTGGCCGGCAACACCACCTCGCAGACCGTCGGCGGAACCACGACCACCAAGGTCTACGACCGCGACCGGCTGCTCTCCGCCACCAGCGGCGGCGTGACCGAGGACTACAACTACGACCCCTTCGGCCGCACCGACACGGTCACCGCGCTCGGGACCGTCCTCGACCGCTACACCTACGACGGGTTCGACAAGGTCTCCTCGGAGATGAAGGACACCGGCTCCGGCCAGGTGACCACGGACTACACCTACGACCCGTTCGGCCGCACCACCTCCCAGACCGCCAACGCCGGCACCAGCGGCGCCAAGACCACCGACTACGAGTACCTGGCCACCTCCAACTCGATGGTGAGCGAGTCGGTCGGCGGGACGGTCAAGAAGACCTACCAGTACGCGCCGACCGGTGAGCGGCTCGACCAGATCGTCCACAACACCGACGGCACCGAGACCCCCAGCTACTACAGCTACGACCCGCACTCCAACGTCCAGGCCATCACCTCGGCCAACGGCGACACCAAGGCCACCTACGGGTACACCGCCTACGGCCAGGACGACACCAGCCAGGACACCGGCGTCGACAAGAACACCGGCTCCGGCGCCACCGGCACCACCGCGGCCGACCCGTACAACGTCTACCGGTACAACGCCGACCGGATCGACGGCACCACCGGCAACTACGACATGGGGTTCCGGAACTACGCCCCGAACCTCAACAGCTTCCTCACCCGCGACATGTACGAGGGAGCGCTCGCCGACACGGCGATGACCACCGACCCCTACACCGGCAACCGCTACGCCTTCGCCGCGGGCAACCCCGTCTCCAACATCGAGCTGGACGGCCACTCCTGGTGGAACCCGGTCTCCTGGTCCAGCGACACCTGGAAGAACATCGGCGCGGGCGCCCTCATGGGCGCGGCCGTGGTGGGCACCGTCGCGTGTGTCATCGCTGAACCCTGCGGCGCCGGTGAACTCGCCATCGCCGGCGGCGGAGCGCTGGCGGCCGGCGGCGGGGTCAGCATCGGCTCGGCCGCGGCCGGCGGGGCGGCCGCCGGCGGCCTGTGGGGCCTGCTGTACTCGGTCGCGACCGGCGGGACCTCGGGCGGCGGCTCCTCGGGCGGAGGCGGGGGCGGCTCCTCCTCCGGAGGGAACAACCTGCGCACCCCGCGGGTGGGCGACACGGACAACGGCCCGGGCGAGTGGGTCCAGGTGAACCGCGGCGGCGGCAGCAACAGCTCCTGGGAGTACCAGGAGAAGGTCACCGGCGTCACCCGCGATCGCGAGTACGAGATCGACGGCGTGCAGGTGGACGGCTGGGACAGCCAGAGCCAGACCATCCTGGAGGCCAAGGACCAGTACGCGCAGTTCGTCAAGGACGGCCAGTTCAAGTCCTGGTGGCAGGGCAAGACGGCGCTGCTGAACGAGGCCAAGAGCCAGATCGCCGTCGCTCAGAAATACGGCCTCAACCTGCGCTGGACCTCGGCCAGCCAGGACTTCGTGGACGCCATGAAGAACCTCCTTCAGACGAACAACGTGGCCGGGAGGAACATGATTGACTGGGTTGTGAAGCCCTAGCAGAGCCGGATCGCCGGTGGCGGCGGACGCGCGCCGTCCGCCGCCACCGGCGATCCCCACGGCCGTCGAAGACCCGCGAGAGATGGGGACCTGCATGAGCTCGAATTACCTGCGGATCATCCCGGATATTCCGGACTGGGTGCCGGACGAGTCGACCGCGGAACAACTCGCGCTCATCGCCGGCGAGTTGTTCGCGAAACGAAGCTCCGAGGTCACCGCCGGCGACCGGGGCGAGGTCGGATTCGTGGACCAGGGCGCCTGGTTCGAGAGCGTCTCCTGCCCCGGCTGCGGCGCGCCGATCGACGACTCCTGGTGGCAGGACCGCATGGACGCCGCCGCCGAGACCGGCTTCACCGATCTCTCGGTGCGGACCGAGTGCTGCGGCGTAGCGACCACCCTGAACGATCTGGTCTACCGGCTCCCCGCCGGCTTCGCCCGCTACGTCATCGAGGTCCGGGAACTCGACAAGACCTACGCCGACGAGGAGGAGATGGCCACCCTCCAAAGAGCCGCGGGCCGCCCCCTCCGCCAGATCGCGGCGCGCTACTGAGCCCCGCGCCGCCGATCGCTGCCGTGACCGGTGCTGCGGGGAGCGCCGGCGCGACATCCTTGACCTTCCCCCAATCCTCGATGATCTTCACCATCCTGGTGGGGATCGCGTCCGGCGCGGCATGGATCCTCGCCGGCGCTTTCCGCTGATTCTGCCCGCCTGCTGCGGGGTGCAGATCTTCTACTCGATGTTCGCCGCGCCGCTCACCGCGATCATCGCCGACCGCACGCCCGTGGAGCGGCGCGGTGTGTTCTCCGCGCTCGGCCGAGCCGGCATCTACATCGGCGTACTGCTCGGGGTACGGGTCGCCTCACGGTTCGCCGCCGGCCCCCTCCGGGGCTTCCCCGCGCTGGCCCTGTCCTGCACGGTCCCCGCCACGCCCCTCGCGCTCGGTCTGCGCCGCGACTCACGCCTGCTGCCCCGCGGCGACAAGCGCAACACCGTGCGGCCGCAGCACTTCCTCCATCGCCGCGCGCAGGGCGCTCGGCGCCTCTTTCGGTAGGTAGCCCAGCGACATGTCCAAGTCGACGCCGCCACCGTTTTGACCCATGTCAGTATTCTGACATACTGGATGGTGTCAGGAAGCTGACATGAAGAGAAGGAGTATCACCATGTCCGTCACCGGTCCCGACTTCGTCTCGCTGCAAGTACGTGATCTCGACGCTTCGCAGGCGTTCTACGAGCAGTACCTCGGCCTGGTCCGCTCACCGGCCGGACCTCCTCACGCGGTCGTCTTCGAGACGAAGCCGATCGCGTTCGCACTGCGCGACATCGTTCCCGGCACCGATCTCGCATCGGTCGCACAGCCCGGCATCGGCGTCGCGGTCTGGCTCCACGCCACCGACGTCCAGGCCATTCACGATGCTCTCGTGGCCGACGGTCACACCATCGTCTCCGCGCCGATCGACGGCCCCTTCGGCCGGACGTTCACCTTCGCCGACCTCGACGGCTACCAGGTGACTCTCCATGACCGTGTCTGAAGCGACGATCCTCGTCTTCGGGGCCACCGGATCCCTCGGTGGTCACGTCCTGGACGGGCTCGTCGCCCGCGGAGTCGCTCCCGGAACGATCACTGCGGTCGGCAGGAATCGATCGCGGCTCAAGGAACTCGCCTCTGCCGGGTTCGGGACGGCTGCCGTCGATCTGTCGGATTCGGCAGCCGCCGCAGCACTGGTTGCTGGACACTCCGACATCGTGTTGATATCGGGCAGGGACCCGAATCGCCTTGCCCAGCACGAGTCGGTCATCGCCGCTGCGAAGCAGGCGAATGTCCGACACGTCTACTACACCAGCGGAGTCCGAGCCGACGACGACCGGTTCGAGATCAACCGGGACCACAGGGCGACAGAGCACGCTCTCGTCGCATCCGGCGTGACCTACACGATCCTGCGGAACACCTGGTACATCGAGAACTACCTCCAGGCACTGGAAGGCCCCCGCCACTCCGGCGTTCTTGCCGCGGCGACCGGTGACGCCGTCGTCGCGGCAGCCGGCCGGAAGGACCTGGCCGAGGCATTGGCCGTCGTTCTCACCACCAACGGGCACGACAACGTCACCTACAGCCTCTCGGGCGACACCGACTTCACCTACGACGATGTTGCCGAAGCGATGTCTGTCGTACTGGAGCGCCCTGTCGCCTACCGCCCTGTCACTCCAGGCGAGTTGCGGGTGATACTCACCAGTGCCGGCATGAACGACGAGCTGGCGAGCTTCCTCGTGGGCCTCGACGAGACCATCGCCGCCGGCGCATTCGCCCGCGTCGGCGACGATCTTTCCCGGCTCATCGGCCGACCAACGACCGGCCTGGTCGAGGGCTTGACGGATCTTCGCAGTTGAGCGCATAGCGAGCGCGGCGCGTCGGTGTCGTGGTAAGCGGCACGGTGTTCACCCTCGGCGGGCCGCGACGCGTCCAACCCCGCCGCAGGACAGCTACACCGGCTAGAGGCGGGTCCTCGACAATGCCGACGAACTCGGGGCCGGCGCCGCACGCATCGCCGGACACGGATACTCCGGCCGCGAGGGAGCCCGCGGCAGCGGTGCCGCTGCTTGCCCGGGGCCGCGACACGCCTGGCAAGCCCTCCCGCCACGACCACCTGGTTTCCCCGATCGCGGCCGGATCGTCTACGCGGAGTGAGGCTGCTCTCCGTGGTGTTCGCGATGCGAGGAGCGGCCGTGATGCTCCGTGACTTGGTCCTGTGCGCGGACGCGGAGGAGGAGCGCGACCCAACTGCGGTACGGGCACCAGTCCTCGGCGATCCCAGCGAGCCTGCCGTGATCGTCGGCGGCCTCGTCGCCGAGGCGGTACTCGGTGGCCATGGCGCGGTGCACGCGGGGTTCCGCCGTGGGGAAGACGTCGGGGTGTCCGGCGCCGCGGATGAGGATGAGTTCGGCGGAGAAGGGACCGATGCCCGGCAGTTGTTGCAGGTCCTGGAGGGCTTGCTCGGGTTCCTGTGCGCGCAGTGCGGCGGCGTCCAGGCGTCCCTCCGGCGCGGCTTCGGCGATCGCGTGCAGGCGTTCGATCTTGATCTCGGTCAGCCCCGGTATGTGCTCCAGGGTTCGCAGCACGGCCGGGGTCGGGAACGCGCTGACGTTCTGGCCCGCGACGTCGATCGCCTGGCCGTGGTCGCGAGCGATGCGCGCCTTGATGGCGGCGGCCTGGGTCCTGCGGATGCGGTTGCCGATGACGGTCCAGGCAGCAGCTTCGTAGGGCGAGTAGAAGCAGACGGGCCTCAGGCCGGGGTAGTCCGCCTGCAGGCTCGCCACGACACGGTCGTGTTCGGCGAGGGCCGGGAAGCCGGTGCCGTCGACGTCCAGGGACAGGATGCGCGCGATCTGGGCCCGCGCAGCGTCCTGGGCCGCGGTGGCCGCGGTGGGCGCCGGGCTGTCATCGGAGTGGAGGGTGAACTCCGCGTGGACTGCCGCGGGTCGGCCGGCCGCCGCCTTCTGGCGCAGGGCGCAGCCGATGACGTGGTGGGCGTCGTCGGCGGGGAAGGCCATGCGGAGCACGTCGTCGCCCGCGTGGTCGTAGGAGGCCGGGGTGAAGCCCTCCAGATACCGGATGGACGCGGCCAGCGAGAACGGCCCTCGGGGGGTGAAGGAGGCGGTCGGCACGGCTCAGCCTCCGTGGGCGGTCAGGACGTAGCCCTCGGGGCCGGTGAAGGAGAACATCGGGCCGAACGGGCTGGCGGTGACAGGGGTGAGGATGGCGATCCCGGCTGCGGAGAGCTGGTCGTGCAGGACCTGGGCGTCGGGGGTGGAGAACCACAGGGCGACGCCGAGGCCGGGGCGGCCGGTGTCCAGGTCGGTGCCCGGCAGCGGCGGGCGCACCGCGAACGGGCAGGGCTTGGTGTCGAAGACGACCGCGCCGGGAGGCGAGGCGGAGTTACGGGTGAGGCCGAGGTGCTTCTCGAAGAACTCGGCGGCGGCTTCTACGTCACGGACCTGCAGGGCCACGAAGTCGGGCCCGTCGATGCCGGCAGACATGGGGTGCTCCTCAACCTGATGTCAATACCTTGACATACTTACGGTAGGCCCACCCCCCGGAGGTATCAAAGTATGGACAAGAAGGACAGCGTGCCAGCCGAACCGCCCCACCCGGCCGAAGACGTACTCGGCCATGTGGGCTACCGGCTCAAGCAGACCCACGCCGCTCTGCGTGGCGCGATGGACCGGGCGCTGCGCACCCACGCGCTGACCGTGCCGCAGTACTCCTGTCTGGAGGTACTCGCCGCGCGCCCCGGCCTGTCCAACGCCGAGCTCGCCCGTGCCACCTTCGTCACCCGCCAGTCCATGAACGTGGTCCTGCGCACCCTCCAGGACGACGGCCTGCTCACCCGCCCGGACACCGTCGCCACCGGACGCGCCCGCCCGGCCACCCTCACCGACGAGGGCCGACGCCGCCTGCACGCGGCCCAGGCCGATGTCTACGCCATCGAAGCCCGCATGATCCAGGCCATCCCCGACCACCGCCTGACCGCGCTCCTGGAAGACTTCGATCACATGACGCAGGCCCTGCAGGGCGACTCCGCGAGCACCTGACCGCCGCCCGCTTCGCCCCCGCTTGGCAAGCCCTCCCCAATACCCTCGACTCCTGACCGCGACGTTCGAGCACGCGGTGCGGTTTCATCGCTGGATCGAGGCGATCGCGGTCAGCACGACGGCGCGTTGACCGGCGAACAGGGATCGCACGCTGCATTTCCGTCTCGGCCCCGGGGCGGTCACATCGGCACCCGTGCCGGTCGGGGATCCCATGGCGCGCCACGGCCGGGGCTCGCGTGGGGCCCCGGTCGGATCGGCGCTCACATCGGCTGGGGCGCGTCCTTCAGCCCGGAGAACACGGCCGCGATCAACCGCCGTCCCTGCGCCACGCCGTCGTCGTTGTTCGCGACGCGCCACAGGAAGCTCATCAGCATGATGATGTCGGCGGGGTCGTGTCCGGGCGCGATGGTGCCTTCGGCCACGCAGGCGTCGACCAGTTTCGCCACCGCGGCCGTGGTCGGCGCCCACGAGGCGCTGATCACGTCCTGCGCCGCGGCGCTGTGCAGCGCGTCGCCGAGTCCGTGCTTGATCCGTATGTAGGCCGACAACGTCTCGAACCACTCCACGAACGCGGCCTTGGCCGACGTGTGCCGGGCGAGCACCTCGTCGGCGGTGATGGTCAGCCGCTCGATGTCGTGCTCGTAGGCGGCCAGGATCAGGTCGTCACGCGTGGGGAAGTGGCGGTAGAGCGTGCCGGCGCCCACGCCGGCGCGCTTGGCGACCTCGCTCAGCGGCACGAGCGGGTTGTCCGCGAACAGCTCGTGGGCGGCCTCGATGATCGCGACCCGGTTGCGCGCGGCGGCCTTGCGCTGGGTGCCGTAGGTGCTCGGGGTCTCGTCGGTCATGTCTCGATGATGCCCCACCTTTGACTTGCGGACAATCCTCCGCTAGTTTGGCGAGTACTTGCGGAGAATCCTCCGCAAGTATCTTCTCGCAGGAGAACCCCCGTGCGCTACGTGAAGCTCGGCACCACCGGCCTGGACGTCTCGCCCATCGCGATCGGTGCGATGACCTACGGCGAACCCGACCGCGGTCACCCCGTCTGGTCCCTCGGCGAAGCCGAGGCGCGTCCGCTGATCAAGCACGCCCTCGAGGTCGGCATCAACTTCTTCGACACCGCGAACATGTACTCCAACGGCTCCAGCGAGGAGATCCTCGGCCGCGCGCTGAGGGACTTCGCCGACCGCGACGCCGTGGTGATCGCCACCAAGCTGCGGCACCCGATGCGTCCCGGCCCCAACGGCCGGGGCCTGTCCCGCAAGGCGATCATGACCGAGGTGGAGCACTCGCTGCGCCGGCTGGGCACCGACTACATCGACCTGTACCAGGTGCACCGCAACGACCACGCGACTCCGCTGGAGGAGACCCTCGAAGCCCTCAGCGACCTGGTCAAGGCGGGCAAGGTGCGCTACCTCGGCGCCTCGTCGATGCCGGCGTGGGAGTTCGCCAAGGCCCTGCACCTGCAACGCCGGCACGGCTGGGCGCGGTTCGTGTCCATGCAGAACCACTACAACCTGCTCGCCCGCGAGGAAGAACGCGAGATGATCCCGCTGTGCCTGGACGAGGGCGTGGGCACGATCATCTGGAGCCCGCTGGCCCGCGGTCGCCTGGCCCGCGCCTGGGACGACGCGAAGTCCACCGCCCGGGCCGCGACCGACGGCGCATTCGCCGACATCCTCTACTCACCCACCGAAGAGGCGTCCAACCGCGCCATCATCGACGCGGTCGGGCAGGTCGCCGACGCGCACGGCGTCAGCCGCGCCCAGATCGCTCTGGCCTGGCTGCATCGCCAACCGGTGGTCGCCGCCCCGCTGGTCGGCGCCGGGTCGATCGAGCAGATCGATGACGCGATCGCCTCCTTGCACATCGAGCTCACCGACGAGCAGGTGCGCGCGCTGATCGCACCGTACACGCCGCGATATGACTGGCAGGGTGTCTCCGACGAGGCCGAACTGGACGCGATCCGCGCCCGTGTGCCGGGAATGGCACTGAAGTGAGGTCGATCATCCGTTCCGGTGCGGCCGCCGGACTCGGAGCGGTCCTGATATTCGTCGGCCCGCTGGTGTCGTGGACTGCCGAACTCGTCACGGCGGTGGCCTGGCAGCACCCGCACTACTCGCCGTTCTACAACTGGGTCAGCCACCTCGGCTTGACCGGCCCGAGCCAGGTCGCGTTCGGGCAGGTGGGAAACTCCCCGCTCGGCGCGGTCATGGACATCGGCTGGGTGCTCTACGGCAGCCTGCTGATCGTCGGCGCGCTGCTGACCTTCGATCTCCGCCAGGGCGCGCGGCCGATCGCGATCGTCGTGCTGGCGACCGTGTCCGGCATCGGCGTGTCCCTCGTGGGAATCTTCCAGGGCTCCAACGCGGACGTCGCGAACGGCCTGATCGCGTTCCACGAGTTCGGCGCTCAGGGCGTGATGCTCGCCGGCAACGCCATGGCCATCGTCGTCGGCGCAGGTGGCGCCCGAATCGGTCTCGGGCGCGGCCGCCGGATCGCGAGCATCGTGCTGGGCATCGCCGGCCTGGTCGCGTTCCCGGTGTTCATGGCCGACGTGCTCACCGGCTGGGCCTGGAACATCGGGATGTTCGAACGCGCCGTGATCTACCCGATCATGGTCGGCCACGTTCTGCTCGGCAGCGGCCTGATGGCCGGTCGGCAGACGTCGACGTCACCCCGCCGGCCGGTCGCCGTCGGCTGACAGTCCCGGGCAGGGCCGACGCCGATACCGGTCCACTGTCACGTTTTTCGCCGTTGAGATGTTTGTGAGGTCAATTCATGCCTGAAGTACTGGTCACGGGCGGCTCGGGATACATCGGCAGCTGGTGCGTCCTCGCACTGCTGGCGAACGGTCACACCGTACGCACCACCGTGCGCGATCTGAGGAAGGAGCCTGCGGTGCGGGCCATGCTGCGCGCCGGAGGTGCGTCCGAGGACGCGCCGCTGACCGTGTTGCAAGCGGACCTGCAGCAGGACGCCGGCTGGCGCGAAGCGGTCGAGGGCTGCGACTACGTGCTCCACGTCGCCTCGCCCACCCTGACCAGCCTGCCCCGCAACGACGACGAGATGGTCGTGCCCGCTCGGGACGGCGTGTTGCGCGTTCTGCGGGCCGCTCGCGAGGCCGGAGTCAAACGGGTTGTTCTGACCTCGGCGTTCGGGGCGGTCGGGATGGGACACCCCGAGAAGTCGCGGGTGTTCACCGAGGAGGACTGGAGCAACGTGGACGCCGGTATCGCGCCGTACCAGAAGTCCAAGACCCTCGCGGAGAAGGCGGCCTGGGAGTTCGTCGCCGAGCACGGCGGTATCGAACTGGCGGTGGTGAACCCCGTCGGCGTGTTCGGGCCGGTCCTCGGCTCCGACTACTCGCCGTCGCTGGGCCTGGTCCAGCGGATGCTGGACGGGGATCTCCCCGCCCTGCCGAAATTCGCGATGGGGTACGTGGACGTGCGCGACGTGGCCGACCTGCACCTGCGCGCCATGGTCGATCCGGCCGCGGCCGGAGAACGGTTCCTCGCGATCTCCGGGCACAGCCTGTGGGTCCGCGAGATCGCGGCGATCCTGCGCCACCGCCTAGGCGATCGCGCAGCCAAGGTACCCACCCGCGAGCTACCGGTATGGACGGCACGAGCGCTCGCGCGGGTCAGCCCGGGGCTGCGCATTCTGCGCCCGCAGCTGGGCAGAAACTTCGACGCCACCTCGGAGAAGGCGCAGCGGATGCTGGGCTGGTCCCCACGGCCGATCGAGGACACCATCGTCGACACGGCCGAGAGCCTGCTGGCGCTGAAGGGCACGGCCGCCTGACGGCTCTCCGCCAGGTCGAAACCGGCCATCGTCACCCGGACCGAGCTACGGCGGACAGGCTTCCATCCCCTCGACGGTGCGCGGCATCCGGAGCCGCTCGGTGCCCCTGTCTGCTCCGTCTCGTGGCTCATCATTCAGGAGCCGAGTACGAGGCTGCACAACGCGGATCGACGGCTGAGCTGGCAGCGTACGCGCGCGAGGATGGGCCGGTCCTCGATGCGTCGATCCGGGCATGCCCCTGATGGGACACGGGGCCCGCCACGCCAAGTGGGCTGGCTCGCCGTAGGTGGGTTAGCAGGCTTCTGTCGTGTCTTGGGGGGCGAGCTCAGGGGCGGGGGTGGGTGTGTCGGAGAGGCTGACGAGGGTGAAGGTGGTGGAGGCGTGGACTCGGGTCGCCGTCAGGGCGAGCGGCGCGGCGAGGACAAGGAGCAGCGCGGCAAGCGCCGCGCCCATCCCGGGGAAGCCCGCCGCCGCGGCCAGCGTCGTGCCGGCCAGCGGCCCGCAGGCCGTGCCGAGCGAGGACGCGGAGCCGACCAGTACCGCCCACCGGCCGCGTGCGTCGAAGGAGGCCGCAAGTCCCATCAGATAGCTCAGCACCGCCGGATAGACGGCGTTCCAGAGCACCTCGCCGACGGTGAAGGTGTCGGCCCCACGCGCGGTCGCGGTGAGGAGGACAGAGCCGGCGATGACCGCCGTGCCGACACCGACAGGCGCCGCGTGGCCCAAGCGCGGGCCGATCGCCGCTGCCGCCACCACTCCGATCAGTCCGGCCAGCAGGGCGACCGCAAAGACCAGGCCGAGCTGGGCATCGTCGAGTCCGGCGCGCTCGCCGCCGATCCGATCGCTGACCCCCCATAGCGCGTTCTGCGCCAGGGACCAGCACAGCATCGCCCCAGTGAGGACGCCGCCCCAGATCCGGTGCGGCAGACGTGAGTCGGGGGCAGGGTGACGGGCGGGGACAGTGACCGGGATTGTGTTACCGGGCACGGAGGCGAGGCGGGTGGTAAGCGGGAGCACCGCCAGCGCCCACAGTGCGACGGCCGCGAAGGCGGTGTGGTGGCCGCCCGGGATCCGGGGCAGGGCGACGTAGAGGGTCGCGGCGAGGCCGCAGGTAGTCAACAGGCCGAGGACGGAGGCTCGGTGGGGGTCTCCACTGCCGGCCGTGCGGACCCCGGCGATGGCGACGGCCGTACCGGAGCCGACGCCGCCGAGCACGCAACCAAGGAGCGCCGCGGCAGTGAGCCACCCGCCGCGGTCCGCTCCGGAGCCGGAGCCCGGCAGCGCCGCGACGAGACCGAAGCCAAGGGCGACGAGCACCAGTCCGAGCCGCGCGGTGCCGATCGCGCCGATCGGTCGGCGACGCCTGCCGAGCACCGTGCCGAGGGTGCCGCCGCGTGCGGCGAGCAGCAGGCCGGCGGAGGCCGACCCGAGAAGCAGAAGGCTTCCGGAGGCGCCGGATTGAGTGGTCGTCAGGTGGAAGTCGGCAGCCAGCCGACCGGTGAGTGTGGGTAGCAGGTAGGCGGCCAGATAGCCCGCGGAGAAGAGGGCGGGCAAGGCGACGGGGACACGCGTGGCGACGCGCATCGGCAGTCCTCTCGAACCACGAAGGTCAGACGCACGAAGGAGGGTGAGGGGGTAAAACGAGGAGGAGCGACCTTCGGTTTTCGGATCGAATCGAGAGGCTCGCAGCGCAGTTTTATCAAGCGCCCCAGGGCGCGCGAAACCCGCCCCGGGGCCTCAAACCTACTGTTATAAACCGGAGACATGGCCGCCATCCCGCCGTGACCTAATAGGGCGTCACCTGCGCTTTGGGCGAGCTGGCAGTTAGATTCGGGCGGGCTCATGTCTGCTCGTGGGTTCGTCCCGTTGGACCTGGCGCGCCGTCCGCCGGCGACCCGCGGACGGATTTGCGGCCCGGGGCGCAGTGGGCGGGTGGTCCTCGAGTTGCTGCCGACCGCCGCACCGAGCGTGCGCGAGGAGCGGGCCGGCCCTTCCTCGACCGCCGATCGGTCCGGGGGCGACCGCCGGCAGGCGCCACGACCTTCGCGGCAACCCGAGGCTTCAAGAAGCCATGGCACCCTCAAATGATCAACGCACCATCCCCGGGTGATCATGTCACCGTGGAGGCACAGGTCCATGGGAGGGGGCTTTCGCCACCTCTGGAGACGCTGGCGCGAGGGGCAGTCGTTCAGCTTGATCGGGCGGGCGCTCGGGGTGCCGATGCAGCCTGCCCCGTCGCTTCCTGTGCCAGAGCGGCAGCAAGATGTGGCGCATCGACCGCACGGCCGACTACGGCGCTTTCCAGGAGGCGGCCCGCGGCAGGATCGATCTCGCCATCGCTGATCGAGCCGTCCGCCGGGCGTTGCGCGCTGATGCATTGGTGGCGGCGGACGAAATCCGGAGCATGAAGCTCCGAGTAGCTCGCGCCACTTCGCCTGACGATGTGGCTCGTGTTGCCGATGAACTCGTACGCATGAGGGTCTTGGTGGCCCGCGGCGACTTGTCGGGACTCGCCACGCATGAGGAAATCGAGAGAGCAGCGGGTAAGCTGCCAGGACTGGTCGCTCGCCTCCTGTCCGGATTCGTCCTTCTCGCCCTCGGAGCGGCACTCCCTGGACCCCGTTTGATCCCTCATAACGTGCCGTACGCTTGGCACTACTGCTGACCGGCGCCACAGCTCTCGCCAGCACGCAGGAGACCGCAGCCCGGCTCTCTGATTTCATATCGAGAACGCTATTGTTCAAGTAATCGAAGTGCCGCGCCCTTCGGGGCGCATCCGTTGCCGAGCAGTGACGGCTCTCCGATTGTTACTCCGCATCTCGGTGCGCATGCTCCTTGAGGCCGACTACCCGATCGAAAGCGTTCGGGTCGCTACGGTGCTGAGCAGTATGGATACGGCGTCGGCGAAGAGCAAAGGAGCCGTACCGCCAGGCCTCCCAACTCGGCCCATCCCTGGTCCAGATGACCCCTGGCCAGCCGCATCCGTCGCGGTACTTCGGCAACATGGCCCCGCACGACGAGTGACTTGAGGCCTCGAACGTCCTCAAGGCCCTCGCCACCGCCCGCCCCGAGGCCGACTGAGAAAGCCGTCCAGTGGCCCCCCGCGGACCTGTTGCGGCTACTTGATTCGCAACGATTGCGTTGGATCGCCGTTGCCGCACACCTGTTGGCTGTGGCCGAAGAGGCACTCCAGCGTCTTCAGGAGACCCTCCGTGCTCCCAACGGCCTTGTCGTCGCCCTAAGGAATCATATGGTGGGGTCGGGTGATGGAGCCCCCGGAATGCCTCGGTCAAGTTCGGGCTGCTCACCGTTCAGCCTTCGTCGAGCACCGCCCGGATCACGTGCCGGGCATTGCGCGCCATCGCCGGATTCGTCCTCCGGTAGTACGGCAGCGCGATCAGCGCTTGCGAGAGCGTCCGTCCCCGTCCTCGAATCCAGGTCGCGTCGTCCGCGCCCAGCGCCTCGCGGAAGATCTCCCTCGCATCGGCCGGCAGCAGATTCCACGCCGGGAACAGATCGCACGCCGGATCGCCTATGCCCAGGCACCCGAAGTCGATTACCGAGGTCAGCCTGCCCCCGTCCACCAGCAAGTTGCCCGGCATGAGGTCGGCATGCAGCCACACCGGCGGGCCGTCCCAGCCCGGGGCCCGCAGTGCCTCCTCCCAAACGGCGGCGGCAGCGCCGCAGTCGATACCCTCCTGCGGGAGCCCACGCAGCTCCTCGATCGCAGCCCGAGTATCCGCATCGAGGGAGGCGACCGGTCCGCCGCGATGGGCCTGCGGTGCACCCGGCAGGGTGATGCTCCGCATCGCTGTCACAAAAAGGGCCAGATCCTTGGCCAGCAGGACAGGTCGGCTCAGGCTCCCCGCCTCGGGATTCTTTCCCTTGAGCCACCGGTACACCGACCACGGCCAGGGATACCCCTCGGCGGGCTGCCCATTCCCGAGCACCTCGGGGATGGGTGTGGGCAGGTGGAGTGCGAGCCGGGGCAACCACGTCCGTTCCAGTACTACGTCGTTGGCTCCGCCCTTCACCATCGGAAGCCGTACGACCATGTCATTGCCCAGCCGGTACATAGCGTTGACCGTCCCGCCGGACGGAAACCGCTCCACCGCCAGCCCTGCCCACTGAGGGAACTGCCCGGCGATCAGCCGCCGCACAAGATCGTCGTCGATGGGATGTGCGCCGGGATGCATGTGGCCTGTGCTCATGGGGTGTCATCCGACCGGCGGACGCGGACGGGCGTCAACCGCTTTTCCGGCGAGCATCACTTTCACAATATGCGCTGGTTCCGGCTGCGACGGGGGTCATCTCGTACTTCGCTATGAGTCGGACTAGGGCGCCGTTGAGCTGCATGTTCTTGGGATACCGAAGAAGCCCCCGCCCCGGAAGCCCTCAGTCCTGCGGGCGCGGTCGACGCTCGGGGGTTGGGTGCCTGCGGCGCGCAAGGGCGACGAGGTCCTTGAGGAGCTCGGTGAGCCGCGTGCTGACCGGGCCGATGGGCGCGATTCTGAATCGAATCCTCTTCGATAGACTCAGTTCTGACCACGGATTTTTGCCTAAGGGCTAGCTGTACTGAGTTCAGTTCTGTACCTTCCCGAGCGTGGGCCGGGAACCGGCCCGTGTCGCTGGAAGGAGATCGGGACGATGAGTTTGACGGAGCGGTCGAGCACTCCCGGGGCGGGGGCGGTGCCGTACGATCCGCGCACCATGCGCCGGGCGCTGCTCGCGGGCAGCATCGGCACCCTGATCGAGTACTTCGACTTCAGTGTCTACGGATATCTGGCGGTGACGATCGCCCCGCAGTTCTTCCCCGGCAGCGATCCGACGGCCTCGGTGCTGGCCGCGCTGGCGGTCTTCGCCACCGGCCTGGTGGTCCGGCCGATCGGCGGCGTCTTCTTCGGGTGGATCGGCGACCGGTGGGGCCGGCGGAAGGCCCTGGTCTCCTCGGTGTTGTGCATGGGGGTGGCCAGCAGCCTCACCGGACTGCTGCCCACCTACGGCCAGATCGGTGTGGCGGCGGCGATCCTGCTCTTCGTGACAAGAGTGGCCCAGGGGATCTCCTCGGGGGGCGAGTCGGTCGGTGCCTACACCTACATCTACGAGTCGGCCCCGCCCGAGCGCAGAGCGTTCCTCGGCTCGGTCACGCCCATCGCCTCCAACTTCGGCTTCGTGCTCGCCGCCGCCTCGGCCGGCGCCATCTCGGCCTTCACCACCGGCGGGCAGATGGCCGCCTGGGGCTGGCGGCTGCCGTTCCTGGCCGCCGTACCGCTCACCGTGCTCTGCCTGTGGGCCAGGATGCGGATCGAGGACACACCGGAGTTCAAGGTGGCGGCCGAGCGGGCCGACATCCCCGCTGCCCCGATCCGGGAGGTGCTGGCCACTCACCGGAGGGCGCTGCTGCAGTCCGTGGGGTTGTCGATGGCGCAGGGTGGCGCGGTCTTCCTCGGCCTCACCTACATCGGGATCCACCTGACCACCGATCTGGGCTACGGGACCACAGCGGTGTTCTGGCTGACGGCGGGCGTCACGCTGGTCACTGTGCTGCTGATGGCACCGGCCGGCCGGCTGGCCGCGAGGTTCGGCTGTCGGAGGGTGCTGCTGGTCGGACTGTGCGGATTCCTGGTGACCGCGTACCCGGCGATGCTGCTGATGGGTCTGCACAGTCTCGCTCTGACCGCGGTGGCCTATCTGCTCTTCATGCTGAGCAGTGCCGTCGTGCAGGTCCCGGCGGCCAGCCTGTGGCCGCACCTCTTCGAGCGTCGGGTCCGCTACACCGGCATGGCGCTCGGCTACAACGTCGGCACGGTGCTGGCCGGCGGCACCGCTCCGTACATCGCGACCTGGCTGGTGCAGCACACGGGGAACGAGCTCTCGCCGGCGTTCTTCGTGATGGTGGTCTGTGTGATAGGGATCGGGGCGCTGCTGACCGTGCGCAAGGATCTCTAGCGGCCCGCGGGCGGCCGACGGGCCCGACCCGCCGGCCGCTGCCACCGGTGTTCAGCCCGCGCGGCCGTGGCCGATGGTCTGGCCGCCGTCGATCAGGAACTCGCCGCCGGTGGTGTACGAGGCGTCGTCGCTCGCCAGGAAGAGCACCATGCGGGTGACCTCCTCCGGCTCGCCGATCCGAGGCACCGGCTGATGGGCGAAGAGCTCGGCCGAGACGCTCCGGCCCATGCTGGTACGGATCACGCCGGGGTGCACCGAGTTGACGCGTACCCCGGTCCCGGCCATGTCCAGGGCTGCGGCCTTGGTCATTCCGCGTACGCCCCACTTGCCGGCGCCGTAGCCGATGCCCCCGGCGAAGCCGGTCATGCCGGCGGCCGAGGAGATGTTGACCACGGATCCGCGCCCGCGCCCGCGCATGCCCGGCAGGACGGCGTGCATGCCGAGGAAGGAGCCCATCAGATTGACGTCCAGCATCCGCCGGAACTGCTCCGGGGCCTGGTCCTCGACACCGCCGGGGTGGAAGATCCCCGCGTTGTTCACCAGGACGTCGACCGGCCCGAAGGCCTCCTCGGCCGCGCCGATCGCCGCCTGCCAGGACTCTTCGCTGGTCACGTCTAGGTGCTGGTAGAGCGCGTCGGGGAGGTCGGCGGCCAGGGCCCTCCCGTCCGCATCGGCGATATCGCCGACGACCACGCGGGCGCCCTCGGCCGCCAGCCCGCGCGCATGGGAGGCGCCCATGCCGTTGGCTCCGCCGGAGACGAGCGCGACTCTTCCGTCGAAACGCATTGAGGTTCCCTTCGTCGGCTCTGCGGATGCGTGCGCAGGGTGCGCGCGCCGGTGCGCGCGGACGCACGGTGCTTCAGGAAGCGGCGTCGTCGGGGACGAGTACGGCTCGGCCTCGCCCGCGGCCGGCGCGCAGCCGGCCGAAGGCCTCGGCCGCGGCGGAGAGCGGGAACTCCTCAGTCTCCACGCGGATCGCCCCCGACCGCGCCAGCGCGACCACCTCGGCGAGCTCGGCACGGGAGCCCCAGAACGGCAGCGAGAGCCGGAAGCCGGGCGGGAGGAAGCCGGGCTTCCGGACCGTCAGCTGCCCGCCGCCGCTGCCGACGAGTGCCAGTTCGCCGCCGGGCCGCAGGACCCGGGTCGCCAGTTCCACCGTCTCTTCGGTGCCGGCGAAGTCGAGCACCGCGTCCAGGGCGCGGGCGTGGCCGGCGCGCGCCCGGAGCTCATCGGCGGTGTCCGGTCGGATCAAGGTGGCGAAGTCCGCGCCAGAGCGCTGGGCGAGGGCGAGCGCCGCCTCCCGAACGTCGACCGCCAGCACCCGGCACGGGGTGGTCGCGCTGAGGACCTGGACGGCCAGGTGGCCGAGACCGCCGACGCCGATCACCAGGACGCTGCCGCCGCCTTCCCTGAGCGATCGGCTCAGCCCGGCCACAGCGTGGTAGGAGGTCAGCCCGGCGTCCGAGAGCGGTGCCGCCTGGCTGGCCGGCAGTCCGCCGATCGGGACCAGGTAGCGGGTGGAGGGGACGAGGACGTACTCGGCCATCCCTCCGTCCCGGCCGAGCCCGACTCCGTGCCAGTCGAGGGTGTTCCGGCGATCGCAGTAGTTGTCCCGGCCGGCCGCGCAGCGCTCGCATTCGGCGCAGCCCCACGGGCCGTAGAGCACCACCCGTTCGCCGGCGACGGCAGCGCCGCCCGGGGCGGCGTCGGGGCCGAGTTCGGTGATGCGTCCGGCGACCTCGTGCCCGAGGGTGAACGGCGTTCGGTAGGGGAGGTCCCCCGGTGCGCTGTCCGCCACATGGAGGTCGGAACGGCAGAGGCCGGCAGCCTCCACGCGCACCAGCACCTCGGTGCCCTTCGGTACCGGTCGTTCCACTTCGGTGAGTTCCGGTCGCCTGCCCCACTCCAGCAGTCGCAGCGCCCTCATGCCGCACCCTCCCGGGTCTTGTCAGTGGTCTTCCCAGCGAGTTTAGTTCGGACCATAACAGAGATGAAGTCAGTTCAGTACAGCAGGAGGAGGGATCGGTCGCATGGGTTCGAGAGGCGTGGGTGAGCGGTTTCAAGGCGCGGTCGCGATGGTGACCGGCGCAGGTTCCGGGATGGGCGCGGCGGTCGCCCGCGGACTCGCCGCCGAGGGGGCGCGGTGCGTCGTCCTCGCTGATGTGGACGGCGACAGTGCGCGGGCGGTCGCCGAGGGGTTGCCCGCGGGGGAGGCGGTCGCTCTGGACGTGGCCGACGCGGCGGCCGTGGACGCGGCCGTCGAAGAGGTGCTGGGCCGCTATGGACGGCTTGATGTGCTGGTGCACGCGGCCGGGGTGGACGACCCGGCGGCCAAGCGGCTGATCGCGGAGGCGGTCACCTCCGGCCGTCCGCCGGAGGTGACCCATCTACTGGACGACGCGGCCTGGCGGCGTGTCATGCGGATCAATCTGGACGGCACCTTCCATCTGCTGCGGGCGGCCGTCCGGGCGATGCGGCCGGCCGGGGCGGGCGCGATCGTGGTGATCGGGTCCTCCTCGGTCTTCGACACCCCCGTCGGCTATCCCCACTACGCCGCCTCCAAGGCAGGCGTCCACGCGATGAGTCAGGCGGTGGCCAAGGAGGTCATCGCCTCCGGGATTCGGGTGAACGTGGTCGCGCCGGGGCCGACCGACACGGGGATGGCCGCGCGCACTCCGGCGGCGCTGCGGGCCGGTTTCGCGGATCCGCGGGTGCGGCCGTACGCGACGGCGGAGGAGATCGCGGACATCGCGCTCTTCCTGGCGAGCGAGGCGGCGGCGAATCTGGTCGGGGCGGTGCTGCTGGCCAATGGCGGGCGGTTCACCGCGACCTGAGTGGGGGACTGTGCCGGCGCTGAGGGCGCAGCGGTCTCACCGCCCTCTTGTGATATGAACCAAATTCGGTTTAGCTTTTCGGGTCGGACCGGTCGACGAAGGGAGTCGCATGCGCGCGGAGGCGGAACGGGTCGATCTGCTGGTCATCGGAGCGGGAATGGCGGGACTGACCGCGGCGGCCCGCGCCGTCAGGGCCGGGCTGAGCGTGGCGGTCGCCGAGGTCGGTCCGGATGTCGGCGGCTCCGCCCGGTTCGCGGGCTACGCTTGGACGGCCCCGAGCCACGAGGTGATGGACCGGCAGAATCCGCGCGGGGACACCGCGCTCAAGCGGGCGCTGGTGGACCGGTTCGACGCGGGCATCGCCTGGATCCGCTCGATCGGGGTGGAGGCCAAGGACGCCCAGCCCATTCTGGGCTTCGGCCGGGGCCATCAGTTCGACACCAATCACTATGCGGACACCTGCCGCCGGCTGGTCCTGGAGGGCGGCGGCGAACTGCTGCTGGAGACGGAGACCGAGCGGCTGCTCGTCGAGGGCGGCGCGGTGGTCGGTGCAGAGCTCTGCTCGGCCGGCGGCGGTCGGCGGAGGATTTCGGCCGGCGCCACCCTTCTGGCGACCGGCGGCTTCCAGGGCGACCTCGGCCTCCGCACCGAGCACGTCCACCCGTACGCCGACCGGATGCGGCTGCGCGCCAACCCGCACAGCCGGGGCGCCGGTTACCGACTCGCCACGGCGGCGGGCGCGGCCGCCGGCCCGGCCGACGCCGGCTTCTACGGCCATCTCGTGCCGACCGGCATCCCCTTCGCCGACCCCGTCGACTTCGTCGATCTGACGCTCTACTACAGCGAGCACGCCCTGCTGCTCAACCTCCGCAACGAGCGGTTCACCGACGAGACGCTGGGCGACCACCTCACCGCGATGGCCCTGCTCGACCAGCCGGAGAGCCGAGGCCTGCTGATCGCCGACGCCCGGGTATTCCGCGACTGGATCGGCGGCTCCTACGTGGAGGGCGCCGTGGCCGTGGACAAGTTCGCCCTGGCGAGCAAGCGCGGCGGCCGGGTCGGGCTGGCCGAGGACCTGGACGAGCTCGCCTGGCTGCCCGAGGAGTGGGGCTACCGCGGGGAGGCGGTCCGGGACGCCGTCCGGCGGTTCAACAAGCAGGCGGCGGGCAGCGGTTCTCTCACCCCCGGCCGCGAGTTCGACCGGCTCCCGCTCGACGAGCCGCCGTACTACGTGATCGAGACTGAGCCGGCGATCACCTTCCCGTTCCACGGAGTGCGCATCGACGACCGGGCGCGGGCGCTCGGTGCGGACGGGCGGCCGATCCCCGGCCTTCTCGCGGCCGGCTCCGACACGGGTGGGCTCTGGCACCGGGCGTACGCGGGCGGCCTCGCCTCCGCCCTGGTCTTCGGGCTGACCGCGGCGGCGAGCGCCGCCGAACTCTGAAAGGGGAACGGAAACCCATGCAAGCCACCGACCCACGACGCCCCCAGATCGATCCGCGGTTGCTCGCTGAGAGTGCTGAGCAGGGTGAACTCCGGGCCGTGCTACGGGAGTTCTTCGCCGAGGCCGGCGGGCCCGAGGAGGCCCGCGCACAGGCCGGGAGCCGGCGCGGCTACGACGAGAAGCGATGGGCGCGGCTCGCCGGTGAGATCGGCGTGCATGGTCTGGCCGTGCCGGAGGAGTACGGCGGGGCCGGGTACACCTTCGCCGAACTCGCGGTCGCCCTGGAGGAGTCGGGGCGCGTCCTCTACGGGGGACCGCTGCTCTCCACCGTGGTGCTGGCCGGGCAGGCGCTGCTGGCGGCCGGGGACCGGTCGGCCTGCGCCCGCTATCTGCCGCGGATCACGGACGGCTCGCTCACCGCGACCGTAGCGGGTTTCGAGGGCAGGGCGACCGGCGTGACCGCCGAACAGGGCGCGTCCGGGCCGCTGCTGCGCGGCTACGCGGACTTCGTGCTGGACGGAGCTGAGGCCGGACTGATCCTGGTCCGCGCCGCGACCCCGGCCGGCCCCGCGCTGTTCGCCTGCGAGCCGTCGGCCGGCACCTCCGCCCGCACTCCGCTGCGGGTCCTGGACGAGACGCGCCGGCAGGCTCGGGTGGAGTTCCGCGGGGCCCCCGCGCTGGCCGTGGGGACGGCGGAAGAGACGCGGGCGGCCGTCGCGGCGGCACTGGACGCCGGGCGGGCCGGGCTGGCCGCGGAGCAGGTGGGCGGAAGCGGCCACGCCTTGGGCGCCACCGTCGAATTCGTCCGGCAGCGGCAGCAGTTCGGACGGCCCATCGGCTCCTTCCAGGCGGTCAAGCATCGACTGGCGGACGTCCTGGTGGAGCTGGAGGCGGCGCGCTCGGCCTCGGCCTTCGCCACCGCCTGCGCCGCCGGCGCCTCGACCGAACTGCCGCTGGCTGCCCGGGCCGCCGCCGTGGTGTGCTCCGCGACCTTCCGCCGGGCCGTCGCCGAGTACGTCCAACTGCACGGCGGCATCGGATTCACCTGGGAGCATCCGGCGCACCTTTACGTCCGGCGGGCGCGCAGCGCCGAGGCGCTGTTCGGCACCGCCGACCGCAATCGGGCCGAGCTGGCCGAACTGATCGGCCTGGGTGCCGAGTCCGGTCCGTCCGCCGCATGAGCGAGGAGACCGGGATGGCATCGGGCGCCCACCGCACCTTCGCCGAGCCGTTCACTCTCGGCGGCCACGTCCTTCGCAACCGCCTGGTCGCCACCGCGCACGCCACCGCCGCGGTCGCGGACGGCGCTCCCACGGCGGAGGACGTGGCCTACTGGCGGCGCCTCGCCGAGGGCGGCGCAGGGATGGTGGTCACCGGGGGGACCGCCGTGGCGCCCGAATCAACGCTGCCGATGCGCTATCTCACCGAGGCCTGGCGCCCCGAGACCGTGGACGCGGTCCGCCGGCGGGCCGAGGCGATCAGCGGGCGCGGCGCCCTGGCCGTCGCCCAGCTCGTCCACCTCGGCCGGGAGACCCTGGGCGCCGGGACCTACTACCCTCCGGTGTCCGCGGCGGCCGTGCGCTCGCCCCGGGAGGCCGCCGCCCCGCGCCCGCTGAGCACGGCAGAGGCGCGCGGTGTCGTGGAGGCCTTCCGGATCTCCGCCGGTCACAGCGTCGAGGCCGGATTCCACGGGGTGGAGCTTCATGCGGGCCACGGCTATCTGCTGGCGCAGTTCCTCTCGCGGACGAACAACAGGCGGACCGACGAGTACGGTGACCGGATCGCCCTGCTCGCTCAGGTGATCGAGGCGATTCGGGACGAGACGGGGGAGGGAGCCGTCCTTGGCGTACGGGTCTCCGTGGAGCCGGGAGCGGACTCCGGGCTCGGCCTGGACGACCTGCTGGAGCTGCTGCCCCGGTTGTACGCGGCCGCGCCTTTCAGCTACGCCAACATCACCACCGGCGTCCGCAACACCTATGTCCCCGGAATGGCCACCACGCGCCCCCCACTGCTGGACTCCGTGCGGCGGCTGCGGGCTGCCGTCCGGGCGCCGCTGCTGATCAGCCAGGGTTTCCGCTCGGCGACCGACATCGAAGCCGCACTCGTGGCAGGGGCCGACCTGGTCGGGATGGCCCGTCCGTTCATCGCCGACCCCGACTTCGCCCGTAAGGCGATTTCCGGAGAGGAGCGGTCCATCCGCCCCTGCACCGGCTGCAACGAGGGTTGCCGCACGTTCGAACCGACCGGGTCCTGCGCGGTCAACCCCGACCTCGCGCCACCCGGGGCCGAGCGCCGCCCCGCTCTACCGTTGCTGGTCGCCCGTCCGGGTACGCGCGCCAGGACCGGCAGCGACGCGGTCGCGGTGCTGGGAGCCGGGCCCGCCGGGATGGAATACGCGATGACGGCGGCCGGCGCCGGAGTCGTGGTGACCGTCTACGATCCCGCGCCGGAGGCGGGCGGCCAGGCCCGCCTGGCCTCGCTTGCTCCGCACCGTCCCGGCTGGCAGACCTTCGTCGACTACCAGCGGGAGCGGTTGGCCGACCTGGGGGTGCGGATGCTCCTCGGGGTCTCGCCGGACGCGGGCGAACTCGCTGGGTACGGCCGGGTTGTGCTGGCCACGGGTGCCGAGGAGGCGGTCGTCCCGATACCGGGCGAGCTGCCGACCGTCACCAGCACCGACTTCCTCCGGCGGCACCGGGAGTTGGTGGCCGGGGCACCGAGGATCGCCGTGCTGGACGACGGGTTCGGATGGTGGCAGGGGATCAGCGCGGTGGAGTGCGCGATCGCGGCCGGTGCGGCCGAGGTCACCTTGATCACTCCCGGCAACGGCTTCGCCACCGGCCTGTCGGCGGAGAACCGCACCCAGTTGCTGCACAGGCTGGCCGGTGCCCCGTTGCGGGTCCGCGCGCTGTGGACGGCCGTCGAGTCGGCCGTCGGCGGGCTGCACCTGCGTCATGAGCTGGACGGCAGGACGGTGGAGGCCGCGGCCGACCTGCTGGTGACGGTCGGCGAGCGCCTCGCCCGCAGGCCGGAGTGGGCCCCGGAGCCCCACCAGACCGTCCATGCGATCGGCGACTGCCTCGTCCCCCGCCGGATCGCCCACGCCGTCGGGGAGGGACGGGCGGCGGCGCTCGCACGACCCTGACCGTCAGGCGTTGAGGCGCTCAGGCCTTGCGCCGGTACTGGCCGCCGACCTCGAAGAATGCTTCGGTGATCTGGGGTGCCGGTACGAACTCTGCCGCCGGCCGCCCACGACGGCGATCTCGCGGCGGCATCACCCCTACGGGTGCGACTGCGTCCGAGACGTATGGCGTCTCGGTCACGGACGAACGTGTCACTTGGGTGATTACCTGTCTTTTCATCTGATGGTGCGTCATCCGCGGGTATCCCTCTGGGGTCTTCCTGGTCCTCGCCACCCGAATCCATGAGAGGCCGTAGCCCGTGGTGCCCTTCAGAATCGCAGTCGGAGCAGGTGCAGCAGCGCTGCTCCTCCTCTTCCCGGCCGCAGCCTCCACCCAGGCCGCCACCTCGACCACGGTCACCTCCCTGGGCGCGGGAGAATCCTGGGACATCTCCAGCGACAGCAGCGGGACCGCCCGGATCGACGCCCTCGCCGATCCGGTGCACTCGGACGGCAGTGCCCTGCTTGCGGTCGACGGTTCCGGGCCGCGGGCCCAGCTGGTGCACGTGTTCGCCCCGGCCGGCGTACTCCTGCGCACCGTCGCCCACGACGCGCTCGGCTACATGGTGCGCGTGGACAGCAGCGGCACGAGCCCCGCATCCGCCCCGTTCGGCGTCAACCTGCAGCTGGAGCTCTACACCAGCGCCGGGGGCTTCCTCACCACCCTCAGCTACCAGCCCCAGCTCAACGGGACACCGAGGGAGGACACCTGGCAGACCTACACCAACACCCCCCAGTCCCTATGGCGCACCTCGCGGGCGGTCGGCGGTTTCACCGCAGGAAGCGACCACACCCTCGACGACTACCTCCAGGCTCTCGGCAGCGACACCCTTGTGGGGCGCACCTTCTTGAACATCGGGACCTTCGCCGACACCAGCCAGACGCTGCGCGCCAACGTGGACGACGTCACCATCGACGGCACGACCTACAACTTCGCGGTGACCGGCCGCGCCTCGGCGGAGATCACCGCTCCCTCCAGCGTTCAGGCCGGCACCGGCGGGCCGGTGGCCCTGTCCTTCACCTCGCCCCAAGACGGAATCCGGGTGATCCACGCGACCGCCCGTGTCACCTTCTCCGGCATCTCCCAGCTGACCCCGTCCGACCTCACGGTGTCCGCGGGCGGAAAGACCTACCCGGTCCGACGCGCCGCCGACGGCACGCTCTACACCGAACTCCCGCTGCCCGGCGGCACCCTGAATCCGGGCGAGACGGCGACGGTGCCCTTCCGGCTCACGCTGGCACCCGGCCTGCCCGCCGGGGAGCTGCATGTCACCGGTCGCCTGATCAACGACGGCAACCCCACCACCGTCGCCGCCGCCACCTCGCTCCGGGTGAAGCCGAAGCAGGCGCCCGCACCCGCGCCGGCTCGCCGACCCTCCGCGCACAACCTCCGGCCACCGCTGGCCGGCCGACCGCGGCGCCCGGCGCTCGCCGCAACAGGTGCGACCGCGACCATTCCTGCGGCCCTCGGCGCGGTGATGCTTACCGCCCTCGGTGGCACACTCCTTGCCATGCGTCGCCGCACCGCGCGGGGAGGGGGTCGCTGACGGGGATGGCGACTGCCTTCCGTCGTCCTGGAAGAGCTGCGCGCCCGTGCCGACGGCACCACCCAGCACTCCCCCTGATCACCGAGGCGACTCCCGCGCCAGACCCGCGCAGCGTGTGAGGTGACCCATGAACGGCGGATCCCCGAGCCTGCCCTCACGCCCCCGAGGCGCCCGGGTCGCCTGAGGTCTCCGTGACGCGGCGGGTGGATAGGAGCGCCCCCAGATCGGCGACTGCGATGCGTTGCGCCGCGTCCTCCAGTTC
Source organism: Phaeacidiphilus oryzae TH49 (assembly GCF_000744815.1). Lineage (NCBI taxonomy): Bacteria > Bacillati > Actinomycetota > Actinomycetes > Kitasatosporales > Streptomycetaceae > Phaeacidiphilus > Phaeacidiphilus oryzae. Next base: position 166,331 of record NZ_JQMQ01000004.1, read on the forward strand.
CTCAAGAGCGTCGTGGAAGCGAAGACGCCACACCTGCAGGGCCTCTTCTTCCGGGGCGGGCCCGGCAGGATCCGTCTGCCCCAGCGCCGTGGCCGTGGCGTCCAAGCGCTCCAGGGCCACCGTGTGCCGGTGCCGGTCGCTGCGGCCGAACCACGCCGCCACCTGCGCGCGCACCGTCGGCCACTCCCTTGTGCCCGCCGCCCGAACCACCGTCTCAGCCCCGGCACCGGCCAACGCCTCGAACTCCTCGGCCAACATCCCGACCCCCCAGCCCAGCAACCGGCTTCGACCGTACTGCGACCAGAGGCGGAGGCGGACAGATTCCCAAAGCGATCCATGACCTTCCCGCCCGACGGTCCAGGCCTTCCTGGGCGACGTCGACGCCTGGGCCCTGGCCAAGACGGCGCTCGCCACCGGCAGGCCGGCCTGGTCTGGTTCAACCACGACTTCCTGACGCCCCGGACCGTGGACAAGCTCCTGTCCTGGACCCTGGATCGGCTAGCTCAAGCGGCCCCCGGCGAGGCGGCCACCGCCTACCGTGAACACCGCACCCTGGTCGATTTCCGCGGCGCAGGCTGTTACCCGTCTCGGAACAAGATCAACTGCCTGAGGGGCCGGGCGAGTGCAGGGGCAGGCCAGGGGAGCGTTTCGGGACACTCCCTGCGGGGACGGACCGGTCCGCCCCTGCATCCGTTTCCCCGTCCGCGAGCCCCGCGAGAGACCATGCCGCGGCGGCGGAACCGGAATCGTCGGCAGCCGACGATCTCTGCGAAGTGGGCCAAACCGCGCCCTGATGTTCGGCCCCTGTCCGGCCCGGCCCCCCGTATTGATGGCCCGGACAGGGACCACGACGAGGCTCCGCACCCCGCCGTCAACACCCACTTTGCCCCCTCTCGGGTCACGCCATAGAGTCAACCGGACCCAGTTGCACCCGCGTTGGGCCTAGGAGCGTCTAGCGGGAGCAGGTTCGCATGGATCGTTTGCTCATCCACCTCGACCCGCGCAATGCCAGGCTCGCCCTGCACGGGGAGCTGGACGCGGTCAACGTGGCCAAACTCAGCGACGCGCTCACCGACTTGATCGAACAGGGACACCGGCACCTGCAATTGGATCTCTCCGAGGTCACCTGGTGCGACCAAGCGGGCCTGGACGCCATCCTTGGCTACGGCCACGCCTTGCGCGCGAGCAACCGCAGCCTGACCCTGAGCGCCGCCAGCCCCGCAGTCCACCGAATGCTCGAACACGCCGGCCTCCCGCTCCGACTGCCCATCACGGCCCTCGGGGAGAATCGGAACGGAAAATGAGCGGCAGCGCCCGGCGTCTGTCACGGCTTCGCCGACGCGGGCTTCTTGGGCTGCCGGGGGCAGGCTCCAGGGCCTGCTCGGTGAGGTGCCGGCTGATGCCGCGCCGGTACAGCCGGGCGCCGAGGCTGATCAGGTGTACCACGGGGCCGGGAGAGCCGGTCGAGTCGGGTGACCTGGTCGCCCTCGCATAGCAGTTGCAGGACCAGATCCAGTCCGGGCCTAGACGCCTTCGCGCGGCCGGCCTTTTCGACGTGGATGTGATCCAGGTCGACGCCGGCGCCCAGGGGAGCGTCGATCTGGTGGTCGGGGGTTCCGGTCGGCGGTGGAGACAGGCGTTGCGACGACGAACCATGTGCCACCGAGCGGAGAGAGCGACAGGCATGACACGGAGCCACTTGTCGCTTCGAGGCGGCTTCGGGAGGGCAGGGCCCATTCCGTGCGCCGCGTGCACCTGCCAGGGTGATGACGTTGCGGTCCGTACCAGCCGGCGTCCGCGCACGCAGTCCGTAGGCCACAGGGGAGGCTGATCGTGTCCGACATCGCTCTCTACTACCCGGACGTGTTCGTCCAGGACGAGACATGGTTGAAGGCCGCCGCACTGTACTGGCCCAGGATCGCGCGCCTGATGACGTCGGACTACCCCGCCGGCGACTCACGAACAGCCCGGGTGCTTCATGACGAGTTGGACTTCTTCGTCGACGTGGACCCCGAACCGTACGGCCGTCGCGTCGTGGAGGACTTCGTCCGCTGGTTGGGCACGTGGGAAGATCCGGCGCGCCGCCCGCAGGAGGCGCCGTCACGAGAGACCACCGAGGAATACCTACTGGACGGTCCTCCGTACCCTCAGGTCCCGGGGATGCCGCTCACCTGGCCCTATCGATGGATCGAGTCCGAGTGCAGCGGCGACTTTCACCTCCCGGGATGGGTACTGGACCGGGGCATCGCGGTGGTTTCTGCCGATGAAGCCGGAAAGCCGTGGGTGCGGTTGGAGCGCCGCCTCGCACACGTCTACATGACCGCGCTCGCCCGCAAGGTTGCCGATGCCAACAACATGGCGATGGTGACGGATCAGCAGGGCCTCCCCGGGCACCCCCATGGGTGGGGGAGCGAGCCGGCACCGTACGACCGCACCGGCATGGACCCGCAGGCGATGTACGCGGTGGTGGCGCTGCGGGCCGTGCTGCCGCGCGGCCTGGAAGACGTCCCGGTCCAGCACATCGTGGAGGCCCGCCGGGCCTTGGCGGACGAGTTCGACGCATTCCGCCGGCATGTCACCGAACTGGCGGATTCATTCGCCGAGTCGGCCGCAGGCCAGGATCCGGCAGTTCTGCGCGCGCGGATGGAAATGGCGGCGGACCGAGACATCCGTACCCTGCTCGGTGACCTTGAACGAGGTCTGCGCTCGCAGCGTCTCGAACCGGTTCGGGCGGTCTTCTCTCTGAAGACTCCTGAGGTGCCGATCGTGCTGTCCGTCCTGGGGACGACGTTTTCGGGCCACAGCAGCCTCTCGGAGAGCGCTCTTGAAGCCGGTGCGATCGCCGCCTGCTTCGTGAGTGCGGGCTGGCGTGCGGGCACTCGCGTCGCTGCCTCTCGCCGTTCGCCTGCGGGTTACCTCCTGGGACTGCGCGAGGAACTCGATCCGCAGAATCTGATCGACCGGATCCGGCGGAACAGGCGTCATGTCCGCGTGGACTGAGACCTCGCCCGGCCTTCCGCCAGGCGGCCTGACACCCCGCCGTAGGCAACGGGGCGAGGAGGCGGGCAAACCCCTTTCAGGCTCTTCTGCCCGCCTCACCGGTCCAGCCGCCATCAGCCGTCGCACCCTTCGCTGCCGTCCTCGTCCGGTGCCTGCGAGTTGCGCGACGGGCGAGTAAGTTGTCGAGGACGTCCAGGGCCGGCAGCCACTTCTGGTGATGGCCGGCCCCGTCAGGAACAAGCGCCATTGCGGCGAGCACAAGGCTGCGTGTACGCGCACGGCGATCTGGCAGTTCGCCTGCGGGCCGAGGGCTACGCAGGACGGGGCCGCGACGCCCACCGACATCCGACCTTCGCCGTCCGGCGGCCGCCCGGCCGCGGCCCGGATGGACTCCGGCCGCGGATCACCTTCGCGCCCTGGGGGCGGAGGATCCTGCGAACGATGTCGATCGAGGCGTCGCGCCCGTCGAAGAGGCTGGACGCGATGGCGAAGCGGACGAGTGGCGCGCGGTAGCCCCGCGCCGCGCCGGTGTCGCCGGCGGGGATGTGCACTCCCGGCCGCTGCGCCGTGGGCGGGGCGCGGGTCACGCCTGTCCTGGCCACGTCCAGCGTCCTTCGCAGGGAAGACTTTGAATTAGATTCGGTTTGATGTTCATGGGTCTTGACAGTCCCCTCTACATCCTTCAGGCTCATAGTGAATTCAGTTCAGTTCAACATGGAGGTCGGGAGATGGCAGTGGAAGACGAGATCCAGTTCGAGCGCGACGGTCACATCGCGCGGATCTGGCTCAACCGGCCGTGGAAGAAGAACTGCGTGACGGTGCCGATCCTGGACCGGCTGGACGAGATCATCACCGAGGTCGACGCCGACCCGGAGCTGCGCGTCCTGGTCTTCCGCGGAAGGGGCGGCACCTTCTGCTCCGGCTTCGACCTGGACAGCCTGAAGTCGGAGTTCGTCGGCAAGTCGAACGCCATTGACGTCGCGGTGAAGTCCGCCAAGGTCTGCGACCGGCTGTACTCGATGAAGACCCCGTCGGTCGCGGTGCTGGAGGGGCACGTCACCGCGGGCGGCTTCGAGATCATGATCTCCTGCGACTTCGCGATAGCCGCGGACGACGCCAAGATCGGCGACTTCCACATCCGCCGCGCGCTCTTCGGCGGGGCAGGCCCGATCTACCGCGTGCCGCGCATGATCGGCATCCGCAAGACCAAGGAACTGATGCTCACCGGCAAGCTACTCTCCGGCATCGAGGCCACCGAGTTCGGGCTGATCAACGACCACGCCCCCGCCGAGAAGCTGGACGAGACGGTCGAGGCCTTCATCGCGAACCTCACCGACAAGAGCCCGTTCACCATGTGGCTCACCAAGATGACCATCGACCGGAGCCTGGACGCCGACACCCAGTCGCTGATGGTGATGGAGCACCTTGCGGTCGGGGTGGCGCTCAACTCCGAGGACGCCAACGAGGGCGTCTCGGCCTTCCTGGAGAAGCGCGAGCCCAAGTGGCAGGGGCGCTGAGGCCGATGGAGGCGGCCTCGCAGGCGCGGCTCCGGGGCTCACGCTGCGCCGGCGCCTGCTCGGTGACCGCCTGCCCCGCGGAGGAGTCCTGCCCGCGCTGCGGGGGGCCGGCCGAGCCCGTCGCGCTGAGCGGCGCGGGCACCCTGTGGACCTGGACGGTGCAGCGGTACGCGCCCAAATCCCCGCCGTACCAGGCGCCTTCGGGCGGCTTCCGGCCGTTCGGAGTCGGCTACGTCGAGCTGCCCGAGGGCGTCCGGGTGGCGGCCGTTCTGGACGTGGACCTGGAGGCGATCCGGATCGGGATGCCGCTGGAACTCGGACCGGGCGAGGACGGCGGCGTCCCACGGGCCAGGGCGCTCGCGGCAGGCGACGCACGGAAGGAGGGCGGATGAGCGCCGAGGTACTGGTCTGCGGCGCCGGGCGGACCCCCTTCGGTCGCACCGAGGAGAGCGGCCGGCAGCTGGCCGTGCGGGCGGCCGGCGCCGCGCTCGCGGACGCCGGGATCGGCTGGTCCCGGGTGCGGGCCGCCTTCGGCGGCAGCGACAGCGCCGGGCTCGCGGACACCCTGGTCTCCCGGCTCGGCCTCACCGGAATCCCGTTCGTCAACGTCAAGAACGGCTGTGCCACCGGCGGCAGCGCCCTGGTCTCCGCGGTCAACGCGATCCGCGCGGGGATGGCGGACGTGGTCCTCGCGGTCGGCTTCGACAAGCACCCGCGCGGGGCCTTCGACCCGCGCCCCGAGGACTGGGGCCTGGGCGAGGAGTACGGCCGGGACGGGTTGATGGTCACCACGCAGTTCTTCGGCATGAAGATCCGCCGCTATATCCACGATCACGGGATCACCTCCGAGACCCTGGCGCAGGTCGCGGAGAAGGCCTACCGGAACGGCGAGTTGACGCCCGAGGCCTGGCGGCGCAAGCCGGTGACCGCGGCCGAGGTGCTGGACTCCGGGATGGTCAGCGATCCGCTGACCCGCTTCATGTTCTGCTCTCCGGCGGCGGGCGCGGCGGCGCTGGTGCTCTGCTCGCCGGCGGCGGCCCGGGAGATGGCGGGGTCGCCGGTGGCTCTGCGCGCGGCGGCCGTGCGTACCCGGCGGTTCGGCTCCTTCGAGGTGTTCAGCCCGTGGATCCCCGGCGGCGAACTCACCAGCGTCAGCCGGGACGCCTCGGCTGCCGCCTTCGAGGAGGCCGGGATCGGCCCGGAGGACGTCGAGGTCTGCCAGTTGCAGGACACCGAGAGCGGTGCCGAGGTGATGCACCTGGCCGAGTGCGGCTTCTGCGAGGACGGCGAACAGGGTGGGTTGATCGCCTCCGGCGGCACCGCGATCGGCGGCCGGCTGCCGGTCAACACCGACGGCGGCTGCATCGCCAACGGGGAGCCGATCGGGGCCTCCGGGCTGCGCCAGGTCTACGAAGTCGTGCAGCAGTTGCGCGGCGCGGCCGGAGAACGGCAGGTCCCAGGGGAGCCTCGGGTCGGCTTCACCCATGTGTACGGCGCGCCGGGCGTCAGCGCCTGCACCGTACTGATCCGCTGACCTGCTGACCCGCTGGCTCGCTGAACGGAGGTGGAGGAGAGGATGCCTGGAATCCCGGAACCCGAGGAGTTCGGTGCCGAGGCCCGGCGCTGGCTGGCGGGCGCGGCCCGGCCGCGCCCGGCCGAGGGGGAGTGGGGCAGCGGCCCCGACTCGGCGGCCGTCTTCGAGAACTGGACGGAGGAGCAGGAGCGCGAGCACACCGCCCGCACCCAGGAGTGGGAGCGCACCCGCTACGACCAGGGCTGGGGCGCCCTCAACTGGGCGGCGGAGTACGGCGGGCGCGGCCTTCCGGCGTACTACGAGCAGCTGTACCGGGCCGAGGAGGCGGCCTTCGACGTACCGCACCGGACGGAGATCTTCCCGGTGACCCAGCACCTGGTCGCTCCGGCGATCGGGATCTGGGGGACGGAGGAGCAGAAGGAGCGCTGGCTCCGTCCGATGCTCCGCACCGACGAGCTGGCCTGCCAGCTCTTCTCCGAGACCGAGGCCGGCTCCGACCTGGCCGCCGTGCGCACCAGGGCGGTGCGGGACGGTGACCACTGGGTGCTGGACGGGCACAAGGTGTGGACCTCCGGGGCGCGCGTCGCCACCTGGGGCGTGGCCGTCTGCCGGACCGACCCCGAGGCGCGCAAGCACGCCGGGATCACCGTCTTCCTGGTGCGGATGGACGCCCCCGGGGTGAGCGTGCGGCCCATCCGCCAGATGACCGGGGGCGCCAGCTTCAACGAGGTCTATCTGGACGGGGTGCTGGTATCGGACGCGGACCGGCTCGGTCCGGTCGGCGAGGGCTGGCGGGTGACGCTCAGCGTGCTGGCCGCCGAGCGGCTGGACTCCGGCGGCCTCGGCCTGGACAACGCCGACCGGGCGCTCGAACTCGCCCGGCACCTGCCAAGGCCGCTCACCGGCGCCGAGCGGGTGCGGGCCGCGGACCTCTACGTCCGCACCCTGGTCCAGCGGCTGATCGGTCTCCGGGTGACGGCGGCGCTGGTCGCCGGGCGGGAGCCGGGGGCGGAGGCCTCGGTCGGCAAGCTCTACGCCACCGAGACCATGCGGCGCACGAGCGACCTGGTCGCCGAACTGCTCGGACCGAGCCTGGTCGCGGACACCGGGGAGTGGGGCAGCTACTCCTGGACCGAGCACCTGCTCGGCGCCCCCGGCTACAGCATCGCGGGCGGCACCGACGAGATCCAGCACAACATCGTCGCCGAGCGGGTGCTCGGCCTGCCGAAGGAGCCGGTCCGATGAGCGCGGAACTCTTCGGCAGGATCCGGGACCGGCTCGCCGGGCTGCATCCGGGCGCTGAGATCGGGGAGCCGCGGGCGCTTCCCGGCGGGCACTCCGGGCTGACCTACTCGGTCGCGGCGGGGGACGACCGGTACGTGGTCAAGGCGGTGCCGCCCGGGCAGCGGCCGGTCGGCCGCAACGACGTACTGCGGCAGGCCCGGGTGCTGGCGGCGCTGGCCGGCAGCGGGGTGCCGGTACCGGGGCTGATCTGCCGGGACGAAAGGCAACCCGCTTGGTTCGCCATGGAGTTCGCGCCAGGCGAGGCTGTCGAGCCGGTGCTCGACGAGCCCGCGGTGCCGGGGGCGACGGCCGGGGTCCGGATGCTGGAGATCGCCCGGGTGCTCCGCCGGCTGCACGCCGTGGACGTGCGCACCCCGGAGCTCGGCACGCCAGAACCCCTGGACACGGCGGACGAGTTGGAGCGGTGGAGCCGCACCATGCACGCCGTGCCGGAGGAACTGCGTCCGGGCGGCGAGGAGTTGCTGAAACGGCTCGCCGATGAGGTGCCCGCCGGGGCGCTGCCGCCGGTGCTCCTGCACGGCGACTTCCGGCTCGGCAATGTGCTGTGCGCGGGGGAGCGGGCGACGGCGGTGGTGGACTGGGAGATCTGGAGCCTCGGCGATCCCCGCATCGACCTGGGCTGGTTCCTCCTCTTCGCCGACCACCGGAACTTCCCCCGGCTGGGCCGGGCGGTCCCTGGACTGCCGAGCGAGGCCGAGCTGCTGGCGGCGTACGCCGACGGCGGTGACGACCCGCCGGAGATGGAGTGGTTCCGGGCCCTCGGCCGGATGAAGATGGCCGCGATCATGGGCCACAACCTGCGCAGGCACCGCGAGGGCAAGCACCACGACCCGGACCAGGAACGGCTGCCGCCGACCATCGCCGCGATGATCCGCACGGCGCGCGACATCCTCGGCTGACGCAGCCGAGGCACCAGCAGGAGAGGTAATCGTGGATTTCGGACTATCCCCACGGGCGAGCGAACTCCGGGGACGCATCAGGGCGTTCATGGACGAGCGGGTCATCCCGGCCGAAGCGGTCTACGACCGGCAGATCGCCGCGGCGGCGGACCCGCACGCGCTGCCGCCGGTGATGACCGAGCTCAAGGAGCAGGCGCGGGCCGAGGGCCTGTGGAACCTCTTCATGACACACGGCGACTGGGGCGCGGGGCTCAGCAACCTCGAATACGCCCCATTGGCCGAGGAGATGGGCCGCTCCATCATCGGCAACGAGGTCTTCAACTGCTCGGCGCCGGACACCGGGAACATGGAGCTGCTCGCCCTCTTCGGCACCAGGGCCCAGCAGGAGCGCTGGCTGAAGCCGCTGCTGACCGCCGGGATCCGTTCCTGCTTCGCGATGACGGAGCCGGAGGTGGCCAGCTCCGACGCCCGCAACATCCGTACCCGGATCGCCCGGGACGGCGGCGACTACGTGGTCAATGGCCGCAAGTGGTACACCTCCGGGATCCTCGACCCGGACTGCCGGCTGATCATCGTGATGGGCAAGACCGACCCGGACGCGCCCACCTACCGGCAGCAGAGCATGCTCCTCGTCCCCCGGGACACCCCCGGCGTCACCGTCGTCCGCGATCTGCCGATGTTCGGCTACACCGACCGCTGCGGCCACGGCGAGGTGCTCTTCGAGGACGTCCGGGTGCCGGCGGAGAACATCCTCGGCGGCGAGGGGGAGGGATTCGCCCTGGCGCAGGGGCGGTTGGGCCCGGGTCGGATGCACTACGCGATGCGCGCGGTCGGCTTCGCCGAGCGGGCCCTGCGGCTGATGTGCGAGCGGGTCACCGAGCGCACCGCCTTCGGCGGGCCGCTGGCCGAGCGCGGGGTGGTGCGGGAGTGGATCGCCCGCAGCCGGATCGAGATCGAGCAGCTGCGCCTGCTGGTGCTCAAGTCCTCCTGGCTGATGGACACCAGGGGCAACGCGGCCGCCCGGATGGAGGTGGCCGCGATCAAGGTGGCCGCGCTGGAGGTGGCCCACCGGGTGGTGGACAGGGCCGTCCAGGCCTTCGGCGCGGCGGGCGTCAGCGACGACACCGTACTGGCCCGGCTCTACGCGATCACCCGGGCGCTGCGGATCGCCGACGGCCCGGACGAGGTGCATCTGCGCACGGTCGCCCGCCAGGAGCTGGCCCCGTACAAGAAGGCGGAAGACGAGAAGGCGGGGGCCGAGAAGGCGGGAGCAGAGGCATGAGCAGCGACATCCTGGCGGGGAGGACCGCCCTGATCACCGGCGGGTCCCGGGGCATCGGCCTCGGCATCGCCACCGCGTACCGGGCGGCCGGAGCGAATGTGGTGATCGCCGCGCGCAAGGCGGCCGGGCTCGCCGAGGCGCGCGAGGAACTGCTGCGCACCAAGGGCGACGGCGACGTGCTGACCGTGGTCGCCAACGCCGGCGAGCCGGACCAGGCCGAGGCCTGCACCGCCGAGGCGATGGACCGCTTCGGACGGATCGACGTCCTGGTCAACAACGCGGCCACCAACCCCTACAACGGCGACCTCCTCGACCTGGACCTGCCGCGGGCGGAGAAGACCGTCCGGGTCAACCAGTACGGGATGATCGCCTGGACCCGCTGCGCCTGGCGGGCCTGGATGGCCGAGCACGGGGGAGCGGTGGTCAACATCGCCAGCGTGGGCGGGCTGATCGTCGACCCGCATATCGGCTACTACAACGCGACCAAGGCGGCCATGCTGCACATGACCCGCCAACTCGCGTACGAGCTGGGCCCGAAAGCCCGGGTCAACGCGATCGCCCCCGGCCTGATCAAGACCGAGCTGGCCCGGGCGGTCTGGGAGGTGCGCGAGCCGATCCTCACCGAGAAGCTTCCGCTGCGCCGCCTCGGGACGGTGGAGGACGTGGCGAACGCCGCGCTCTTCCTGGCCTCTGACGCCTCGTCATGGATGACCGGGCAGGCGCTGGTGCTGGACGGCGGAGCCACCGCGCTGCCGATCGGGGTCGAGGGATGACCGCCGCCGACGCGGTCGGTACCGCCGCCGAGCTCTTCTCCCTGGCCGGCCGGACCGCCGTGGTCACCGGCGCCTCGGCCGGTCTCGGCGCCCGCTTCGCCACCGTGCTGGCGCGGGCCGGCGCCACCGTCTTCGCGGCGGCCCGGCGGATCGACCGGCTCAAGGAGCTGGCCGACACCCATTCCCTGATCCACCCGGTCGCCTGCGACGTGTCCGTCGAGGCCGACCGGGTGCGGTTGGCGGAGACCGCGCTGGAGGCGACCGGCCGGATCGACGTCCTGGTCAACAACGCGGCCGTGCCGGGCGAGACGCGCGCCCAGGACGAGACCGCGGAGGCCTTCGCCGGAGTGCTCGGGGTCAACCTCACGGCGCCGTTCCACCTGGCCCGGCTGGTCGCCGAGGCCGCGGAGGCCGCGGAGGCCGCCGCGCCGACGGCGGGCGTCAGCATCGTCAACATCTCCTCCATCCTCGGCCTGGTCTCCGCCGCCCCCCTCGGCGGTGCCGCGTACTCGGCTTCCAAGGCCGGGCTGATCGGGCTCACCCGCGAGCTGGCCGGACAGTGGGGCCGCCGCGGGGTCCGGGTCAACGCGCTGGCGCCGGGGTGGTTCCGCACCGAGATGACCGAGGGACTCTTCTCCGACGAGCGCTCCAGCGGTTGGGTGGAGCGCAACTCCATGCTGCGCCGCGGCGGCGGCGCCCATGAACTGGACGGCGCCCTGCTCTTCCTGGCCTCGGACGCCTCCTCCTACTGCACCGGACAGGTGCTGACCGTCGACGGCGGCTGGACGGCCCGATGAGCGTCCGCACCGAGCTCCGCCAGGACGGGTTGGTGCGGATCACCCTCACCCGGCCCGAGGCAGGCAACGCCATCGGTCTGGAGACCGCCCGCGGACTGCTGGACGCGGCCCGCGCCTGCGTCCGCGAGCCCGTCCGAGCGGTGCTCCTCACCGCCGAGGGCAGGTCCTTCTGCGTCGGCGGCGATCTGCGGGAGTTCGCCCGCTACCAGGGCCCGGAACTGGAGCGGCACCTGATCGAGGTGACCGATGCGCTGCACAAGGCCCTGCGTCTCCTCGCCGCGCTGGACGCCCCGCTGGTCGCCGCCGTGCAGGGCGCCGTCGCGGGCGCGGGGATCGGTCTGGCCGCCGCCGCGGACTTGACCCTGGCCGCCGAGGACGCCACGTTCACCGCCGCGTACACCGCCATCGGCTACTCCCCGGACGCCGGGGTGAGCTGGTTCCTGCCCCGGCTGCTGGGCCCCAAGCGGGCGCTGGAGCTGCTGCTGACGAACCGTAGGCTCAGCGCCGCCGAGGCCGCCGGGCTCGGGCTGGTCAGCCGGACCGTTCCCGTCGGCGAGCTATCGGCCGAGGCCGAGCGCACCGCCGAAGCCCTGCGCGGTGGACCGACGGCCGCCTTCGGCGCCACCCGCCGGCTCGTGGCCGCCGGGCTGGACTCCGAGCTCGGCCCGCACCTCGACCGCGAGGCCCGCGCGCTGGCCGTCGCGGCCTCGGGCAGGGAGGGACGCGAGGGGGTCGCCGCCTTCCTCGGCAAGCGCGCACCTCGATTCACCCCCCTGACAGGGGAGTTCAGCGTCCCCGCCGACATGTAGGAGAGCACCGTGCCGCAAGCGTTCATCGTCGGAGCCGTCCGCAGCCCGGGCGGCCGCCGCAACGGCACGCTGAGCGCGGTCCACCCCGCCGACCTGGGCGCCCATGTGCTGCGGGCGCTGCTGGAGCGCACCGGTGTCGACCCCGGCGCGGTGGACGACGTCTACTTCGGCTGCGTCAGCCAGATCGGTGCGCAGACCGGCAACCTGGCCCGCACCGCCTGGCTCTCGGCAGGGCTGCCGGAGCATGTGCCCGGCACCACCATCGACCGCCAGTGCGGCTCCTCCCAGCAGGCGGTGCACTTCGCCGCCCAGGCGGTCGGCTCCGGCCACGCGGACCTGGTGGTCGCCGGCGGGGTGGAGGTGATGAGCCTGGTGCCGATCGGCAGTCCGATGACCTCGGGCGAGTAGGCCGGGTTCGGTTCCCCGTACGCGGGGGAGGGCTGGCGGGAGCGGTTCGGGGAGCAGGAGATCTCCCAGTTCCGTGGTGCCCAGCTGATCGCCGGGAAGTGGGGCGTCTCGCGTGGGGAGATGGAGGCCTTCGCTCTCTCCAGCCACCGCCGTGCGCTGGTCGCCCAGACCGACGGGGCCTTCCGGGAGGAGATCGTGCCGTCCTTCGGCCTGGAGGCGGACGAGGGGCCGCGAGCCGACGCCAGCCTGGAGAAGATGGCCGGGCTCCGGGCCCTCATCGAGGGCGGGCGGTTGACCGCCGCCGTCTCCAGCCAGATCTCGGACGGCTCCGCCGCCCTGCTGGTCGCCTCGGAGGCGGCGGTGCGCCGGCATGGGCTGACCCCGCTGGCCCGGGTGCACAGCACGGCCGAGGTCGGCTCCGATCCGGTGCCGATGCTCTCCGGGCCGATCCCGGCCACCGAGAAGGTGCTGGCCAGGGCCGGTCTGACGATCCCTGACATCGATCTCGTGGAGGTCAACGAGGCCTTCGCGCCGGTCGTGCTGGCCCGGCAGCGGGAAATCGCCGCGGACCCCGCGCGGGTCAACGCCTTCGGCGGGGCGATCGCCCTGGGCCATCCGCTCGGCGCCACCGGCGCCTGGCTGATGACCACCCTCGTCCACCAGCGGCGCAGGACCGGCGCCCGCTACGGGCTGCAGACGATGTGCGAGGGCGGAGGGATGGCCAACGCGACGATCATCGAGCGTGGCTGATCCCCGCGAGTGATTGGCAACTGAGTTCAACTTGAGGTTAGGCTCAGGCACGGACACGGCGGGCGCAGCAGATGGCCGGGAGAGGGATCATGCCACGGATCGTTGAACCAGAGGCGGGGCCGCGCTCCAAGCGCGCCGCCATCCTCGAGGCCGCCGTGGACTGCTTCGGCGACACCGGCTTCGAGGCCACCAAGTGGTCCACCGTGGCGGAGCGGGTCGGTATCGGCCAGACCGCGCTCTACCACTACTTCGAGTCCAAGACGCACTGCCTGCTCACCATCATGCGGCTCGAACTCCAGCGCTCGCACGACAAGTTCACCGAGGCCACGGCGGAGGTCGAGGACCCGGTCGAGGCCCTGCGGGCGGCCGTCCGCGCGGCCTACGACGTCTCCGAGCAGGAGGTACTGCAGATGCGCATCCTGCAGAACCACATGGACCTGCTCGCCGGCCCGCGCAAGTCCAAGCGCGAGGAGGCCGAGCGGATCGCGGCCCGCCAGCTGGTCCAGCTGGTCGAGCGGGACTGGACCAACCTGATCGTCCGGGGGATGTCCCAGGGGGCGTTCCCGCTGCGCGACGCCCAGCTGCTCGGGGTGAGCGTGCTCGGGCTGATCGTCGGGGTCTGGCGCTGGTACCGGCCGTCCGGGCCGACCCCGCTCTCCGAGATCAGCGAGCTGATCGAGGGCGCCTGCGTGCGGATGGTCGCCGGCAGCTGACGCCGTCTGCTCCCAAGGCCCCTGGTGGATCTCCGCCGGGGGCCTTAGCGTCGTTTCGGCGGGGGAGAGAAGTCGTGACGGGCCCTTGCCAGTGGTGTTGACCGCGGATTACCATTCAAACTGAATTGAATTTAACTCAGGTTGAGGGGCAGGCACATGTCGCTGCGCGCCTATCTGGCCAGCATGGACGCCTCGGATCCGGAGCAGACGCTGGAACTGCTCGAACCCGACTTCCGCTTCTTCATCTCCGTTCCCGGCAGGGAGCACTCCGGCTCCTCCCGGACGGACTTCGCCGCGTACATCGCCGGGCGCAATCCGGTGGACAGAAGGCACCGCGTGCTCCGACACAGCCGGGACGGCGACGTCGAGACGGTGTACGGGGTGGTGACCGAGGCCGGGAAGTACTCCGGCTCGTTCCAGTCCTCCGCGGTGGTCGCCCCCAGTGGGCGGCTCGCCCGCTACCAGTCCTTCTTCACCACCTCTTTCGAGCTCGTGGACTGGGACGGAGGGCAGGGCGCCGACAGCCGCCCCGGGCCGGAACCCGAGACCGCGCCCTTTCTCGGCGCTTGGTTCGCGATCCTCGACAGCGACGAGCCGGACCGGATCCTCGATCTGATCAGTGACGACTTCTCGCTCTCCATCCTGTTCTCCACCGGGGACGGCGGTGCCACCGACTTCGCCGGCGGCCGCGAGGCGCTGGTCGGCTACCTCAAGCAGCGGGAGCGGGGCACCCGGACCCACCACCGGCTGTCGGCGACGACCCTCGGCCGGGACGAGGTCTTCCTCGGCGAGGTCCGGCGCTCGGGAGTCCCCGAGGCGAGCTTCGTCGCCGCCGGCCGGATCGACGGGGAGGGCAGGCTGCAGCGGCTGCTGATCGGCCGCTCCTCGGAGATCCGCTTCAGCTGACCGTCACTCGGCCCCCAGAGAGGACCATCATGTACAACCTCGTCCTGCTGGCCGCACGCCCCCCGGAGTGGAGCCACCAGCGCTTCATCGACTGGTGGCGCAACGACCACGCCGAGCTGACTCGGCGGCTCCCCGGGTTGCGCTCCTGGCGGCACACCGAGATCGACGCCGCGCTGGAGCAGCGCTCAGAGGGCTGGGACGGGCTCTCGGTGCTCGGCTTCGACTCCCCGGAGGACCTGAGGAAGGCGCTGGCCAGCGCGGAGTGGGCGGAGGCCGTCGCCCAGGTCGGCGACATGAAGGGCAGGCGGATCGCCGTGATGGGCCACGAGGCGGAGCTCTTCCCGACCTGATCGCACTGCCCCGGCCAATGCCACGAACCATCCGCAAGTCAGCACGGTACGTACGGAGTTCGACCACAGCGCAGCGAGGAAGCAGATGCGACAGGTAGCGCGGGAGTTCCAGCGGAGAGCGGGCGAGGGCGACTTCGTCGCAGTGATCGACGACGCCGGCGGCCATACCGCCCGCGGTCTGCTGGAGGAGGCAGCCCGTCTGGTGTGGGCGGTGTCCGCGGATGACGAGGGGGCGTCCGGAGCCACCCTCATGGTCCAGGCCGACAACTCCTGGCGGACCGTGGCGGCCAGCCTGGCCGCCGGACTCTGCGGCGGCGTCCTGGCCGTGGTCAACCGGCACACCACCCGCCTCGAGTTCGCCGCCGCCTGGGAGGACATCCGGCCCGACGCGGTGGTGGCCGAGCCCTCGGCGATCGAGGAGTGGAGGGTGCGCGAGCTGCTGGCGGGCGCCCCGGAGCGGCGCGTGCTCGACGGCTGGGCCTGCCTGGCGGCCGATGGTCCGTACGAGGTCTCCCGCTGGTCCGGCGGCGCCCTGATCGGCCTCACCTCCGGCTCGACCGGTCGCCCCAAGGGCGTGGTCCAGTCAGAACGGTCCCTGCGCTACGCCTGCTCCAGCACGATCGAGATCAACGGCCTGGGCCGCGGGGACGCGGTCGCCGCCATCGTGCCGCTCTCCTCGACCGCGGCCTACTGCTTCGGGGTCTACCTCTCCCTGTTGCTCGGCGGGCCGCTGGTGCTGCAGGGCAGGTGGGACCGGGCCGGGGCGCTCCGACGCATGGCCGAGGCCGAGGTCCGCTGGACCATGTGCGTGCCCACCATGGCGCTGCAGATGGGTGCGGAGGCGGCGGGCAGCGGGGTGCTCTCCGGGGTCAGGTCGATCACGGTGGGCGGAGGGCCGATGGACCGGGGCGCGCTGGCGCGGGCCGAGCGCTCGCTCGGGACCACGATCCTCCGGGTCTTCGGCATGTCCGAATGCCTCGGCCACACCTCGCCCCGACCGGACGAGCCCGAGGAGATCCGGCTCGGCCGGGACGGCCGCCCCTTCCCCGGGACGGATGTCCGCGCGCTGACCGCCGACGGCCAGGTGGCGCCGCCGGGTACGGTCGGACGGGCGCAGGTGCGCGGGCCCTCGCTCTTCCTCGGGTACGCCCGCGAGGGCCGGGTCGACCCGGCGGTCCTGACCTCGGACGGCTACCTCTCCACCGGCGACCTGCTGACCAGCCATGGGGACGGCACCGTGACGATCATGGGCCGGGAGAAGGACGTCATCATCCGAGGCGGCCGCAACATCGACATCACCGAGATCGAGCGCGCGGTCGCTCGCTGCCCGCGGGTCGCGCGGGCCTGCGTGGCAGCCGTCCCGGACGAGGTACTGGGCGAGCGGGTGGCGCTGCTGGTCGTCACCGAGGACGGCCGCGACATCGACCTGGCCGAGATCACCGGGCATCTGGAGAAGCTCGGTCTCTCCAAGGGCAAATGGCCCGAGTTCGTCTACCAGGTAGGGGAGTTGCCGCAGACCAAGGTCGGCAAGCTGGACCGGGCCGGCGCCCGCGAACTGGCCGTCGCACTGCGCGCCCGTACCTCTGAGCCGGCCTGAGAGGCGGGACCATGGCGGAGCAGATCGCTCGACTCGACCAAGGGGCGTGGGCCGCGCCCGGGGTGGTGGAGACCGTACACCCGGGGGTGCACAGGGTCCCGCTGCCGTTGCCCGACGACGGCCTGCACGCCGTCAACGTCTATCTGTTGGAGGGCCTCGCCGAGGACGGCAGGCTCGTCATGATCGACGGCGGCTGGGCCGTTCCCGAGGCGCGCGAGGCGCTGGAGGCGGGCCTCGCCGGAATCGGCCGCGAGCTGGGGGAGATCAGCCACATCCTGGTCACCCACATCCACCGCGACCACTACACCCACGCCGTGGAACTGCGCCGACTGCTGGGTTCCCGGGTTTATCTGGGGGCGGGCGAGCGGCCGGGGCTGGAGCTGCTGCACCAGCTCGGCAGCGACGAGCCGGCCGGCTCGCTGGACGTTCTGCGCAGGGCGGGTGCCGACGAACTGGCCGACCGGATCGGGAAGATGGACCACGGGGGCTACGACCCGGAGGTGTGGGAGGCGCCGGACCGCTGGCTCGGGGCGGGGAACGTCGGCTTCGGAGCGGGCGAGCTGAAGGTGGTGCCGACCCCCGGTCACACCAAGGGACATGTGGTCTTCCTGGACGAGCGGCGCGGGCTGCTCTTCGCCGGCGACCACGTACTGCCGCACATCACCCCGTCCATCGGCTTCGAACTGGCCGAGGCCGGCGGCCGGCCGCTCGCCGACTACCTGGACTCACTGCGCCTCATGACCCGTTACGCCGACACCCGGCTGCTGCCCGCGCACGGCCCGGTCGCCGACAGCGCGCACACCCGGGTCGCCGAACTGCTAGCCCACCACGACGACCGGTTGGCCAGGAGCCTGGCCGCGCTGGGCGATGAGGCCCTGGACGCGCACGCGGTGGCGCGGCGGTTGGCCTGGACGCGGCGGGCGGTGCCCTTCGGCGAGCTCAGCGCCTTCAACCAGATGCTGGCGATCAACGAGACCGCGGCGCATCTGGACGTCCTCGTACTGGAGGGGCTGGCCACTGTGGCCCATGTGGTCGGCGTGGATCGGTACTGCCGGGTCCGCTGAGGGTCATCAGAACCAGATCGGGAGTCGAGTTGCCGACCAGCCTTGAGGTCGATGGAGCCGGCCGCGTACCGCTCGGCGAGCGCGCGAACGGGTCGGCTCGGCCGTGCCGGAGCTGCTGTGCTCGGGACTCGAACTGCTGGAGAAGACCAAGGAGGGCTCATGAGGGATCGGCTGTCCGGGCGGGTCGCGCTGGTGACCGGTGCCACCGGCGGTATCGGGGAGGCAGTGGTGCGACGGCTGGCGGCCGAGGGCGCCGCGGTGGCGGTGACCGACCTGAACGCCGGACGTTGCGAGGCACTGGCGAAGGAACTCGCGGACGGCGGCGGTGCCGCGCAGGCGATCGGCCTGGCGCTGGACGTCGCCGACGAGCGGGCCTGGCGCGCGGCCGTGGACCGGGTGGTGGCCGAACTGGGCGGCCTGACCATACTGGTGAACAACGCCGGCATCGCTGAGACGCGGACAGTGGAGACGGAGACCCGGGAATCCTGGGACGAGGTCATCGCCGTCACCCAGACCGGGGTGTGGCTCGGGATGAAGTACGGTGGCCCGGCGATCGAGCGCTCGGCGGGGAAGGTCGAGGGCGGCGGCTCAATAGTCAACATCGCCTCGATCTTCGGCACGGTCGGCGGCTTCGGCAGCCAGTTCTCCTACCACGCGGCGAAGGGCGCCGTGCGGCTGATGACGAAGAACGCCGCACTGCACTGGGCACAGCGTGGGGTCCGGGTCAACTCGATCCACCCGGGATTCATCGAGACAGCCCACTCGCGCCGGCTGTGGCGGGGCACCCCCCGGCACTCCGCGATGGTCGAGGGCACCCCGATGGGCAGACTGGGCACCCCAGAGGAGGTCGCGGGAGCGGTGGCCTTTCTCGCGTCATCGGACGCGAGCTTTGCGACGGGCTCCGAGCTCTACGTCGACGGAGGCTGGACGGCTCGCTGAGCTCTCGCAGCAGCAGGCCCGCGCGGGCGTAGGAGCCCGGACCGGATGAGCGGCGGCCCGGAGAACGGAGTGCCGGCCATGCTTGAGGTCTGCACCGTTCCCCCTCCCCGGCAGGTCGCGATCCACATAGCCGACGGGCCGCCGGAAGCGTCAGCAATGGGTGGGCAAGAGGCCCCGGGAGACTGCAATGGTTGCCAGAAGAATCCATCCCAACCAATGCAGGCTTCACGGGGCCTGAGCTGCGGAAAACGCTGGTATGCGCTAGCCCATCTCCTCCAGTGCCTTGCCCTTCGTCTCCTTGACGAAGAAGTGATACCTGCGGTTTCTGGCCTGCGTCTTCGTGGTCGCTTAACGCGTTGACCAGCGGAGGAGAAGTCAGCGGCTGTCACCATTCGTCAACGCTGATCCACCTTGCACGGCCCAGAGACGGCCCGAGTGCCCCCGACGAGATCACTCTCGGCGACCGGTTTCCCAACGCGCGGGATCCGGTCCCCACCCTGTTGAGTCAGTCCGTATGATTGGTTTTCCTACCACCCGCTGCGCCCAGCTTCGGGAGCACACCATCGCGTGTGCGTGAGCATCCTTTGATCTCGGGTGGACTTCGCTAGGGCGGCTTTGTGCTGCCCGGAGGTTCACCACGTGTTGACGTCGTTGCTGCTTCTGGTTGGATGCTTGGGCCTGTTCGCTTGGCGCATAGCCCCCCTCGGGCGTGAACTGAGTCGGCTGCTCATCGGCAGGAAGGCACTGTCCAAGTGCCGGCAGGCTGACATCCCCGCGGTCATCGAAGCGCTCGGGTTCGAGAGTCGTTCGCCCTGGGCTGGCAAGCGCACCGATAGGCTGTAAATCTGTCGGCTTACGCCTACGCAGGTTTGAACCCTGCACCCGCCACAGCAAGGCCAAGGGCCCTTGACCAGCACAAAAGGTCAAGGGCCCTTGGTATGTCGATCGTCCGTGAGTGGCCGTGGCTTTCCGTGAATTACCGCCCGTTGGGGCACGCGGGGGGCACGCCGAGACGTCGACCTCTTAGGTGGTCCGGTTCGAGCCTGATGGATACGAGAGCCGGATGCGGGTGCGGCTACACGTGATTCTTGAGCCAGTCATTCCCCGAGGGCTTCAGGCCGGCGGACGCCCAGTCCATGCCCGTGACCTCCATGACGAGCAGCTTGTCATCCTGGTCGATGTGCTGCTTGAGCTTGTCGCGGATGGCGCCCGCGGCCTGAGTGCTCTGGATGAACCACGTGGAGTCCAGGTTGTGCCACCACCGCCCGCCCGAAAGGCTCTTGATCGCCTCGTGGAGGGACGTGTAGTTCTGACCGGGCTGGTCCAGGTCGTAGCCGATCATGTGCGTCTTGTACGGCAAGGTGCTCATCTCCTTCTGGGACGAGCACCCCGATGGACGCAGGCTTGGGTAAGTCCACGTCTCGCAGTAGGGTCGCAGGGCGGTAGCAACGCACTGGCCCCCGCCGGGGTGCTCGATCTCAACTCGAAGCCCCGGTGTGGGGCCTTCGTCTTCGAACGGAAAAAGTAGAGCACCACGTATGGCCCATGGGCAAATCCCTAACCACAACATGTGGTACGTGTACATCCGCATGGGCACAACATCTTGTGATCGCCTCTGACGTGGCGTCAAATCTTTCAGTCTAGCGGGCTGTTCCGACAATCGGCCCTGAGCTGGGCGAATGCCGCACCTTCCGCCGTCTGCCATCCCGTCTGCCGTCGACCCACACGCAGTGGTATCGGGCGTGGCCTTCCCGGTCCAGATGGAGCGCGCCACTGTACGAACGATCTGGACCGGGAAGGCCACGGCTGATACGGCTTGTCCTGGGTCGTCGGCAGGCGGGATGGCAGACACCCCACCCCTGACCACTGATCGACGGTCACGTGTGCACGATCTTGGCCATCCTGGAGCCGGAGATCCCCGCCGGAGGCATCCCAATCGCCGGCCCGCGGGGTCGGGCTCTACCTTCATGCCCTCGGGCCTATCCAGCGGGCGGGCGTAGGCCGGCGGCGCGCCGAGCGGGCCGAAGGCAGGAGCGCGGGCGCGCCAAGAGGCCGTGAGCCCGCCCGGCGGAGCGTAGCGACGCCGGGTGCCTTGATGAAGCAGAGAAACTCTAATCCAACCGGTTGAGGAGCCTCCGCTCATCGAGAGCTTGACTGATCCTGGCCTGGGCCGTTGTGCAACGGATGGCTTACGGTGGACCGCATGTCCTCTGACCTGGATGCGCCGAGCGCTGCGGCTGAACTCGCCGAGTCGTTGTTGCCCCCGCTCGGAGACCGCTGGTTGCACACGCAGGCTGTGGCACGGCGTGCACAGGAGATCGCAACTGCGGTACCTAAGGAAGATCGGGACCTGCTGGTGTCGGCGGCCTGGCTACATGATCTGGGCTACGCGGCCGAGCTACGGCGGACAGGCTTCCATCCCCTCGATGGCGCGCGGCATCTGGAGTCGCTCGGTGCCCCTGAGCGCCTGGTCCGCCTCGTGGCCCATCATTCAGGAGCCGAGTACGAGGCTGCACAACGCGGATTGACGGCTGAGCTGGCAGCGTACGCGCGTGAGGATGGGCCGGTCCTCGATGCGTTGATCTGGGCAGATATGACGACGGGGCCGGCCGGCCAGTCATTCGACTTCGACCAGAGGATGGACGAGATCCTGACACGGTACGAGCCGGGGAGCGAGGTGCACACCGCCATCTCGAAGGCTCGTCCCTATCTCGGTGCTGCGATCGCTCGCGCGCAAGAGCGGATGTTGCCTCAGCCGATGTAGGGGTGGTCCCGCCTGGTCAGGCCGTGTTCGATGCGCAGTCGCATGGACGGATGGATGTTGAGCTGGTCCAGCTTGTCCGGGTGGACGAACGCTACTTCCTTCGTCTCGCTGCTCGTGCGCAGTTGACCACCGGTTACCCGGGTGGTGAAGCAGATCGAGAACTGCTGACGGACCTCGCCGTCGTCGTACTTCATGACGTGGTGGGGGTTCGTGTAGATCCCCACGAGACCGGTGACCTCGACGTCGATGCCGGTCTCTTCCTTCGTCTCACGTACCGCAGCATCCGGCGCGGACTCGCCTACGTCGATGCCACCCCCGGGCAGTGCCCACAGGTCGTTGTCGGTCTTGTGGACGAGAAGGAGTTCTCCCGCCTCGTTGCATGCAATCGCGGTGACCGAGGGAACGATGCTGTTCGCAGCCGGGGCGTTCGGGTCGTTGAAGTAGTCGATGCGAGCCATGGTGCAAGCCTCGCACGATCGCGTCTAAGCGGGCACGGGTACAGCCTGCTCCCAAACGAGGTCGACGCTCTTCATGTAGTGCCGGAAGGTTCGACCGCCGGGCACGTAGCGGAGGTGCATCACGGGGTTCTGACCGGCCGGCGCACCAAAGACGTGCGGGTTGACCAACACGTCGTCGTCGAACCGGTAGATCGAGTTGTACAGCGGAGTGGTGTGCTGTCTGATCTCTACGCCCGGGGTCTCCGCCGCCGGCCGCAGGTACCTCAGGCTGAGTCGTGCTCGGGCGGCAAGGTCCTCCCCGATCCCTTCCTCTTCGCCCCGCTGGGCCACAGCTTCTGAGGTCGGGTCGCCAAGCAGGATCCGGACCTGGGCGCCGGCCGCGGCCTTGTCTGCGAGTTGCTCGGCCAGGTCGGGGTGGCTGTCGAACAGGAAGAGCCCTGCGTAGACGAGGATATCGATCTGGCTCACCGCGTTGTCGATCAGGGATGACCAGAGGGCGGCAGGCACTGCTCCGCGGTGCGGGTAGAAGGTCACGAGCTCTGCACCGCTCGTGGTGTTGGTCTCGGTGTCCACCGCAGGCCAGAGGTAGAGCTCGTCCACTCCAAGCAACTGGGCGGTCTTCCAGCGGTGCGTGCGATGAGGCGTTCGGTCCTTGGTGATCCAGCGTTCGACCGTCTTCGGGTCCACCGTGACGTGATCGGCTACGGATTGGATGGTCTGGCCCTTGGCAGAGATCGTCGCGCGCAGTCGCTCATTCGGCATCGGTGCCTCCCGGGACGCAGGGGACGTTTTGACGGTACATCAGACGTCCCTAAACGTCCATGGCGGCCGTGATAGGTCCAAGGCCCTAGGCGGTTCCCTTGTTCTGTCGGGATCACTCGACATCAACTTCCCCTAGCAACAAGGGAGTAGACGGGATGCCGTCCTTCAAGATCGACACCACTACGGCCGTTGTCTTCGTGGCGGTTCCGCCGGCGCCGAAGGTTGCCAACCGGCAGACCGGAGAGATCGCAACCGACCGGGAGACCGGCGCCAAGCTGATGACCCTTGGCCTGACCGTGGCCGATGAGGGAGAGGCTAACCTGCTGACCGTTTCCGTTCCGGAGACCGGGATCGCGGGGGAGCTTCAGCCGGGGATGCCGGTGATGGTCACCGGCCTGCGGGCGCGGGACTGGGAGAACGAGTTCAACGGGCAGAAGCGGCACGGGATCTCCTTCCGCGCCGTCGCGGTGACCGCGCAGTCCGCGGTGAACGGGAAGGCCTGATCGCCGTGTCCGAACTGGCCTCACTGCTGGAGGTGGCCGGCCCGCTGGCTGCGGGTGGCGCGGGTGCGGCCTACGCCAAGGTCAAGGTGCCCCGGGCGCATTGGGCCGCGATCGGCCTGCCGGTCACGCTGGGTCGGATCATGCACTCCTACGCGGAGGACATGGAGGCCTGCGGGCTGACGGTGGAACCGCCGCTGTGGAAGGCCATGGCCGCGCGGATGGGTGGCGACATGCGCCAGCTCAAGCCGGCCCCGCCGCGCATCACCCGGGTCACGCCCACTACCACCGGGCTGCGGGTCCGGCTGCGGCTGCGTCCGGGGCAGTCCCCCGCGGACGTGACGGAGGCGGCCGAGCGGCTTCAGCACGCCTGGTCCGTGCACGCGGTGCGGGTGGTCGAGCTGGCCCCGCGGACCGTGGAACTGCGCCTGACGGGCTTCGACCTGCTGCGCCGGGTGCACCTGCCGGCCCGCCAGGTGGCCAAGGTGTCGGGCCTGCTGCGGGTGCCGGTGGCGCTGTGCGAGGACGGCTCGATCTACGTGCGCGACTTCCGCAAGCGGCCCAACGGGCTCACGGTCGGCGCGCTGGGCACCGGCAAATCCATGTACGGGCGCAACCTCGTGGTGGGTCTGGCTCCGCAACCGGTGGCCCTGGTGGGCATCGACTGCAAGCGCGGGGTGGAACAGGGGCCCTTCGCACCCCGGCTCTCCGCCCTGGCCACCGATCCGGATACCGCGTTGGACCTGCTGCGGGTGCTGGTCGGCGAGGTGATGGAGGAGCGCTACGACCTGATCTGCGCGCAGAACAGCATCTCCGGGCGGGTGGACAAGGAAGACATCACCTCCGACATCTGGTCACTGCCCGAGGAGATCCGCCCGGCCCCGGTGGTGATGGTGATCGATGAGATCGCCGAACTGTTCCTCGCCGGCTCCAAGGCGGAGGAGGCCCGGCGGATGGAGCTGGTGACCCTGTTGATCCGCTATGCCCAACTCGCCCGCGCGGCGGGGATGTTCATCGAGGTGATGGGGCAGCGCTTCAGCTCGGAGTTGGGCAAGGGCGCGACCATGCTGCGCGCGCAGTTGACCAACCGGATCGCGCACCGGGTCAACGACCTGGGCACGGCGGGGATGACGTTCGGCGAGATCGCCCCGCAGGCCGTGATGTCCGCCGTGGGCATTAAGGCCGATCGGCCCGGCACCGCGGTCGCCGGGGACACCTCCGGGGCCTGGTCGCGTATCCGCACCCCGGAGTTGAAGCTGGCCGATGCCGCCGCCGCGTGCGCCCGATACGCGCACCTGGTCCCGGAGCTGCCCGCCCTGGCCCCCTTCCGCCCGATCACCGGCATCCCCGCGACGCCGGAGGAGATCGCTGACGGCACGCCCGCCGTCGTCTAAGGACCAGCGCCCCCCACGGTCGGCGTGACCGCCTCACGCCACGTCCCTACCCCGCCCATGCCTGGTGCCGGGGCCAGATCGAAGGAGGAATGCCATGTTCGGCCGCCACACCTACGACCCCACCGATGAGGAGTGGGACAACGACTGCCGGCGCTGGGAGCAGATCGAGCAGATCCGCGAGCTGGACAACCTGCCCGACCGCTTCCACAGCGTCGTCAAGGGCGCCTTGAACACCGAGGAGCGCCAGAGCCGGCGCGGCAAGTACCCGCCCAAGGGCCACAGCTACCCGAGCAAGAGCCGGTGAAGGCCATGGCGCCCCGCCAACGCCGCACTGCCCCGGCCCCCGAGCCACCTGCATGCACCGCGTGCAAGGGCACGGGCGCTGTCGCCAAGTCCGTCCGGGTCGGCCGCCGGCAACGCGTCGTCGGCGCGCAGGAAGGCATCTGTCTGCGCTGCTGGGGCACCGGCACCGAACCCACCGAGTAACCCACCCGCCGGCCCGGGCCACAGCACCAACCACCCGGGCCGGCCTCGAGAAGGGAGAGGAACGATGGAGCCCGAGTACCTGGCAGAGGATGACCCGCGCCGCGACGACGCGAATCGGCTCGGTGTCTTGTACGAGACCCTGCACCACGAGCTGTATGACGGCGCCGTCGGGGGACGGTTCGCTTCGGTCCTGCACAGCGCGTTCGAGGCGGAGTTCATCGCCCGCGGTCACGGCGCCTACCCGCCGGCCGGCCACGGCTACCCGCGGCAGGACTGAGCCATGCGCCGCAACCTACTCCCACGCCTGGACCTGGTGCTGGTGCAGGCCGTGATCGCCGGGGCACTGTCCTTCGCCCACCTGCACGACATCGCCGACGCAGCCGGCCAGCACGGCTGGAAAGGCTGGGCCTACCCCGTCAGCGTGGACCTGCTCCTGGTCGCCGCATGGCGCCGACTGCGGACCCTGCGCCGGTCGGGGGCCCCGGCCCGGGCCGCCTGGGTGTGGTTCGCCGTGGCGCTGACCGCCTCGCTCGGGGCCAACGTGGCAACCGCCGGACTGCTCGACTTGGGCCACGTTCCGGCGCTGCTGCGGATCGTGGTCGCCGGCTGGCCCGCCGTCGCCTTCCTCGGCGGCACTCTCCTCGCGCACGCCACCCCGGCGCCGACCGTGAGCGAGCCGACCGAGCACAGCCCGCAGAGCCCGGCCGGTGAACAGGGCTCGGTCTACCTCGACCGCTCCCCCGAACCTGCCGCGGCACCGGAGGACGGCCCGGCCGAACTGCCCGCCCCCGAACCTGAGCCGCCGGCCGCGCCCGTGGCCGTGCCACCGGCGCTGGTGGACCACGCCCGCAAGCTCACCGCCGCCCACCGGGCCCGCACCGGCACCGAGCTGCCGATCGAAGCCCTGCGCTCCGCTCTGGGCGTCCCGCCGGCCATGGCCGACGCGATCGCCGCCCAACTGACCTGAAAGGACTGACCCGCTGTGAGCGTGCACCTTCCGCTGATTTTTGTCCTGGGAGCGCTCGCCTTCGCGTTCATCAAGTTCCACCGGGTGCGCTGGTGGGGCGTGATCGCCCTGGTCCTGTTCGGCTTCCTGCTCGCACACACCTTCCTCGGCCCCGCCATCAACGACGGGACCAATTCCGGAACACAAATCGTCAACGGCCACTGAACCCGAAGGGAGCACCACCGATGATCCGCCCGAAGTACCCCGAGCCCGTGTACGTCATCACCCAACCCACCCCGCCGGCCCCGAACGCGGCCCCGGTCGCCCCGTGCTCGTGCGGGCACCAGACCCCGGCCGCACCGCAGTACCAGGCCCCGGCGCCGGCGCAGACCGGCCGTCCGATCGGCCTGTACCTCGCCGTGGGCGTCGGGGCCGTCGCCGGCACGGTCGCGCTCGCCATCGCGGTGACCGCGCTGTTCCTGGCCATCGCTGTGACCGCCATCTCGGTCACCGTGGCCGCGGTCGTCCTGCGCTCCCTGCTCGCCGACTACCAGCGCGACCACCGGCGGTGAGAGTCGTGACGGTCTACGTGGACGAGATCACCGACTATGGCGCCATTGCCCGGGCCGTTGGCCTGCGCACCACCAAGTGGGCGCACCTGACCGCCGACACCCGCGAGGAACTGCACGCCTTCGCCGCCCGGATCGGACTGCGCCGCGCTTGGTTCCAGCACGCCCACGACTACCGGTGGCACTACGACGTGACCCCCAGCAAGCGCGCCGCCGCCCTACGTGCGGGCGCCCAGAGCATCGACCGCGCCGGACTGGCCGCGCTCATGGCCCGCCGCCGCGCCGCTCAAGCGTGACTTCGCCCCGGGGCGACCGCCATCCCGGCCAAGGAACACCCGGCCGCCCCGGGCCCTCGATCCCGCACCAAGACGACACCGAGAGGACCCCATCATGCCCGCCACCACCCCGGCCCGTGTCTGCGGACACTGCGACGGTCACCCGACCGTGGCCATCAGCACCGGCCCCCGCCGCCCGGACGGCACCCTGCCCACCCTGCGGGTGACCTGCCCGGTCTGCCACGGCACCGGCACCACCACCCCGAACCGGTCGGCCGCGCTGGCCGGCGCCCGGAGGTGACCCGCGGTGTCCCTCCTGAACTGGCGCGACCACTCCCACTGGAACGAGAGGGAAGCGGACTGCGTGCTGTGCGCGAACCCGACCCACCTGCGCTCCGACCGCGGACGGCCCGTCCACAAGGTCTGTGCCGAGCAGTGGACCGACGCCCACACCCCGAGTGACGAGAAGAAGGGAGAGCGCCGGTGACCCTGCCGGCCCTGGATGAGGCCACCCTCGCCGACCTGGTGAAGGTGGCCTCCGCCCCCAACCATGAACGCTGGCTCCGGCAGATCCGCGCAACCGGCGGATGCTCTGCCCCGATCCGGCTGCGCGGCTGGTCCAAGATCCTCGACCGCACCACACGGCAAGTTCTGCACAGCTACGCCACCGACACCGAACCCGGCGGGGTACTCCGGCTGGCCTGCGGCAACCGCCGCGCCTCGCGCTGCCCCTCCTGCGCCGCCACCTACGCCGCGGACACCTACCACCTGGTGCGGGCCGGCCTGGTCGGCGACAACACCAAAGGCGTGCGAGCGGAAGTGCGGGATCACCCGCGGGTGTTCGCCACCTTCACCGCCCCCTCGTTCGGGCCAGTGCACAACCGTCCCGTTAGCGGGCGCTGCCGTTGCGGACGCCAGCACGCCGAAGACGCTGTTGAGTTGGGCACGCCGCTGGATCCGGACCGCTACGACTACCCCGGGGCGGTGCTGTGGAATAACCACGCTGGCGACCTGTGGAACCGCTTCACGGTCCAACTCGGCCGCAGCATCGCTGAGCGCGTCGGCCTGCCCCGCTCCCGGCTGCGCGAGCACCTGCGGATCTCCTACGCCAAGGTCGCCGAGTTCCAGCGCCGCGGGGCCGTCCACTTCCACGCGATCATCCGACTAGACGGGCCAGAGGGCACCGACGATCCGCCGCCGGCCTGGGCCACCCCGGAGCTGCTGACCGAGGCGATCCTCACGGCCGCGCCCCGGGCGCACATCACCATCCCCGGCACCGCCGACCAGCCGGGCACGCTCGCGCGCTGGGGCCGGCAGCTCGACATCCGGCCCGTGCGGGCCTTCGGCGACGGCTCCGAGCTCACCGAACAGGCCGTGGCCTCCTACGTCGCCAAATACGCCACCAAGGCGGCCGAGACCACCGGCACCGTGGACCGCCCGATCGGCAACCGGGAAGCACTTGACCTGCTCAAGGTGCCCGCACACGCCCGCCGACTGATCGAAACCTGCCTCGACCTGGATGCCGCCTACCCCGGGCGCCGCCTGGGGGCCTGGGCCCACATGCTCGGCTTCCGCGGGCACTTCGCCTCCAAGTCTCGCCGCTACTCCGTCACCCTCACCTCGATCCGGGACGAACGAGCTGCCTACCGGGCCGCAGAGCAGCGGGCCGCACTCGGACTGCCCGACCCCGACGAGGACGACACCACGCTCACGCTCGCCCACTGGATCTACGCCGGACAGGGGCTCAGCCCGGGGGAGTCGGTGTTCGCCGCGACGGTCGCGCGGGAGCGGGAGTTCGGACGAGAGATCAGAGCACAACTACGAGCCGACCAAGAGGAGGAGAAGGCATGGCTGTGACCTCAGCGGAGCTTCCCACCCGCTACCTCACTGCGGAGGAGGTTGCCGAACTGCTCGGGGACATTCCTGTCCAGACGCTGTACCAGTGGCGTCGCAAGCGCACCGGACCGCCGGCCTTCCGAGTCGGCCGTCACCTACGGTACGACCCTGCCGACCTGCAACAGTGGATCGCCGGTCTCAAGGCCGCAGACACGGGCGAGGTGGCCTGATGGCCGGACACGTCCAAGATCGCTGGTACAAGACCGAGACCGGGCCGGACGGCAAACCGCGGCGAGTGAAGACCGACCGCTACGGCACCGGCATGCGCTACCGCGCGCGCTATGTCGGGCCGGATGGGACGGAGAAGAGCCAGTCATTCCCGGACCGCAAGAAGCGGGAGGCGGACGCCTGGTTGGTGAAGATCGCGGCTGACATGGAAAGCGGTCGGTACGTCGATCCGCGGAGCGGGCGTGTGACGTTCCGTCAGTACGCGGAGCAGTGGATGGCGGCGCAGACCACGGATAAGAAGACGCAGGCCAACATCGCGTCGCAGATGCGGCGGCACGTGATCCCGTACCTCGGCCCGCGCTCCATGGCTGCCTTCACCCCGACCCACATCCGAGAGTGGCTGACCGAGTTGGAGAAGGTGCTGCCGGCTTCGTCCTACCGGCGGATCATCTTCGGGAACGTCTCGGGCATCTTCGCTGCCGCGATGGATGACGGGCTACGCACGTCGAATCCGTGTCGGGCCAAGTCGGTGAAGGCGCCGAGTCCTGCGCCCGCTCGGGTGAAGCCGTGGACACCGGAGCGGACGTTCGCCATGCGGGCTGCCTTGCCGGAGCGGTACCGCGCGATGATCGATGTGGGCGGCGGTTGCGGTCTTCGACAAGGTGAGATCTTCGGCTTGCCGGTGGACGAAATCGCCTTAGACGCGGGGTGGTTGCACGTCGGGGTGCAGGTCAAGATGGTGCCCGGGGTCGGGCAGGTCTTCGCGCCGCCGAAGCGGGGCAAGGAGCGTGATGTACCGCTCTCGGACAGCGTGGCTGCGGCGCTCAAGCTGCACATGGCGGTGTTCCCGCCGGTGGATGTCACGCTTCCTTGGGAGCGTGCTGGTGGAGCGCTGATTACCAAGCGGCTGCTCTTCACGCGGTCGTGCGGTGATGCGCTCTGGCGCAGCGACTTCAACGGGTACGTATGGAAGCCGGCTCTGGCTGCGGCTGGCGTCATCCCGTCCCGGGAGAAGGGGAAGCGCTACGCCGCGGCGCGCGAGCATGGCATGCACGCGCTGCGGCACTTCTACGCTTCGGTGCTGCTCGATGCCGGCGAGAACGTCAAGGCGTTGAGTCAGTACCTCGGGCACAGTGACCCCGGGCTCACGCTCCGGGTGTACGCGCACCTGATGCCGAGTAGCGAGGGGCGGGCGCGCTCGGCGATGGATCGGCTCTATCGGAAGGTCGCCGGAAGCTGAGACGGCCCAGAGACGGCCCAGAGGGGGAAACGCCGGAGGGGCGAGCAGTGGACTGCTGCTCGCCCCTCCGGCGGTGTTGGTGCGCGGAGCGGTTCTGAGCTGGGGGAACGATCCCGGCGTCGACCGCTCCGGCTCAGCCCATCTCCTCCAGTGCCTTGCCCTTCGTCTCCTTGACGAAGAAGTAGACGAAGGGGATGGAGAGGAGGGCGAAGCAGGCGTAGATGACGTACGTCGCCGAGAGGTTCCAGTCCGACATGGTCGGGAAGGACTCGGTGATCGCCCAGTTGGCGATCCACTGGGCGCAGGCCGCGACCGACAGGGCCAGGGCCCGGATGTGGTTGGGGAACATCTCGCCGAGCAGCACCCAGACCACCACGCCCCAGGAGAAGGCGAAGCAGAGGACGAAGATGTGCGCGGCGACCAGCGCCAGCGTGGCCCAGCCGCTGCTGAGCGAGGCGTTGCTGCCGCTGCCGGTCCGCTGGGCGAAGGCCACCGCGGCCAGGGCCAGCGACACCGCCATGCCGGCCGAGCCGACCAGCGCCAGGGGCCGCCGTCCGACCCGGTCGACCAGCACCATCGCGATCACCGTACCGATGATGTTGACCAGTGAGGTGGAGACGCTGATCAGCAGCGAGTTGCTGGCGTTGATGCCGACCGACTGCCAGAGGAAGGAGGAGTAGTAGAAGATCACGTTGATGCCGACGAACTGCTGGAAGACAGAGGCGCCGATACCGATCCAGACGATCGGGATGAAGCCGGCCCTTCCACCCCATAGGTCCTTGAGGCTGGGCTTGTACTCGGTCGCCAGCACGTTGCGGATCTCGGTGATGCGGGCGTCCAGGTTGGTGCCGGTCGGCTCGACGTCGGCGAGGACGCGGCGGGCCCGGTCCTCGTGGCCCGAGGCGATGAGGAACCGCGGCGACTCCGGGATCATGAAGGACATCAGCCCGTAGATGATGGCCGGAATGGTCTCGATGCCGAGCATCCACTGCCAGGCCTGGATGCCGGCGATGTGGTCGTTGGGATTGCCGCCCGCGCCCTGGTTCACCGCGTAGTTGACGAGCTGTGAGATGAAGATCCCGAGGACGATCGCGCCCTGCTGGAAGGATGCCAGCCGGCCGCGGTAGGCCGGCGGGGAGACCTCCGCGATGTAGGCGGGCGCGACCACCGAGGCGATACCGATGGCGATGCCGCCGACCACGCGCCAGAGCGCCAGCACGGCGTCGTTGGGCGGGAACATCGAGCCGACGCCGCTGATGGCGAAGAGGATCGCGGCGATCTGCATCACCCGGATCCGGCCCAGCCGGTCGGAGAGCCAGCCGGCGATGAGCGCGCCGAGTGCGGAGCCGAGCAGCGCCGAGGCGACGATGGTGGCGGTGGTTCCGCTGCCGACATTGAAGTGCTTCTGGATGCCGGTGACCGCGCCGTTGATGACGGAACTGTCGTACCCGAAGAGGAAACCGCCCATCGCGGCCGCCGCCGCGATGAAGACGACATGCCCGAGGCTGCCCTCTGCGGTGTGCTGCGGGGTGGGATTGGTCCTGGACAGGGGAGGCTCCCGGGTTGTGGCGGACGGGATCGCGGACCCGGATGGATCTTCGCCGGGTCCTGGCCCCAGGCTAGGGAGGCGGACCCCGTTCCGCCGGTCAGCGACGGGAGGTGATGACCCGTCAGAGTGAGCGCTGCGCCCGGGCGGGGGACGGCGGGTGGCCGGGACCGGCGCTCGGGGTACGGGGCGGGGCGAGAAGCCGGGGGAGGGGTGCCCGACCGTCCGCCGGCCGCGGTCCGCCCCTCCGTCCACCGCTCCCCGCTGCTACTGGTTGTACTAGTGCAACCGTGCGGCCGTGAGAGGATGGCGCCCGTGCGGAACGAGCCGAGTGAGCCGAACGGGCCGAGTGAGCCGAACAGGCCGAACGAGCCGAGCGAGCGCGGGGGCCAGGCCGGCCCCGCCGGCGCCGGCACGCCGATCCGGGGCCGGCGGGCGGCCGACATCGCCGCCGACGTCGAGCGCGCGGTCGGCGCGGGGGAGCTGGCACCGGGCGCCGCGCTGCCGCCGCTGCGCGAGCTGGCCGGTGAGCTCGGCGTCAACCCCAACACCGTGGCCGCCGCCTACCGCCTGCTGCGCGACCGCGGTGTGATCGAGACCGCCGGGCGCCGGGGCACCCGGGTGCGGCCCAAGCCGGCGGTCACCTCGCGGGACGAGCCGGCGATGCCGGTCCCCGAGGGCGTCCGCGACCTCTCCACCGGGAACCCCGCCGTCGACCTGCTGCCGGATCCGGCCCCCGCGCTCGCCGCGGCGGCGGCCGCGCAGGCCGGGGCGCCGGTGCGGTACGGGGCGCCGGCCGCTGATCCGCGTCTGGTCCAGCTCGCCCGCGAGTCCTTCCGCGCCGACGGCATCCCGAACGCCGACTCGGCCGCCCGCGCGGACGCCCACCCGAACTCCCGCCCGGACGCGGGCTCCGAAGCGGGCCCCGACGCCGCCCCGGGCACGCCCCCCGGCGGCCCCAAGGGCCCGCCGATCGCGGTCGCCTCCGGCACCCTGGACGGGATCGAGCGGATCCTCGCCGCCCGGCTCCGCCCCGGCGACGCGGTCGCGGTCGAGGACCCCGGCTGGGCCAGCCTCCTCGACCTGCTGCCCGCCCTCGGCCTGCGCACCGTACCGGTCGCCGTGGACGACCAGGGGCCGCTGCCGGAGGCGGTCGGGCAGGCACTGGGCCCCGGGCGGGCCCGCGCGCTGATCGTCACCTCGCGGGCGCAGAACCCGACCAGCGCGGCGCTGAGCGCGGAGCGCGCGGAGGAGCTCCGCGCCCTGCTGAGGGAGCATCAGCGCTCCGGCGGCGAGCTGCTGCTGCTCGAGGACGACCACGGGCACGGGATCGTCGACCTGCCCTTCCACCCCCTCGCCTGGGCGCCGGGAGAGGACGGCGGCCCGCTCGTACGGCACTGGGCGGTGGCCCGCTCGGCGGCCAAGGCGCTCGGGCCCGACCTCCGGGTGGCGGTGATCACCGGGGACGCCGACACGGTGGAGCGGCTGCGCGGACGGCAGCGCCTCGGTCCTGGCTGGGTCAGCCACCTCCTCCAGCGCGCCACCGCCGAACTGTGGGCGGCCTCCGATCCGGCCGCCGTGGCCGCCGAGTACCGGCGGAGGGCGGCCGGACTGCTCGATCCGCTGGCCGCGGCGGGCGTGCGGGCGCACGGGCGGAGCGGGCTCAACGTCTGGATCCCGGTGGCGGACGAGACCCGGGCGGTGACCGGGCTGCTGCAGCGCGGCTGGGCGGTGGCGGCCGGGGCCCGTTTCCGGCTCTCCTCCGGTCCCGGCATCCGGGTCACCACGGCCGAACTCGCGGAGCCGGAGGCGGCCCGGCTGGCCGCGGACCTGGTGGCGGTGCTGACCGGCCGGGCGCCGGTAAGCCGCGGCGTCTGACCGGCCGGACCTCGGTGGGCCGCGGCGTCTGACCGGCCGGCCCCCGGCCCACCGGGGCCTGTGACCGGCCGGCCCCCGGTGGACCGGTGCCTGTGACCGGCCGGGCCTCGGCGTCTGACCGGGCCGGGCACGGAACCACCGCAATCCTCTGAGCGGGTCGGCCGGAAGACACAGGAATCCCGGCGACAATGGCCGGATGCGCGTGGTCGAGCAGGTCATGGGGACGGTGGTGTCCATCGAGGCGCCGCACGCCGCGGCGGCGGACACGGCCCGTGCGGTGGAGTGGCTGCACCGGGTGGACGAGGTGTTCTCCACCTACCGCCCGGAGAGTGAGATCTCCCGGCTCGGCCGCGGCGAGCTGACGCCGGATCAGTGCGTGCCGGAGGTCCGCGAGGTGCTCGCGCTGTGCGAGCTGGCCGAGCGGGAGGGCGCCGGCTGGTTCAGCGCCCGGGCCGGCGGCGGCCTCGACCCGTCCGGGGCGGTCAAGGGCTGGGCGGTGCAGCGGGCGGCGGAGCTGATCGGCGGTGACTGCCTGGTCAACGGCGGCGGCGACGTCCAGGCCTACGGACGCCCGGAGCCCGGGCGCGGCTGGAGCGTGGCGGTCGCCCATCCACTGCACCCCGGCGGCATCGCCACCGTGGTCACCGGGGACGGTGCGGCGCCGCTCGCCGTGGCCACCTCGGGCAGCGCCGAGCGCGGCGGCCACGTCATCGATCCGCACACCGGGCGCCCGGCCCGCGCGCTGGCCTCGCTCACGGTGGTGGGCGCCGAGCTCACCGAGGTGGACATCGCGGCGACCACGGCGTACGCGATGGCCGCGGGCGACCAGGCGCGGGCCCGCGCCTGGATCGAGGAGAGGCCCGGCCTGGAGGGGTTCGCGATGCTCCCCTCCGGCCGGGCCTGGTGGACCTCCGGATTCCCGAAACACGGGCTGGTGCCGGGCGGCTGATAGGCCGCCCCGGACGCGCGCCGCCCGCCCGGCGCGCGCCGCCCGCCCGGCGGACGCGGCCCGCCCGGTGGACGCGGCCCGCCCGGCTGCTAGCTCTTCGGGGTGGCGACCAGATGCCCGGTGTACTGCTTGACCTGGTCCGCCGACAGATACCGGTCGGTGTACTCGAA
Organism: Phaeacidiphilus oryzae TH49; assembly: GCF_000744815.1. Classification (NCBI taxonomy): domain Bacteria; kingdom Bacillati; phylum Actinomycetota; class Actinomycetes; order Kitasatosporales; family Streptomycetaceae; genus Phaeacidiphilus; species Phaeacidiphilus oryzae. Next base: position 200,975 of record NZ_JQMQ01000004.1, read on the forward strand.
GTCCCGCAGGCTGGCGGGCCGGCGGTACTGGAAGCCGATCCGCACGAAGTCGTCGCCCGCGGTGGCGTTCAGCATCCAGTTCGCGGCGGTGCGGAAGCGCGCGGTCAGCGTCCGCATCGCCATCAGGTGGTAGCCGCGGGCGACCAGCTGGGCCGGGAAGCCGGTCAGCTCCACGCCCATCGGCTTGGACACCGCGTCCGCGCCGCCCAGGTCCACCACCAGGCCCAGGTCCTTGTGCCGGTACGGGGTCAGCGGCTGGCCGCGCAGCGCCGCGACCACGTTGCGGGCCACCGCCTTGCCCTGGCGCATCGAGTGCTGGGCGGTGGGCGGGCAGATCGCGCCGTCGCCCTTGGCCAGGTCGGGGACCGCGGCGGCGTCGCCGAGCCCGAAGACGCCGTCCATCCGGGGCACGGACATGTCGGCGTCGACGACCAGCCGGCCCTTGACCGTCTCCGCGTCCATGGTGCCGATCAGCGGGCTGGCGGCGACGCCGGCGGTCCAGATCAGCGTCCGGCAGGGGAGGACCCGGCCGTCGGTGAACTTCACGCTGTCCTCGCCGACCTCGGCCACCGACACCCCGAGCGAGATCTCGATGCCGCGCTTCTGCAGCAGCTCCATGGCGTCCTTGCCGAGCTTGTCGCCCAGCTCCGGCATCAGCTTCGGCGCGATGTCGATCAGGTGCCAGTGGATGTCGTCGGGGTTGAGGTTCGGGTAGCGCTTGCAGGCGGCCTTGGTGACCAGCTGCAGCGAGGCCGCCGTCTCGGTGCCCGCGTAGCCGCCGCCGACCACCACGAAGCGCAGCCGCGCCTCGCGCTCCACCGGGTCCTGGCTCTCCGAGGCCAGGTCGAGCTGGGCGATCACATGGTCCCGGATGTACGCGGCCTCGGCGAGGGTCTTGACGCCTCGCGCGTAGTCCGGCAGGCCGGGGATGTCGAAGGTCCGGGTCACGCTGCCGGGGGCGAGCACCAGGTAGTCGTAGCGTTCCACGCTCAACTCATCGGTGATCTTGCGGACCACCACGGCCTTGGCCTTGGTGTCCACGCCCACGGCTCCGCCGGGGATGATCAGCGCCCGGCCGAGGGCCCGACGCAGCGAGATGGCCACCGACTGCGGGGTCACCACGCCGGCCGCCACCTGTGGCAGCAGCGGGAGGTAGAGCTGGTAGCTGAACGGGGTGATCAGAACGATCTCTGCCTCGGCTGGGGTGAGCTGCTGCTCCAGCCGGCGCACGCATTCGACGCCGGCGAAGCCGCCGCCGACGACGAGGATCCGGGGTCGTCCCATGAATGGCCATCCCTCAGAGCTTGCTGTTCGGTTCTGGCAGTTCGCTGTCGAGCGGTCGGCTGTCGGGCGCTCTGCTGTCGGCCGGCAACCGGGCGCGTGAGGGCGCCCGGCGACCTTGTCCGCCACCCTGGCATGGGCCCGGGAGGCCCGCCACCGCTGAGATCCGTCCGCCTACCCGCTCCTACGCGGCTGAAGCCCTGCGGTCGGGAAGTGCCGGGTGAGGCGGAGGGGAACCGGGTGGGGCGGACGAGAGCGGCGGAGGACGGCCGGGCGGGCGGCGGAGGACGGCCGGACGGGCGGCGGAGCGGTGCGGATCATGGCGCCGGTAGGCTGTGCCGCATGCTGCGAGAGGTGACGGCCGTCCGGTATGTGACGCCGTTTCGGGAAGGCGGGTCGCTGCCCGGCCTGATGGAGGCCTGCGACCTCGGGACGTACGTCGCCAAGTTCACCGGTGCCGGGCAGGGACGGAAGGCGCTGGTCGCGGAGATCGTCTCCGGCGAGCTGGGCCGGCGTCTCGGCCTGCGGGTGCCGGAGCTGGTGCTGCTCGACGTGGACCCGGTGCTGGGTCTGGCCGAGCCGGACCAGGAGGTGCAGGAGCTGGTCAAGGCGTCCGGCGGGGTCAACCTCGGCATGGACTTCCTGCCGCGCTCGCTCGGCTTCGACCCGCTGGCCTTCGAGGTGGACGCGGAGCTGGCCGGGCGGGTCCTCTGGTTCGACGCGCTGATCGGCAACGTGGACCGGTCCTGGCGGAACCCCAACATGCTGATGTGGCACGGCGACCTGTGGCTGATCGACCACGGCGCCTCGCTGATCTGGCACCACAACTGGCCGCGGGCGGCCGCGTCGGCGCGCAAGGGGTACGACGCGTCGGACCACGCGCTGCTCTCCTTCCGGCCGGACCTGGCGGCGGCGGACGCGGTGCTGGCCCCGCTGGTCACCGAGGAGCTGCTGAACGAGGTGCTGGCGCTGGTGCCGGACGCCTGGCTGGCGGACGAGCCGGGCTTCGAGAGCCCCGAGGACGTGCGCGCCGCGTACGTCGGACAACTGGCCGAGCGGATGCGCGGTCCGCGGGACTGGCTGCCGGAGGTGCCGCGATGAGCGCGACGAGCGGCTGCGAGGAGAACGTGGAGCGGCGGGTCTTCGAGTACGCGGTGCTGCGGGCGGTGCCGCGGGCCGAGCGCGAGGAGCAGATCAACGTGGGCGTGCTGGTGTACTGCCACACCGCGTCCTGGGTGCGGGCGCTGACCCATCTGGACGCGGACCGGCTGCGGGCGCTGGACCCGCAGGCCGACGCGGACGGGGTGCGGCGGGCGCTGCGGGCGATCGAGGGGATCTGCGCGGGGGGCGCGGCGGCGGGGCAGGCGGCGAAGGAGTCCGCCGGGCAGCGGTTCCGCTGGTTGACCGCGCCACGGAGCACGGTGGTGCGGGCCGGGCCCGTGCATTCCGGCCTGACGTCCGATCACGAGGCCGAGGCAGAGCGCTTGTTCGCACTGCTGGTGCGCTGAGACAGCGACGCTTCTCGCCGCCACCCGCCCACCCACCCTTCCCGTCCTGCGGACGACGGCGACTGCGGGACCGTAGCGGGCTGGGCGCGCAGTTCCCCGCGCCCCTCAGGTGGCCCTTCGGGCCTGGGGAGGGTGGGGCCGGCCTGCCGTGGGCCGCTGCGGCGTCGGTGGGTGGCTGGCCGCGCAGTTCCCCGCGCCCCCAGATCACCCTTGGTCCGGGGCGAAAAAACCGTGTGCGGGGGGACGGACAGCTCCTCTACGGTGTACAGGTAGCGATTACTTGTACGGCGTAGAGGAGTCATGGATGAGTAGCCGGGCCGGGTCGCGATGGTGGGTGCTGGGCGTGCTCTGCCTGGCGCAGCTCACCGTCGTGTTGGACAACACGGTGCTGAACGTCGCGATCCCGACCCTCACCGAGCGGCTGGGGGCGACCACCGCCGACGTGCAGTGGATCGTCGGGGCGTACTCGCTCGCGCAGGCGGGGCTGCTGGTCACAGCCGGTGGGCTGGCAGACAGGTATGGACGGCGGAAGGTGCTGCTGATCGGTCTCGCGCTGTTCGGCATCGGCTCGGCCGGCGCCGCGCTGGCCGGCGGCCCGGCCGAGCTGATCGCCGCGCGTGCCGGGATGGGCGTCGGCGGCAGCATGATCCTCGCCACCGCCATGGCGGTGCTGGTGCGCACCTTCACCGGGCCCGACCAGGCCAAGGCGATCGGCGCGCTGAGCGGCGTGATGATGCTCGGCTTCGCCCTCGGGCCGCTGATCGGCGGCGCGCTGCTGGACTCCTTCTGGTGGGGGTCGGTCTTCGTGGTCAACATCCCCGTCTCGCTGCTCGCGCTGGTGGCGGTGGCCTGGCTGGTGCCGGAGTCCAGTGACCCCCGTGGCGACCGGCCGGACCTCCTCGGCGCGGTGCTCTGCACCGTCGGCATGGTCGGGGTGGTCTACGGGATCACCTCGGGGCCCGGATACGGCTGGGGGAGCGGGCGGACGCTGCTGCCCGGGATCGTCGGTCTCCTCGTGCTGACCGCGTTCGTGCTGTGGGAGCGGCGGATCGAGCACCCGCTGCTGGACATGGGCTTCTTCCGCAACCCAGCCTTCCGCGGGTCGGTCTCCGGCGGGGTGCTGGTCGCCTTCGGAATGGGCGGTTCGTTGTTCCTTCTCACGCAGTACCTGCAGTTCGTGCTGCGGTACGACCCGCTGGAGGCGGGGATCAGGACCCTGCCGATGGCGCTCACCGTGGTGGCGATCAACCTCACCGGGCTCGGCGCCAAGGCCGGCCAGAGGACCGGCACGCCGGCCGCCATCGCGATCGGGATGGCGGCGATGGCCGCGGGACTGGCGGCGATCGCCCTCTCCGGGCACGCCCATTCGTACCCCGGCACGGCCGGCGGGCTGGTGCTGATGGGCGTCGGCGTGGGGCTGGCGCAGCCGGCCATGGCCGGGGCGCTGATGGGCTCGATCCCGCCGGAGAAGGCGGGCGTCGGATCGGGGCTCTTCGGGACGCTGAGCGAGCTAGGCAACTCGCTGGGGGTGGCGGTGCTGGGCGCGGTGCTGACCGCGCGCTTCGCGGTCGTCCTGCACGGGCCGCTGGCGGGGCACTCCGGCTCGCTGGCGGAGGCGCTCGGCGTGGCGCACGGCGACCCGGCGCTGACCGGCCAGGCCCGGCGGGCCTTCGCCGACGGACTGACGATCAGCCAGCTGATCGGCGCGGCGGCGGTGCTGCTCGGCGGCCTGGTCGCGGCCCGGCTGCTGAGCCGGGCGCTGCCGCCGGCCCCGGCAGGAGGCGCGCCCGCAGAGCGGGAGGCCGTGGCCGGCTGAGAACGCGCGCCCCCGCCCCTTCCGCGCGCTCGCCCTTTCCGCGCGCCCGCCTCGTCCGCGCGCCCGCCCTTTCCGCCCACTCGCCCCGTCCGCGCGCCCGCCCCTTCCGCCCGCCGTCGCCGGTGGGGCGGGCCGCAGCTCCCGCCCGATACGGCACTAGCATCTGACGGGGGCGAGCATCGCTGGGAGGCGTGGCGTGGCGGAGTCGGCTCGGCGGCTGAGCGTGTGGCTGGCGGAGGAGGGCGAGCGCCCTCGCCGGCGCGGCAGGGCGCCCGGCGGGCTGACCAGGGAGCGGATCGTCCGCACCGCGATGAAGCTGCTAGACCGCGAGGGACTGGACGCCTTCTCGATGCGCAAGCTCGCCGCCGAGCTGGGCGTCACCCCGATGTCCGTCTACTGGTACGTGGACAACCGGGGCGAGCTGCTGGAGCTGGCGCTGGACGAGGTGCACGGCGAGCTCCGGCTGCCGGACCCCGCGGTGGGCAGCTGGCAGGAGCAACTCCGCGCTCTGGCACGGGAGATGAGGCGGGTGCTGAGTCTCCACCCATGGGCCGTCCTCCTCCGCGGGGCCTACCTCGGCCTGGGTCCCCACACCCGGACGATGTCCCAGCGGGCGATCGAGGTGATGCTGCTCAGCCGGCTGGCGCCGGACCGGATCCCCTCGGCGCTCTCGCTGGTGGTGCACTTCGTCCACGGCACGGTGGGGGTGGACGCGCGCTGGCGGCAGCGGGCCGCCGAGTCCGGCATAGACCAGCAGGAGTTCTACGCGCTGGCGATCCGCACCGCCGAACGGGTGGACCCCGGACTGATCGCGGTGGCCCGGGAGTTGGAGCCGGACCTGGACGCGGTCGGCATCGAGGCCGCCGGTGACCGGGACTTCGAGCACGCCCTGGACTGCGCGGTACTCGGAATCGAGGCGATGATCGCCGCCGGCCCGCCGGAGGCGCAACGCGCGTAGCGTCTGAGCTGCGGAAATGTCGGGGCCGACGGGCTGTTAGGCTTGCCGAACGTGAGCGCTAAGCCCGTCATCCCCGATGTCCTGGCCGCCCGGTACGCCTCCGGAGCCCTGGCCCACCTCTGGTCCCCCGAGCACAAGGTGGTGCTGGAGCGCCGCCTCTGGCTGGCCGTGCTCAAGGCCCAGGCCGACCTCGGCATCGACGTGCCGGAAGGCGCGGTCGAGGCCTACGAGGGTGTGCTGGACCAGGTCGACCTGGCCTCCATCGCCGCCCGCGAGCGGGTCACCCGGCACGACGTGAAGGCCCGGATCGAGGAGTTCAGCGAACTCGCCGGGCACGAGCAGATCCACAAGGGGATGACCTCCCGCGATCTCACCGAGAACGTCGAGCAGCTGCAGATCCGGCAGTCCCTGGAGCACGCCCGGGACCGCACGGTGGCGGTCCTGGTCCGGCTCGGCCGGCTGGCCGCGCAGTACTCGGACCAGGTGATGGCCGGCCGCTCGCACAACGTCGCCGCGCAGGCGACCACGCTGGGGAAGCGCTTCGCGACGGCCGCCGACGAGATGCTGGTCGCCTATCACCGCCTGGAGGAGCTCCTCGCCCGCTATCCGCTGCGCGGGATCAAGGGCCCGGTCGGCACCGCCCAGGACATGCTGGACCTCCTCGGCGGGGACCAGGGGAAGCTGGCCGAGCTGGAGCGCCGGGTCTCCGCCCACCTCGGCTTCGAGGAGACGCTGACCAGCGTCGGCCAGGTCTATCCGCGCTCGCTGGACTTCGAGGTGCTGTCGGCGCTGGTGCAGCTGGCCGCGGGGCCCTCCTCGCTGGCCAAGACGATCCGGCTGATGGCCGGTCAGGAGCTGGTGACCGAGGGCTTCAAGCCCGGCCAGGTCGGCTCCTCGGCGATGCCGCACAAGATGAACACCCGCTCGGCCGAGCGGATCAACGGCCTGACCGTGATCCTCCGCGGCTACCTGTCGATGACCGGCGAGCTGGCCGGCGACCAGTGGAACGAGGGCGACGTCTCCTGCTCGGTGGTCCGCCGGGTGGCCCTGCCGGACGCCTTCTTCGCCTTCGACGGACTGATCGAGACCCTGCTGACGGTGCTCGACGAGTTCGGTGCCTTCCCCGCGGTGATCGAGACCGAGCTCGACCGCTACCTGCCGTTCCTGGCCACCACCAAGGTGCTGATGGCCTCGGTGCGGGCGGGCGTCGGCCGGGAGACCGCCCACGAGGTCATCAAGGAGCACGCGGTGGCCTCCGCGCTGGCCATGCGCGAGGGCGCCAAGACCAACGAGCTGCTGGACCGGCTGGCCGCCGACGAGCGGATCCCCCTCGGCCGGGCCGAGCTGGACGCCCTGCTGGCCGACCGGCTCTCCTTCACCGGCGCCGCCGGAGCGCAGGTCGCCGAGGTGGTGCGGCGGATCGAGGAGATCGCCGGGCAGCACCCGGAGGCCGCCAAGTACACGCCGGGCGCCATCCTCTGACGGCCGGAACAGCCGGGGGCGGAGCGAGGTCCTCCGCGGGCGTGGGATGATCGGCCCGTGGAGGACAGCGACGCGCGTGACGAAGTGATGACGAGCCGGCTGCGCACCGACGTGGCGCACTCGGCCCGGATCTACGACTACCTGCTCGGCGGCAAGGACAACTTCCCCGCGGACCGTGCGGCCGCCGCCGACATCCACCGGGTGTGGCCCAGCCTGCCGGTGTCGATGCGGGCCAACCGGCGGTTCCTGGCCCGGGTGGTGCGCTGGCTGGCCGCCGAGCGCGGCGTGCGGCAGTTCCTGGACGTCGGCACCGGACTGCCCACCGAGCCCAACCTCCACCAGGTCGTCCAGCGCGTCCACCCGGACGCCCGGGTGCTGTACGTGGACAACGACCCGATGGTGCTGGTGCACGCGCGGGCGCTGCTCACCGGGACCCGCGAGGGCGTCACCCGCTATCTGGACGCGGACCTCCGCGAGCCGCGGGCGATCCTGGAATCCGCGGCCCTCGCCGAGACCCTGGACCGCTCGCGGCCGGTCGCGGTCAGCCTCTTCGCCATCCTCCAGTTCGTCACCGACGAGTCGGTGGCGGCCGGGATCATCGGCACGCTGATGGACGCCATGCCGTCCGGGAGCTTCCTCGCGCTGTCCACGGTGACCGCGGACAGCAACCCGGAGGAGGTCGCGAACGGCCTCGCCGTCTACGCCGAGCGGGGCATCCCCGAGCTGGCCCGCGACCGGGCCGCGGTGGAACGCCTCTTCACCTGCGCCGGGCTCGAACTCGTCGAGCCCGGCGTGCAGTTGGTCCACCGCTGGCGTCCGGCCGACGGCTCGGACGAGCTGCCGGACGCCCAGGTGCAGATGTACGGCGGGGTGGCGGTCAAGCCCTGAGCCGCGTCCGCCTCACTCGGCCTTCTCCGGCGCGCCGCTGGAGAAGGCCGCGTCGAAGGCGGCCTCGGAGGGCTCGATCCGCACCAGTTCCCGGACCCGGGCCAGCGCGTCCGGCGCGCCGATCAGGCGGTCCATGCCGGCGTCCTCCCACTCGACCGAGATCGGGCCCTGGTAGCCGATCGAGTTGAGGACCCGGACGCAGCCCTCGAAGTCGATGTCGCCGTGGCCGAGCGAGACGAAGTCCCAGCCGCGCCGCGGATCGGCCCAGGGCAGGTGGGAACCCAGCCGGCCGTTGCGGCCGTTGAGGTTCTTCTTGGCGTCCTTGAAGTCGACGTGGGCGATCCGGTCCCGGAAGTCCCAGGCGAAGCCGAGGTAGTCGAGGTCCTGCCAGACGAAGTGGCTGGGGTCGAAGTTGAGGGCGAAGGCCGGGCGGTGGTCCACCGCCTCCAGCGCGCGGACCGTGGTCCAGTAGTCGTAGGCGATCTCGGACGGGTGGACCTCGTGGGCGAAGCGGACGCCCTCGGCGTCGAAGACGTCCAGGATCGGGTTCCAGCGCTCGGCGAAGTCCGCGTAGCCGGCCTCGATCATGGCCGCAGGGGCCGGCGGGAACATCGCCACGGTGTGCCAGATCGAGGAGCCGGTGAAGCCGGTGACCACGGTGGCCTCCAGGGCGGCGGCCACCCGGGCGGTGTCCTTGAGCTCCTCGGCGGCCCGTCGGCGGACGCCCTCGGCCTCCCCGTCGCCCCAGATCCTGGGGGAGAGGATGGCCCGGTGCCGCTGGTCGATCGGGTGGTCGCAGACCGCCTGGCCGGTCAGGTGGTTGGAGATGGCGAAGACCTGGAGGCCGTGCTCGGCCAGCAGGCGGCGCTTGGCCGGCAGGTAGTCGGGCTCGGAGAGCGCCCGGGCGACGTCCAGATGGTCGCCGGAGCAGGCGATCTCCAGGCCGTCGTAGCCCCACTCGGCGGCCAGCCGGACCACCTCGGCGAACGGCAGGTCGGCCCACTGGCCGGTGAACAGGGTGACGGGGCGGGGCATCGTCGGCTTCAACTCCTGTGCGAGGGCTGCTGGTTGACGGGACTGGCGGCGCCGGTCGGGACGGCCGTCGGCCGGGAGCCGGCCTCGGCGCTGGACTGGATCGCCGCGAGGACGCGCTGCACCTGGAGCCCGTCCTCGAAGCTCGGGCTGGGTGCGCGCCCCTTCGCCAGATCGGTGACCAGGTCGCGGATCTGGTGGCTGAAGGTGTGCTCGTAGCCGAGGCCGTGGCCCGGCGGCCACCAGCCCTCCAGGTACGGGTGGTCGGGCTCGGTGGCCAGGATGCGGCGGAAGCCCGCCTCGGCGGCCGGCAGCGTGGCGTCGTGGAAGCTCAGCTCGTTGAGCGACTCCAGATCGAAGGCGACCGCGCCCAGTTCGCCGCTGATCTCGACCCGCAGGGCGTTCTTGCGGCCGGTGGCGCAGCGGCTGGCCTCGTAGACGCCGAGGGCCCCGCCGGCGAACCGGGCGGTGGCCGCCACCGCGTCGTCCACGGTGACCTCCCGCTCCTCGCCGTCGGCGGTGCGGCGCACCGGGGTGAAGGTCTCGGTGCGGGCGGAGACCTCGGTGATGGCGTCGCCGATCAGATACTGGGTCAGATCGACCAGGTGGGCGCCGAGATCGCCGAGGGCGCCTGAGCCCGCCCGCTCCCGGTCCATCCGCCAGGTGTACGGAGCGGCCGGATCGGCCAGCCAGTCCTGCAGGTACGCGGCCCGGACATGCCGGATCGCGCCGAGGCGGCCCTCCGCGATCAGCCGGCGGGCCAGGGCCAGGGCGGGCACCCGGCGGTAGTTGAAGCCGACCATGGCGTGGACGCCGCGCTCCCGGGCCCGGCGGGCCGCGGCGGCCATCGCCTCGGCCTCCTCCACGGTGTTGGCCAGCGGCTTCTCGCACAGCACGTGCTTGCCGGCGTCCAGGGCGGCGATGGCGATCTCGGCATGGGAGTCGCCTGGGGTGCAGATGTCCACCAACTGCACGTCGGGGCGGTGGAGTACGCTCCGCCAGTCGTCCGTGGAGTCCTCCCAGCCGAGCCGCTCTGCGGCCGCGGCGGCGGCGTCCGCGCGGCGCCCGGCGAGGACGCTCAGCCGCGGCGACAGCGGCAGGTCGAAGGCGCGCGGCGCGGTGCGCCAGGCCTGCGAGTGGGCGGCGCCCATGAAGGCGTGCCCGATCATGGCTATGCCGAGGGATGGCACAGGACGGTTCTCCTCAGAGGTCTGCGGTCACGGCCGCCGCTCGGACGGCGTCGGCGATCAGTCAAGAAGGCGCACCGGCCCGCGTCAAGGCCCGGCCCGGGAGCTGGCGGCGACCGGCCAGGGAGTCGTGGTGCGACGGTTTCGCAGCGTGGGGCGAACCGGGCCGGAGCGCGGGCGGCGGCCCGGCCCCGGGAGCCCGCGGCGCCGCGGCCGGCCCGCGCTCCCTAGGGCCCGTCGGGGGCGGTGCCGTACCTGCGGCGGCCGGACCAGACCGGCTCGGTGCGGGCCCAGTCCGCCGTCCAGGCCCTCAGCGCCCTGCGGTCCAGCAGGCGGCTCGCGGCGGAGGAGAGGAGGGTCAGCGCGGCGGCCCCGCCGAGGAGGGTGCCGACGCCGGCCAGCGCCGCGGAGCCGGTGACCTCGCCCTGGGTCCGCGGGGGCTCGGCCGTCCGGCCCACGTCGTCCACCCAGATCGCGGTGCGCTCGCCCGCGCTGGCGGAGACGGGGACCGGGATGGTGCCGGTGTGCCGGACCGAGCCGGGGTAGTACCAGACCGCCGGGGCCGGCGCGGAGTCCGAACCGCCGTCGATGTCCGGGGCGATGTAGGCCGGGGCGGCCGGCGCGGCCAGCGTGACGGCCTCGATCCGGTGGCGGTGCGGACGGTCCCGCGCGGCGGTCGCCAGCCCCGAGTGGAGCGCGACCAGGCCGATGAGCCAGCCGGCGGCCGCCGCCGCGAGGAGCAGTGGCACCAGCGCGAGCAGCAGGGCCGCCCGCAACCGGTCGACAGGGCGGCAGAGTGGACTTCGCTCGACCCCGGCGGCGCGGCGCAGTGTCGACCGCAGGGGTGGGACGAGGGACATCGAGCACCTCCGGACGGCTGTCTCAGAGGTCAACTCCCGCCACCGCGCCGGGGTTCCCGGGGTGCGACCGGCCGGTGACGGTCAGTGGAGTTAAGAGAAGGGCAGGGGGTTGGTCAATAAGCCATGTGAGCCGGGTTCTTTGTCAGGATATGCCGTAATCACCCCTCATCGGATGGCCGAGACTTGCTGCCATGCCCAGCAGCCCGCCGACCGCCGCACCAGGCCCCGCCGCGCGCCTCGGCGGCCGGGCGCGGGCGGGGTCGCGGCAGCGCACCGGCATCCGCCGGGGCATCCGGTTCGGCGACGGGCTCGGCGACCGCCTCGGCGACCGGGGCCGGCGGCTGCTCGGCGAGCCCCGCTGGGCGCGGCCCGCGCTCCTCGGCATCGCCGTGCTGGCGGCCGTCCTCTACGCCTGGGGCCTCGGGCGGAGCCAGTACGAGCCGTTCTACGCGGGCGCCGTACGGAGCATGACGGAGAGCTGGAAGGCGTTCTTCTTCGGTTCCTCCGACCCCGGCAACACCATCACCCTGGACAAGCTCCCCGGCTTCCTGTGGCCGCAGGCGCTCTCCGCCCGCGTCTTCGGCTTCCACCCCTGGTCGGTGATGCTCCCTCAGATCGCCGAGGGCGTCCTCAGCGTCCTGGTGCTCTACCGGGCGGTGCGGCGCTGGACCGGTCCTGCGGCCGGGCTGATCGCGGCGGCCGCGTTCGCCTTCACCCCCGCCGTGGTGGGGCTCTTCCGCGGCGCCACCGAGGAGCCGGTCTTCACCCTGCTCCTGCTGCTCGCCGCGGAGGCCGCGCTGCGGGGCACCCGGGAGGGGCGGCTGCGGCCGCTCGCCGCCGCCGGGCTGTGGGTCGGCCTCGCCTTCCAGGCGAAGATGCTGGAGGCCTGGGCGGTGCTGCCGGTGCTGGCCGCGGTCCACCTGGCGGCCGCTCCGGGACGGTTCGGCCAGCGGCTGCGCCAGGTGCTGGCGGCCGGGGCGGTGGCCGTCCTGGTCTCGGCGTCCTGGATGCTGGCGGTGGCCGCCGTACCGCAGCAGGACCGGCCCTATCTGGACGGGACCACGGACGACTCCCCGGTCAGCCTGGTGGTGCAGAACGACTTCCTCAACCGCTTCACCGCGGGCGGGGCCGGGAGCACGGCCCTCGGGCACGGCCTGGTCGACTCTCCGCCGGTCCCGGGCTCGTTCCCGGCCTCGGGCTGGTTCCCGTCCTCGTCCTCGTCCTGGGCGTCCGCCCGGGCGGACGAAGGCGGGCTGGGGAAGCTCTTCGGCTCCCCGCTCTCCGCCCAGGCCGGCTGGCTGTACCCGTTCGCCGGGCTGGCCGCGGTCGGCGGGCTGGCCGCCCGGCGGCGGCGCCCGCGCACCGATCCGGAGCGGGCCGGATGGCTGCTGTGGACGGGCTGGCTGGGGGTGTTCGCGGCGGCCTTCAGCCTCGGCGCGGTCGGCGGGCACAGCTACTACCTCGGGGTGCTCGCCGCGGCCCCGGCTGCGCTCACCGGCGCCGGGGCGATGCTCTTCTGGCGGGCCCTCGGCGGCAGCGGGGCCGGATCCCGACCCGCTGCGGCCACCGGTCGGACCCGGGCCTGGAGCTGGGCCGCGCTGCCGGTCGCCCTCGGCTCGACCGTGGTCTGGGACCTGGTGGTGGCCCGCCGCTTCCCCGGCTTCCTGCCCTGGATCGGCCCGGCGGCGCTGCTGCTGGGAGCGGTCGCGCTCGGACTGCTGGTGCTGGGCCGGGGGACGCTCCGCCGGTCCGGCGGACGGCCCGGGCGGGGCCGCCGGGTGGCGGTCACCGGGCTGGCCGCCGCGCTGGCCGCGGTGCTGCTGGCGCCCACCGCCTGGGCGTCCAGCGTGCTGCTGCCGCGGTACGAGCACCGCAGCGGCGTCGGCGGGGTGGGCCCGTTCGCGGCGAACGCGCCGGCGGCCGCACGGACGGCGGCCGCCGGCGGCTCCGGCCGCACGGACGGCGGGGCCGGCGCCGCATCCCCGGCCGGCTCGCCCTCGGGCGCCGCGGCCCGCTCCGCCACCGGCGACAGCGCCCACCGGCAGACCGGGCAGCGGGAGCTGACGGCGGCTCAGCACCGCCTCCTCGACTACACCAGGCAGCACGCGGACGGCGCCCGGTACGACTTCGCCACCGCCAGCTGGGCCGGCGCCGAGCCGTACATCCTGGCCGCCGGGGCGCCGGTGCTGCCGATGGGCGGCGTCACCGGCCAGGCGCCGGCCCCGCGGCTGGCGGACTTCGAGGACCTGGTCGGGGACGAGGAACTGCGCTACGTCCTCCTCGGCCCCGACGATCCCGCCCCCGGGGCCGCCGACAACACCGGCCGGATCATCTCCTGGGTGCGGATCGCCTGCCTCGCCGTCCCGCCGCAGGAGTACGGCGACGGCGGCTCCGCCTGGGACGGCGAGCAGCTGTACGACTGCATCCCGCACAGCTGACCGGTCGGCCGGGCCGCGGATGAGGAGAGCGTAAGGAAGCGGCCTGTTCGGTTGGGAATCAGCTGAAGAGCGGCGGTTTCCGGGGTTTCGCCGGAAGCGGCGCCCCGATGATGTTCGCCATGGCAACCTCCGTCATCGACGCGGGCCCCGGCCCAGGTTCCCGACCCGCGCACCCCCCGTACTCCGGCGCGGCGCGGCTGCGCGACCGGCTGCCCGCGGGCCTGCGGCGCGCCCCCTGGCGCTCCCCGGCCGGGCAGCCCGGCTACGCGCGCCCGGCGCTGCTCGGCATCGCCGCGCTGGCCGCGGTCCTCTACGCCTGGCGGATCGGCGGCAGCACCTACCACGCGTTCTACGCGGACGCGGCCCGCAGCATGTCCGAGAGCTGGAAGGCCTTCTTCTTCGGCTCCTTCGACCCGGGCAGCACCATCACCATCGACAAGCTGCCGGGCTTCCTGTGGCCGCAGGCGCTGTCGGCCCGGCTGTTCGGCTTCCACCCCTGGTCGGTGACGCTGCCTCAGGTGATCGAGGGCGTGCTGAGCGTCCTGGCGCTGTACCGGCTGGTGCGGCGGTGGGCCGGTGCGCCGGCCGGGCTGCTGGCGGCGGGGGCCTTCGCGGTGACGCCGGCGGTGGTCGGACTCTTCCGGGGACAGAGCGAGGACGCCCTCTTCACCCTGTGCATGCTGCTGGCGGCGGACGCGGCGCTGCGCTCCACAGCGGACGGCGGGCGGCTGCGGCCCCTCCTCGCGGCCGCGGTGTGGGTCGGCGTCGGCTTCCAGGCCAAGATGCTGGAGGCCTGGGCGATCCTGCCCGCGCTGGCGCTGGTCCACCTGGTGGCGGCGCCCGGGCCGGTGCGCCGCCGGCTCGGGCGGACGCTGGTGGCCGGGCTGGTGGCGGTGGCCGTGTCGGCCTCCTGGATGCTGGCGGTCACCGCGGTGCCGGCCGCCGATCGGCCGTGGATCGACGGCACCAAGGACAACTCCCCGTTCAGCATGGTCGTCGGCTACAACTTCCTGACCCGCTTCTCCTCGCTCGGCGTCAGCGCCTCCGCCACCGGCAGCGTCCCGACCGGCGGGTTCGGGGGCGGCACCGCCGGTGCCGGGGCGCGGCCTGCGGCGGGCACTCAGGCGCCGGTGCACGGAACGGTGCAGGGGACGGCGCCGCATACCGCCGCCGCGGCTCCGGCCGGTGGCGCCGTCCGCGCGGCCCGTGGCGGCGGCCAGAACGGCTGGGGGAAGATGTTCGGCGCCCCCCTCGCCTCGCAGACCGGCTGGTGGTACCCGTTCGCCGGGCTGGCCGCGGTCTGCGGCCTGGTCTGGCTGCGGCGCCGGCCGCGTACGGACCGGGTCCGGGCCGGCCACCTCCTGTTCAGCACCTGGCTGGCGGTCTTCTTCCTGGTCTTCAGCGCCGGAAGCGTGGGCGGCCACATCTACTACATGGGCGTCGTCGCCGCCCCGCTGGCCGGCCTCACCGGCGCCGGGGCGGTGCTCTTCTGGCGCGCCTTCAGGGCCGGGCGGCGCGGCGCCTGGGCGCTGCCGGCCGGCGTCGCCGGGACGGCGGTCTGGAGCGAGGTGCTGGCCGCCGACTACCCGGGCTACCTGCCGTGGCTGCGGCCGCTGCTGGCCGTCGCGACGCTCGCGGCCGTGGCGGCGCTGCTGCTGGCGCTGCTCAGGCGCCGACGCGGGCTCGGCCAGCGGGAGGTCGGCCCGATCGGCCGCGCGGCGCTGCGCCCGGCGGCGGTCGGTGCGGTCGCCGGCGCGCTGGCGCTGATCTCCCCGTCCCTGGCCTGGGCCGGATCGGTCGTCGAGGGCGGAGCGGCCTCGGCCCGCGGCGCGATGATGGGCTCGGTCGGACCGACCGCCCAGGGCGGCGGCTACGGCCGCGGCGGCGGGCTCGGCGGCGGGTTCCGCGGCGGGTTCCGCGGCGGCTTCGGCGGGGCGGCCGGCCATGCCGGCGGCGGTTTCGTCCGCCAGGACGGGCCGGCCGGCCGCTTCCGCCCGGGAGCCGGCGCCGGCGGTCCCGGCGCCGCCTTCGCGGGCGCCTTCGGCGGTGGGCAGCGGCTGACCGCCGACCAGCGCGCGATCCTCGCCTACACCGTGGCGCACCGCGGCCGGTCCGCCCGGTACGACTTCGCGACCACCAGCTGGACCGCGGCCTCCCCGTACATCCTGGCGGCGGGGGCGCCGGTGATGCCGATGGGCGGGTTCACCGGCCTCGCGCCCGCCCCGACGCTCGGCCGCTTCCACGAGGAGGTGGGCACCGGCCGGCTGCGCTTCGTCCTCCTGGACGGCGTACCGGGCCGGGCGTCCGCGCAGACCGCCGCGATCGTCCGGTGGGTCCGCGCCGCCTGCCAGTCCGTACCGCCCGCTCGTTACGGGCGGTCGTCGGGAGCGGCGGCGGATTCGTATGAGTTGTATGACTGCCAGCCGGGGGAGTCCGCCCGTTCCTGAACGGATCCCGGCCCAGGGCACCGGATCGGCGCTGGCAGCGGTAGCGTCGGGGGCATGGCGGACGTGAAGGACGTACCAGGATTGCTGCGTAGGGGGCAGGGCAAGCTGCTCCGGGTCGCGGTCGAGGTCCGCAACGCGGGGGGCGCGGGCGATCGTCACCGCGCGCCCGGCGCGACCGGCCTGCGCGCCCTGGTGGTGGCGGATGTCCTGCGCCGGGTGGCGGAGGAGCACCGGGGGCAGGCGATGATCAGCCTCTCCGCTCCCGGCCTGAGCCCGGACCAGCTCGCGGCTCTCGGGCTGGCGGCCCGGGCCCTCTCGGTGCCGCCGTGGGAGGAGGCCAACGGCCGTACCGACGGGCGGGCCGCGGACATCCGGATCGGCCCCTCGCCCGACGTGCGGGCGGCCGGCGGGTCGGACTCCGCGGACGCCCCGGCCGAGCTGCCGGTCGGCCCGGTGGAGGGCAGCGCCGAGCTGCCGACCGGGGCGGACCCCCTGGTGCTCCGCTATGTGCTGCTGGACGCCGAGCCCGAGCAGCCGGTGGAGCTCACCCCCGAGCGGCTCGCCGACGCCTCGGGCACGCTGGAGCGCTGGCGCCGGAAGGTCGCCCGCTGGGCGGAGAGTCCTTCCCAGCCGGTGCCCGTGGCACTCACCGCCGAGGTCCGCGCGGCTCTCGCGGAGCGGCTCGGCACGCCCGCCGTCCTCGCCGTGCTGCGCCGGATCGAGGAGGACGCCGAGCTTCCGGACGGCGCGCGGTTCGAGGCCTTCGCCCAGTTCGACCGCGCGCTCGCCCTCGACCTCACCCGTTCGATCGGCCTGCTGTGACGCCCCGCACGGGGCGTCACAGCGGCCGTACCCCCTACTCGGGGGCGTGCTCCGGGGCCAGCTCGGGGTCGAGCACCGCGGCCAGCCGCAGATGCCGGGCGGCCTCCTCGCCCCGGCTCTGCCGCTGCAGCGTCCGGCCCAGCATCAGGTGGGCGTAGGCCTCGACCGGCTCGCGCTCCACGATCTCGCGGAGCTGCTCCTCGGCCCGCCGCAACTGGGCGGAGTGGAAGTAGGAGCGGGCCAGCAGCATCCGTACCGACAGCTGCTCGGGGACCTGCTCGAGCAGTTCGGCCAGCACCCGTGCGGCGCCGGCGTAGTCCTTGGCGTCGAAGTACATCTGAGCCCTGGACCACATCAGGGTCTGCGGCTCGGCGGACATCGTCATGCCCGGTTCTCCTCTCGGGGCTGCCTTGCGGTGCAGGTGGTTGAACCTTCAATACACAGGGTTTGTTCCACCGGCGTGTCCGGATAGCGGACCACGCCCCAGGGCCGCAGGATGCCAGGGGGAACCGCTTGCAAGGAGTACGCAGTGAAGGTCACCGTCGAGGACGTCGCCCAGGCCGGCCGCTACGAGGCGCACGTCGCCGGAACCGGTCAGCTGGCCGGCTTCGCCCGCTACGAGCGCGGCGAAGGGCAGATCACCTTCGTCCACACCGAGGTCTTCCCGGCCTTCGAGGGCCACGGGGTCGGGTCCGCACTGGCCCGGACCTCTCTGGAGGAGGCCCGGATGGAAGGGCTCCAGGTACTGCCCCTCTGCTCCTTCTACCGGGGCTATCTCGAACGCCACCCGGAGTACGCGGAGCTCGCGGAGGGCGATCCGGCGTGAGCGGGAGCGCGAGCGGGCGTCGGCGCCGCCGGCCCGCGGGCGGACGGGATCGAACCGGCCCGCTGCCGGCCGCTCCGGGAGACCCGGGTGGTGCCGTGCGGCCGAGACGCCGACGGCGCCCAGCCCTACGGCGACCACTCGGCCCCCGTGGCGGTCGGTGAAGCGCGGTGAGGTCTCAGGCCTCTTCCGGCGCCTCGCCGGTCTGGCCGTTCTGCGCGGCGTTGATCTGGGCCCGGACGTCGTCCATGTCGACCGCCTGGGCCTGCTCGATCACCTGCTCCAGAGCGGCCGGCGGCAGTGCGCCCGGCTGGGCGTAGAGGGCGACCTTCTCGCGGATCACCATCAGTGTCGGAATGGAGGTGATCTCGAAAGCCGCCGACAGCTGCTGCTGCGACTCGGTGTCGACCATGGCGAAGACGATGTCGGGGTGCTCTTCCGAGGAGGCCTCGAAGACCGGTGCGAACTGCTTGCAGGGCCCGCACCAGTCGGCCCAGAAGTCGATGAGCACCATCGCGTTGTTGTCCACGAGATCCTCGAAGTTCTCCGCGGTCATTTCCATCGTGGCCATGCTGTGCTCCTCGCTGTCGTGCGATACGTGCAATATCCGGCAGGTCCGGCCGGTCGTCGGGGAACCACCGCGATGGTCCACGCTATTCCACCCGGCGGCGGGGCCGGGGCGCACGGGCGTGCGCGTGTCGCGGGGGAGAAGCGACCGGCTCGCGAAGGCGGTGGTCGGGCGCCGGATCGGCGGACTCCCGGGTGCCGGGGACGGGGCCCTGTGGTGACCTGGGGGCGTTCGCGGCAGAGCAGCCGCGGCGGGATCCACGAGGAGAACAGCCATGGACCTCCGACACCCCCGAGGGCGCTTCGGCCTGCTGGCCGGTGCCGCCGTGCTCGCGCCGGCCGCGCTGCTGGCCGGTGCCGGCCCTGCTGCCGCCGGCCCCGCCGCCCTCCGTGCCCTCCAGGCCCCGGCGGGACTGGCCGGGCACGCTCCCGCCAGGGTCACCGCGCAGTCCTGTATGGGGGGCGGCGGCTCGATCGGCCGGATCGACAGCGGGGTCTGGATCTGCCTGGGCGGCCGCTACGGCGGCAGCACGGTCAGCGATCTCTGATCGTCCCCGCCGTTCCGGAGGCTCCGGCCGGGCCGCTCCCCGCCTCCCGCCGGTCCGCCTCGTCGAGGAAGGCCAGCGCGGACTTCTTGAGGGTGTTGGCGGAGACCGCGTTGCGGTGGTCGCGGCCGGGGATGCGGAGCAGCCGGGCGGAGGCCAGGCCCTCCGCCAACTCCTCGACGCCGTCCGCGAGCCCGTCCTCGGTGCCGGCCGCCAGCAGGACCGGGCAGTCCGGGGCGGGCTCGGCCCGGAACGGGTCGGCCGCGGTGCCCCGGACGCAGGCGTTCAGCGCCTCCACGTCGTGGGCGGGCGGGGCACCGAGGGCGGCGGATCGCGCGGACAGCCGGACCAGCTCGCGCAGCACCTCCTCGGCGCCGTCCTGGGCGCGCGGGCCGAAGCCGGCCAGCACCGCGGTGCGCACCCTGGCCGGGTGACGCACCGCCAACTCCCAGGCAAGCCGCGCCCCCAGGGAGTACCCGATGACGTCCACCCGCCCGCCGCCGGGGTCGCTCAGCGGGGGGAGGGTGGCCAGCAGGTCGGCGACCAGCAGCGGGATCCGGTAGCGCTCCGGGTCACGGGGGGCCGGGCCGGGGCCGCCTCCGTGGCCGGGCAGGTCGGGGGCGATCACCGTGCGGCCGGCCTTGTGGAGGGCGCGGATCCAGCCGGTGGCCTCGAAGGTGGCGCGGTGGTCCGCGCCGAGCCCGTGGAGCAGCAGCACCGGTGGCCGCTCGGCGGCCAGGACCGGTGCGCTGCCGGGGTGGAGAGCGGTGGGGGCGGGCATGGCCTGCTCAGTCCTCCTTCGGCGGGGTGAGCCGGACCCGGCGGCGGGGGGCCCGGTCGGCGGGGACGGTGCCGACGATGCCGGGGGAGGGGGCCGGGGCGGCGTCCGCGGTCTGCCCCGTCTCGGGCGCCTGCGGCGTCCCGGCCGCATCGGCGGGGTCCGCCGCCGCGCCCTCCACGGCGAGGGTGATCAGCGGCCTGCCGACGTCCAGCCGCTCGCCGGGCTCGGCGTGCCGGGTGAGGACCCGCCCGGTCCACGGGGAGGGGATCTCCACCGCGGACTTGGCGGTCTCCACCTCCACCAGCGGGTCCCCGCGCTCGACCGTCTCGCCGTCCTCGACCAGCCAGTCCAGCACCTTGGCGTCGACCAGGCCCTCGCCGAGGTCGGGCAGCAGCAGGGTCCGTGATGCGTTCGGATCGGTCATGGCGGGTCAGTTCTCCAGTACGTTCTGCACGGCGAGGAGGATGCGGTCGGCGTCGGGGAGGTAGTGCTCCTCCAGCGGGCCGGCCGGGGTGGGGACGTCGTAGCCGGTGACCCGGCGGACCGGCGAGCGGAGGTCGGCGAAGCAGCGCTCCATCAGCAGCGCGGAGATCTCGGCGCCGAGCCCCGCCGTGCGCGGGGCCTCGTGCACCACCACCGCCCGGCGGGTCCGGCGCACCGCGGCGGCCAGGCCGTCCGCGTCGACCGGCTTCAGCCAGCGCAGGTCGACCACCTCCAGGTCCACGCCGTCCGCGGCGGCCAGTTCGGCCACCTGCAGGCAGCGGCGGACCATCGCGCCCCAGGTGACCAGGGTGGCGTGCCGGCCGGGGCGGGCGATCCGCAGCCGCGGCTCGTCCTCCGGCCCGTCCTCGGCGGCGCCGGCGGCGGAGTCGACCGGGCCGCGGTCCCAGTAGCGGGACTTGGGCTCCATGAAGACCACCGGGTCGGGGTCCCGCACCGCGGTCTTCAGCAGCCGATAGGCCTCGCCCGGGGTCGAGGGGGAGACCACCTTGAGGCCGGGGACGTGGGCGAAGACCGCCTCCAGCGACTCGCCGTGGTGCTCCGGGGCCTGGATGCCGCCGTAGCTGGGCACCCGCAGGGTCACCGGCATCGGCAGCGCGCCCCGGCTGCGGTAGCGCATCCGGGCCAGCTGGTTGACGATCTGGTCGATCGCCGGATAGGCGAAGCCGTCGAACTGCAGCTCGGGGATGGGCTTCCAGCCGGCCATGGCCAGGCCGACGGACATCCCGACGATCGCCGACTCGGCGAGCGGGGTGTCCATCACCCTGCGGCGGCCGAACCGCTGCTGCAGCCCGTCGGTGACCCGGAAGACGCCGCCGAGCCGGCCGACGTCCTCGCCGAGGACCAGCGTGCGCGGGTCCTCCTCCAGCAGTTCGGCGAGCGCGCGGTTGATCGCCTGCTGCATCGTCAGGCCGGTGGTGGCGGGCGGCTCCCCGGGCAGTGCCCCGGGCTCGGTGGTCAGCAGGTCAGCCATTCTCCGCGACCTCCCAGTCGGCGCGGTACCCGTGCCACTCCCGCCACTCCTCCTGCTGCTCGCGCAGGGCCGCGGTGGGGTGCTCCAGTACCTGGGTGAACATCTCCTCGCCGGAGGGCTCCGGCAGCGCGGCGACCTCGTCGGCGTGCCGGCGGGCGCGCAGCGCGGCCGCCCGGTCGGTCCGGTCCAGCCATTCCGGGTCCGCCGCGCCCTCGGCCAGCAGCAGGCGGCGGGCCAGCTCCAGCGGGTCCCGCCCGGCCCACTCCGCCTCCTCCGCGGCCTCCTCGGGGGTGCCCCGGTAGCGGGTGGGGTCGTCGGAGGTGGAGTGCGGGGCGCGGCGGTAGGTGAGCGCCTCGACGACGGTCGGGCCGCCGCCCTCGCGGCCCCGCCGGACCGCCTCGGCGACGGCGGTGTGGACGGCCAGCACGTCGTTGCCGTCCACCTGGACGCCGGGCATCCCGTAGCCGGCCGCGCGGGCCGCCACCGAGCCGCCGGCCACCTGCTCGCGCAGCGGGACGGAGAGCGCCCAGCGGTTGTTCTGGCAGAAGAAGACCACCGGCAGCCGGAACACCCCGGCGAAGTTCATCGCCTCGTGGATGTCGCCCTGCGAGCTGGCGCCGTCCCCGAAGTAGGCCAGGGCGCAGCCGCCGGTGCCGTCCAGTTGCGCGCCCATCGCCCAGCCGACGGCGTGCGGCACCGGGCCGCCGACCACCGCGTTGAGCGGGGCGAGCCCGCACTCCCGGGGGTTCCACAGGCCGCCGTGCCACAGCGCCCGGTGGGAGGCGAGGTAGCCGGTGAGGTCGGCGTCCAGGGCGACCGCGGCGCCCAGTTCCCGGTAGGTGGGGAAGGCGAAGTCCCGGCCCCGCTCCAGCGCGGCGGCGCTGCCGACCTGGGCCGCCTCCTGGCCGAGCACCTGGACGTAGGCCGGGAAGACGCCCTGCCGCTGCAGGGCCAGCGACTCGCGGTCGATCGCGCGGGTGAGGGCCAGGTCGCGGTAGAGCCGCCGGAGCAGCCCGGGGTCCGGGGGCCCCGGCGGGGTCCCGCGCCCGGGCGAGGCAGAGTTGGTGTCCACGAACGGAAGCTTGCTCAGAACTGGACACAGTGACTAGCGTGGCGATCCATCTTCGGACGCTTTTCTCCTGCCGCCCAGGATCGCCCGGCAGAGTGTCGAATCAGCTGGGGAGTGTGGCATGCCCGACCGGACGAGTCGTCAACTGCCCGTGCAGCCGCGTCAGACGCCCCCGGCGGCGGGCGCCGGACCGGTGCTGCCGGCGGCTCCCGCGCCGCCCGCCCCGCCGCCGGTGCCCGAGCTGGACGAGACGGACCGCCGGATCCTGGCCGCGCTGGCCCGGGACGGCCGGGCGCCGATCAGCCGGGTCGCCACCGCCTGCAACATCGCCCGGGCGACGGCGTACGCGCGGATCGACCGGCTGATCGAACTCGGCGTGATCCGCGGCCACTCGGTGGTGATCGACCACGCCCGGGCCGGCCTCGGGCTCACCGTCATGGTGCTGGTCTCCGGGGCGCAGCCGGACTGGCAGGACACCCGGCGGATCATCAGCGCCTTCCCCGAGGTCGAGTACGCCTGGTTCGTGGCCGGCTCCGCGGACATCGTGGTGCTGCTGCGGCTGCGGGACACCCGGGAGTTGCGCGAGGTGATCCTCTCCCGGCTGCAGTCCATCCCCGGCGTCACCCGCACCGAGACCCTGCTGGTCATCGACGAGATCGCGCACCGCCCCGCGGTGCTGCCGCGGTGAGCAGGACCGGGCGCCGGGCGCTGCTCGGCGGCGCGGCGGTGCTGGCGGTGCTCTGCGCGGTGGCGGCGGCGCTGCTGCTGCCCGGACGGGGCGGCGGGGGGCCGGAGCGCGGGGCGGCGGCGGGGCGCGGGGCGGCGTCGGGGCGCGCCGCCGTGCGGCTGCCCGCGGCCCACGCCGGGTTCGACTACCAGATCGGCGGCGCCTACCCGCCGGCCGCCGGCGTCCGCGTGGTCTCCCGGGACCGCTCCGATCCGCCCCCCGCCGGGCGGTACGGGATCTGCTACGTCAACGCCTTCCAGGCCCAGCCGGACGAGCTCGGCTGGTGGCGGCGCCACCATCCGGAGCTGCTGCTGCGCGGGGCCGACGGGACGCCGGTGATCGACCGGGACTGGAACGAGGCGCTGCTGGACGTCTCCAGCCGGGCCAGGCGGACCCGGCTGGCGGCGGTGGTCGGCGCCTGGATCGACGGCTGCGCCAGGGACGGCTACCAGGCGGTCGAACCCGACAACCTGGACTCCTACCAGCGCTCCCAGGGCCGGCTCAGCGCCTCGGACAACGCCGCCTTCGCCCGGCTGCTGGCCGCCCGCGCCCACGCGGACGGCCTGGCGATCGGCCAGAAGAACACCGCCGAACTCCTCGGCCGCCGGGCCGGGATCGGCTTCGACTTCGCCGTCACCGAGGAGTGCGGGCGGTACGGGGAGTGCGCCGCGTACGCCTCGGCCTACGCCGACCGGGTCTTCGACGTCGAGTACGATCCGGCGGGCCTCGCCGCGGCCTGCCGCTCGGCCGCCGGCCGGGCGATCTCGATCGTCCTCCGCGACCGCGACGTCGCCCCGGCGGGCGAGCCGGGGCACGTCTACCGGACCTGCTGATCCGCCGCCGGCGGCCCGGGTCGGTCAGCCGAGGCCGTCCGCGCCGACCCGCACCGCGGACTCGTCCAGGAGGCTGTTCGAGGTGGGCAGCGGTTCGCCGTCGAGGCCGAGCACCGGAGTCGCCTCCTTGTACCAGGACTCGATGACGGCGTTGCCCCAGAAGTCCCGCCGTCGGTCGTCGTGGACGCTCCAGCGGTAGGTCTCGTGGTCGGGGTCGCCGGTGTAGTAGTCCGAGGTGTACACCTCCACCCGGTGGCCGTCCGGGTCGCGGAGGTAGACGTAGAAGGCGTTGGAGACGCCGTGCCGGCCGGGCCCGCGCTCGATGTGCCGCTCCAGGTGCTGGGCGCCCAGGATGTCCGCGATCCGCAGCACCTGGTGGGACTCGTGGGTGGCCACCCCGAGATGGTGCAGCCGGGGGCCGGCGGCACCGGTGAAGGCGACGTCGTGGACGGTCTGCTTGCGGTACATCCAGGCCGCGTAGAGCTGGTGCTCGTCGCCCTCGATGGTCTCCGAGCAGCCGAAGCCGAGCGAGCGGTAGTGGGCGTAGGCGGCCGGCACGTCGGGGGTGCAGATGTTGAAGTGGTCAAGCCGGGCGATCTGCGCGCCCCGGTGGAGGTCGTAGCGCTGGATCAGTCGCTCGCCGCGCTCGATCCGGTGGAAGAACTCCACCGGGAAGCCCAGCGGGTCGATCACCCGGACCGCGTCGCCGACCCCGGGGGCGCCCTGGCCGGCCGGCACCCGGCGGACCGGGCGGCGCAGCGCGGTGAAGAACTCCTCGGCCCGGTCGACGTCCTCCGGGGTCCGCACCCGGTAGGCGAGATGGTGGAGGGCGGCGACCCGACCCTCGGTCAGCACCAGGTTGTGGTGGGTGAGTTCGTCGGTCCCGCGCAGGCAGAGGGCGCCGGCGCCCTCGTACTGGACGTGGAGGCCCAGGACGTCCACCCAGAACCAGCGGGCCCGGGCCAGGTCGGTCACCACCAGGTGCGCGTACGCCGAGCGCACCACGTCGGGGGCGGGCGGGAACGTCCGCTCGGTCACTTCGACTCGCCTCCCTCGCCGAACCTCGGGGTGTGCGGCGGCTCCAGGGCCACGTGGACGATCTTCGTCTCGGAGTAGAAGTCGATGCTGTGCGCCCCGCCCTCGCGCCCGAGGCCGGAGGCCTTCACCCCGCCGAAGGGGGTGCGGAGGTCGCGGACGTTGTGGGAGTTGATCCAGAGCATCCCGGACTCCACGGCGTGGGCGATCCGGTGGCCCCGGGCGAGATCGGAGGTCCAGACGTAGGCGGCCAGCCCGTACGGGGTGGCGTTGGCCAGCTCCACGGCCTCCTCCTCGGTGTCGAAGGGGGCCGCGCAGACCACCGGGCCGAAGATCTCCTCCTGGAAGATCCGGGCGTCCCGGGGGACGTCGGCGAAGACCGTCGGCTGGAGGTAGTTGCCCTCCGGGAGGTGCTCCGGGCGGCCGCCCCCGGCCAGCAGCCTCGCCTCCTTGCGGCCGAGTTCGAGGTAGCCCTGCACCCGGGCGTAGTGCTCGGGGTGGACCAGCGCGCCGACCTCGGTGGCGGGGTCCTGCGGCGGGCCGACCCGGACCCGGGACGCCCGCTCGGCCAGCCGCGCGGTGAACTCCTCGTACACCGGGCGCTCCACCAGCACCCGCGAACCGGCGGTGCAGCGCTCGCCGTTGAGCGAGAAGACGCCGAAGACCACCGAGTCCAGGGCCGCGTCCAGGTCGGCGTCGGCGAAGACGACGGCCGGGGACTTGCCGCCGAGCTCCATGGAGAGGGTCTTCAGATGCTCGGCGGAGGAGCGGACGATGTGCCGGCCGGTCGCAGTGGAGCCGGTGAAGGAGATCCGCGGCACCTCCGGATGGTCGACCAGGGCCTGCCCGGCCTCCTCGCCGATCCCGTGGACGATGTTGACCGTGCCGTCCGGGAGCCCGGCCTCGGCGAAGATCTCCGGCCACAGGGAGGCGGAGAGCGGGGTCCACTCGGCCGGCTTGAGCACCAGCGTGCAGCCGGCCGCAAGCGCCGGGGCGAGCTTCCAGCTCTCCAGCATGAAGGGGGTGTTCCACGGGGTGATCAGCCCGGCGACGCCGGCCGGGCGGCGGACCGTGTAGCTGATCTGCGAGCTGCCCTGCCGGAAGGCCTCCCCGCCGAGGGCCACCAGCACGTCCGCGAAGTACCGGAAGTTCTCCGCCGCCCGCCGGGCCTGGCCGCGGGACTGGGTGACCGGAAGACCGGTGTCGAAGGTCTCGAAGGCGGACAGCCGCTCGTGGCGGGCCTCGACGGCGTCCGCGATCCGGTTCAGCGCGGTGGCCCTGGCCCGGTCGCCGAGCGCGGACCAGGCGGGGAAGGCCGCCTTGGCGGCCTGGACGGCCGCGTCCACATCGGCGGCCGAGCCGCGCGACGCGGTGGCGTACGGGGTGTTGCCGACCGGCTCGGACACCTCGAAGACGGCCCCGTCGAGGGAGGGCGCCGGGCGCCCGCCGATCCAGTGCGGGATGGTCTTCGGCAGGCCCTCCGGCCGTGTGCTCGTGTCGCTCATCGTGCAGTCCGATCTTCTCGCTGGTGGTGGGCGGGCCGGGCCCGCGGGTCAGATCCGCGCCGTCAGATCTGTGCCGTCAGATCGCCGCCGGCGGCGAGCAGCCGGCGGACCTTCCCCTCGCCCTCCGAGGTCAGTCCGATCAGCGGCGGCCGTACGTGGTCCGAGGCGATCCGGCCCTGGCGGTGGAGCACCCATTTGGCCGGGGCCGGGTTGGTCTCCACGAAGAGGAGGTCGACCAGCGGGTGCAGCCGGTAGTGGAGATCGCGGGCCGTCTCGAGGTCGCCGGCCTGCCAGGCCTCGTACATCCGGGCCACCGCCGCCGGGGCCAGGTTGGCCACCGCCGAGACGAAGCCCGCCCCGCCGAGGGCCAGCAGCGGCAGGCACAGCAGCTCGATCCCGGACCAGACCAGCAGCTCGCGCCCGCAGGCGTGGAGGACGCGGGAGAAGTGCTCGAAGTCCTTGGTGGTCTCCTTGACGCCGACGAAGTTGTCGAAGTCCGAGAAGAGCCGCCGGACCGTCTCCGGCGCGATGTCCACCGCCGTCCGGGACGGCACGTTGTACGCCACGATCGGCAGGTCGGGGAACTCCCGCGCCACCGTGGCGTACCAGCGGTACAGCGCCTCCTGGGTCGGGCGGGCGTAGTACGGCGTGATCACCAGCGCCGCGTCCGCGCCCGCCTCCCGGGCCGCCGCCGTGACCTCCAGGGTCTCGTCCAGCTTGTGGGAGCCGGTGCCGGGCAGGAAGGGCACCCGGTCGCCGACGGCCTCGGCGGCCACCCGGATCGCGGCGATCCGCTCCGCTGCGCTCTGCGCGCTGGGCTCGCCGGTGGAGCCGCCCAGCGAGACGCCGTGCGAGCCGGACTCCAGCTGGAACCGGATCAGCCGGCGCAGCGACTCGTGGTCCACCGAGCCGTCCTCGGCGAACGGGGTGACGACGGGGGCGATCGAGCCGCGGATCGCGGACGGGTCACTGCGGAACTTCACTGACCTTCTCCCTTGCACCAGTTCTCGTACCGGGCACGCCACTTGGGCCCGAGCGGGTACAGTCCGTCGACGCTCTCGCCGGCCGCCACCCGCTCGGTGATGAAGCGCTCCTGCCGCTCCTGCTCCCGGCAGTCCGCGATCAGCTCCTCGGCGAGCTCCGGCGGCACCACCACCACCCCGTCGGCGTCCCCGACCAGCAGGTCGCCCGGCTGCACCAGGGCCCCGCCGCAGGCGATCGGCACCCCGGAGTCCCATGGGACGTGCCGCCGGCCCAGCACCGACGGGTGCGCCCCCGCGTGGTAGACCGGCAGGTCCAGGGCGGCCACCGGCTCGCTGTCCCGCAGCCCGCCGTCGGTGACCACGCCGGCCGCCCCGCGCTTGAGGGCGCGGAGCGCCAGGATGTCGCCCAGCGTCCCGGCCGAGGCGTCCCGGCGGGCGTCCATCACCAGCACCTGGCCCGGCCGGATCTCCTCGATCGCCCGCTTCTGCGCGTTCATCCCGTTGCCGTGACGGGCGAACAGGTCCTCGCGCAGGGGGAGGTAGCGGAGGGTGTGGGCGGCCCCGACGAGGCGGAGGTCCGGACGGGTCGGGCGGACGCCGTCCACGGACATGTGCGGCAGGCCGCGCCTGCGCAGCTGCGCGCTGAGGGTGGCCACCGCCACCGAGCGGAGTCCCGCCTCGATCTCGGGGGCGACGGCCGGGGCGGGGCGGTAGCCGGCGCCCCAGGCGGCCGCCCGCTCGGCCTCGTCGGCGCGCGGGCCCGCGCCCCAGCCGGCCAGCTCGCGCGCGTCCTCGACCACCGGGGAGCGCAGCCGGCCGGTCGTCGACTCCGCGCCGGCGGAGACCTCGACCTCCACCAGGTCGCCGGGCCGGGCCACCGAGGCGCCGGCCGGGGTGCCGGTGAGGACGACGTCCCCCGGCTCCAGGGTCATCAGCCGGGAGAGGTCCGCGACCAGCAGGCCGAACGGGAAGAGGAGGCCGTCGGTGGTGTCGTCCTGCACCAGCTCGCCGTTGAGCCAGGTGCGCAGGCGCAGCCCGGCCGGGTCGACCTGCCGGGCGTCCAGCAGCCGCGGGCCGAGCGGGGTGAAGCCGTCGGCGCCCTTGGAGCGGAGGTTGGAGCCGCGGTCGGCGTAGCGGAGGTCGTAGACCCCGGCGTCGTTGGCCGCGGTGACGAAACCGACGTGCCGCCAGCCGTCCTCGGGCGTCACCCGGTGCGCCCGCTCGCCGATGACGAGCGCGATCTCGCCCTCGAAGCCGAGGAGTTCGCAGCCGTGCGGGCGGGGGATCGGGTCGCCGGAACCGGCCAGCGAGGAGGGCGGCTTGAGGAAGTAGGAGGGCTGGGCCGGGGTGCGGCCGCGCTCGGCGGCCCGGCCGCGGTAGTTGAGGTGCACCGCCACGATCTTCGACGGGGTGCGCCCCAGCGGATGCGTCATCCTCAGTCACGCTCCAGGAAGGCCCGCACCCGGGCCTTGTAGGGCTCGCGGTCGTAGGACTTGACGTAGGCGCCGGCCATCCGCACCGGGTCGCCGAAGAAGTAGTACTCGTACAGCGCCTGGCGGGAGGAGAAGGCCGAGATGCAGGTGTCCCAGACCAGCCGGAAGAGCCGCAGCCGCTCGGGGCCGGTGAGGGTCGCCGACTGCAGGTAGTCCTCGATGTCCTGGGCCGCCGGGCCGTGGACGTCGGCCTCGGTGGGGGTGGCCATCAGCCCGGAGGCGCCGAACTTGCGGAGGATCTCCGGGAAGCGCTGGTAGAGCCTGGGGTAGAGGTTGCGGGCCGCGTTCAGCGGCGCCCAGGCGGGGGTGAGGACGCCGTACTCGTTGACCTCGGCGTCCGCCTCGGCGGCCCGGAGGAAGGCGCGCAGGGTCTCCAGGGTGGAGATGATCTCGGCGACGTCCTGCTGGACGTGCTGGAACTGCTCGATCCCGATCGCCTCGGTGAGCAGCGAGACCAGGCCGAGGACGTACTCGGTCTTGGCGGTGGTGCGGGTGACCACCTGGTGGGTCATGTGCACCACGGCCGAGGTCTCGCTGTAGAAGCCGTTGCACAGCTCCGGCTCGCCCAGCACGAAGCAGCGCTCGTACGGGACATGGACGTCGTCGAAGACCACCACCGCGTCCGGCTCCTCGAAGCGGGAGGAGAGCGGGTGGTCGAAGGACGGGCGGTTGTAGTCGAGCGGCTCGCGGGCCAGGTAGCGCAGCCCGGGGGCGTCGCTGGGGAGGGCGAAGGCGAAGGAGTACGGCTTGTCCTCGGGGGTGCCGCGGAGCACCGTCGAGGGGAAGACCAGCAGCTCGTCGGCGAAGGGCGCGATGGTGGCCAGCATCCGCGCCCCGCGCACCACCACCCCGTTGTCGTCCTCCCGCACCACCCGGGCGGTGAGCTTGCCGCCGGCCTGCTGGGTGCCTGACAGCGCCCGGTTGACCTGCGGCGGGATCAGGGTGTGGGTGGTGAGGAGGTCCTCCTCGCGGACCTTCTCGTAGTACCGGCGGATGTTCTCGCCGAAGGCAGGGTTGGCCTGGCCGAACCAGTCGGCGGCCGAACTCAGCGCCATCAGCGAGGAGTTGAGGTAGTCCCCGGTGCGCCCGAGCATCCCCATGCTGTGGTCGGCCCAGACCTTGAACGCCTGGCGGCGCTTGCGGAGGTCCTCCGGGGTGGCGGGGGCCAGGAACGAGGTGCCGACGCGCTCACCGCTGGAGGGGGAGGGGTAGGTCAGCACGTCGCGGTGCTCGGGCGCGTGCTGCAGGTCGTACAGCTCGGCGTAGCTGCGGACGACGTTGCGGTACGCCGGGTGCTCGGCGATGCCGCCGGTCAGCCTCTCGCCCTGCACCTCCACGACGGTGCGGGTGTCGGCGAGCCGGTCCAGGAACTGCTTGCCGGTACGTGCGGCCATGCTGGGACTCCTGTTGCGGGTGGTGGGTTGACGAGCGCCGCCAGAGCTCTGCGGTCCTTGTGGGGGCGGGGCTCTGGGAGGGTTCGGTTCAGATGAGGTACTCCATGCCCTCGGCCGCCTCGGCGATGCCGCCGAACCGGCTCCAGGCGTAGGTGAGGGCGTCCCCGTCCCGGTGGCCCAGGGCCGTCACCAGGCCCAGGACCAGGGTGTGGTCCCCGCCGTCGTACGTCCGCCAGGGGTCGCACTCCACCCAGGCCAGCGGGGTCGCCAGGCGCGGCACCCGGGCCCGCGGCGCCCACTCCGGTTCGCCGGGGACCGGCGCGCCGGCGAAGCGCCGCGCGACGGCCTCCTGCTCGGCGCCCAGCACATTGACGCAGAACGGGATGCCGGAACCGAGCGGACCGTGGCAGCGCGCCCGGCGCGCCACGCTCACCAGGACCAGTGGCGGCTCGGCCGAGACCGAGGTGAAGGAGTTCATGGTCGCCCCGCGCGGGCCCTCGGGGGTGTCGTAGGTGACCACGGTGACCCCGGTCGCGAACCGGGAGAGGCAGGCGCGGAGGGCGCCGGGGGTGGGCGGCGGCTGGGAGGCGTGGATCTCCATCGACGGCAGGGGGTCTGGCATCGCGGCGGTCACCTGTTTCGGAAGGTGCGGGCCGGGAAGATGGTCAAAGCTTTGATTATCTGCCCGTGTTCCGCACGGTACGCCTGCCGCAGCGCCTTGGGAACCCCTCGTGCGCGGTTTCGCGGCTCCCGGGTCCGGCCGGCGCACCGCCTAGACTCCGGACGTGTCCAAGGACGTGTCCAACGAGCAGCGCAGGGACCCGGAGGAGCTCGACTTCTGGTCCTTCATCGACTACGCCATCGGCCGCTCGGGCCGCGAGCTCCCCGGCCTCGACCCGCTGGCGATGCGACTGGTGCTCACCCTCACCCGGGCCGCGAGCATGATCGTCTACGACCTGGAGTCCGGCGTCCACCGGCCGCGCGGCCTCTCCTGGCCGGGCTTCCGGGTGCTCTTCGCGATCTGGCACACCGGACCGGTCGAGGCCCGCAAGGTCGCCGAGCTCACCGGGATGAGCCGGGCCGCCGTCTCCGCCCTGGTCAACACCCTCGACCGGGACGGCCTGGTGGAGCGCCGGCGGGCCCCGCACGACGGCCGGGCGGTCCTCCTCGACCTCACCGACGCGGGCCACGACGCCATCACCGACGCCTTCGCCGCCCAGAACGAACGCGAGCAGGAATGGGCGTCCTCCCTCACCCCGGACGAAAGCCGCACCCTGGCCGCCCTGTTGAACAAGCTGGCCGCCGGCTCGGCCGGCTTCCAGGCCCGCCGCCGCGACCGCGACCGGGCCGACCGGCCCGGCGGCCGACGGCTGGCGGCGGGCCGCGGCCCCGCAGAGAATGGGGCCCATGAGCCAGAATGACCAGACCGGGAACGCTCCCTCGCGCCGCAGCGGCGACGCGGACATCATCTCCGACATCGGCGCCATGGTGGAGCGCGAACGCGCCCTGCGGGCGGAGATCTCGGCCGGCGGCGCCGGCGAGGAAGGCGCCCGCGAGGAGCTGCTCGGCATCGAGGTCCGCCTCGACCAGTGCTGGGACCTCCTCCGCCAGCGGCGGGCCCGCCAGGAGTTCGGCGAGAACCCCGACGACGCCCAGGTCCGCCCGGCCGACGAGGTGGAGAACTACCGAAGCTGACGCCGGCGCGGAGACGGCATGAGTCCGCCCCGGGAGCCTCGGCTCCGGGGCGGACTCCGTCGGTGGGGCGGCCGGTCGGCGTGAGCGGTTCCGGCGGCTTGCGGCTCGCGGCTCGCCGCCAGTGGCTCGCGGCCTGCGCGGACTACGCGGCCCGCGGCGGGCGGCGCGGGTCAGAGCCGGTGCGGCAGGTCCTTGGCGCGGTTCCGCACCCGGAAGGCGGCGAACACCTCGCTGAACCCGAGGACGATCAGCCAGATGCCGGCCACCAGCGTCAGCACCGCGATCGAGCGGAACGGCGACACCATCAGCACCACACCGGCCAGCGCGCTCACCACGCCGACGAAGCCCTGCCAGCCGCGGGCCGGCATCGCCGGGTCGGAGAACGACGCCATCGCCAGCGAGATGCCCCGGAAGAGCCAGCCGATCCCGATCCAGATCGCCAGCAGGAAGATCGACTCCAGCGTGCCGCGGAAGCAGAACAGGCCCAGCACGATGGAGAGGGCGCCGCTGATGAACGCCAGCGCCCGCATCCCGCCGCCGCCGTGCGTGCCGAAGGCGGTGAACAGCTGGAAGACGCCGGTGACCACCAGGTACACGCCGAACAGCACGCCCACCACGACCAGCGTCTCGCCCGGCCAGGCGAGCACCAGACTGCCGAGGACGATCGCCGCCACACCGGTCACCAGCAGGCCCTGCCAGCCGCGTCGGACCAGGTAGTTGATCGGCCCCGGGGGTTCCTGCCGGGATTCCCGCCGCTCGTGCTCCGAGCCCGGCGCGGTGCCGTGTGCAGAGCCCGGCGCGGTGCCGTGCGCAGTGCCATGCGCGGTGCCGTGCGGAGCGCCCTGCGCGTGGCCCGGTCCGGCAGCCTGCTCCTGGTCCCGCGCGAAGTCCTGGGTGTACTGCGGACCGGTGTCCGCACCGGGGGCGGAGCCGGCGCCGGCTCCGGCGCCCGCTCCGGCGTCCGCCCGGTGGTCGGGATCGCTGGCCTGGTGTTGAGAGCTCATGCCCGATTCTCAGCGCGCGCGGAACGCGTCCGCCAACGCACCGGCCCAACGGGGTGACCCGTCGTCAGCTCGGGCCGCTCGTCAGCCGCCGAGCTGCTCCCCGGCCCAGGACAGCGCCTTCCAGCCCGCCCCGGGGCTGCCCTCGAGGACCACCACGCCGGTGTTGGGGACACCGTGCTCGGCGATGAAGACCGGGTCCACGTTCTCCGCCCGGGCCGCCGTCCAGGTGCGGATCGCCGCGCCGTGGCTGACCAGCGCCACCGCGCCGGTGTCGCCCGCCCCCTCCGCGCCGGCCCGGTCCGCGGCCTCCTCCACCACCGCGTCGTAGCGGGCCAGGAACTCGTCGCCGGTCTCGGCGCCCGGCATCCGGTCCGCGGTGTCCCCGCTCGCCCAGGCCAGCACCGTCCGCATGTAGATCCGGATGGACTCGGGGTCGTCGGCCATCTCCAGGTCGCCGGCCGCTATCTCCCGCAGGCCGCCGCGGATCCGCGTCTCCAGGCCGCGCTCGGCGGCCAGCGGCGCGATCGTCTGCTGGGTCCGGATCAGGTCGGAGGCGTAGACCGCCGCTATCCGCTCGTCGGCCAGGGTGCCGAGAAGGGCCTCCGCCTGCCCCTGGCCGAGCTCGGTCAGGGGCGCGCCCGGCACGGCGGTGTCCAGGGAGTGGCTCACGTTCGACGAGGTCTGGCCATGTCGGATCAGCAGCAGGCGCATGGGTGTGCGGTTCTCCCGTCTCCCGTCCCGTCCGCCGCCGGGGGCGGGGAGCGGGACTCCGGATGATCTCGCCCCATCCTCTCAAACGGTTGTTCGCCGCCAACGGCCGCGACCACTCGTGGACGCCCTCACCCCGGACTGACGATACGTCAGATTCGGCCGGATGCCCCTTGTCCCGTCGGGCTCGCGCTGATATCAAGCAGGCGTCAGGGCGGTGGAAGGGGAGCGCACCATGTCGGAGACGGCCTCGCTGGTACTGCGCGGAACTCTGGGACCGATGCTTTTCGTGCACGGCTGGAACAAGGTCACCGGGCCGGGCGGCCTGGAGGGCACCGGCAAGTGGTTCGACGCGCTCGGGCTGCGGCCGGGCGCGGTGCACGCCCGGATGGCCGCCGGCACCGAGATGGCCGCGGGCGCCGGGCTCACCCTCGGCCTGGGCAACCCGCTGCCCGCGGCCGCGGCGGTGGGCCTGATGGCCGTGGCGGCCAGGACCGACCACCGGGGCAAGGGCTTCTTCGTCTTCAAGGGCGGCTGGGAGTACACCGGGATGGTCGCCGCGGGTGCGCTGGCCGCCGCGGCGCTGGGCCCCGGCCGGCTGTCGGTGGACCGCGCGATCGGCCGCAGGGGCCGCCTGGCCTCCGGGCCGCTCGCGGCGCTGGCCGCCGCCGGCATCGGCGCGGCGGCGGCCGGCGGGCTGCTCCGCGCCTTCTACCGCCCGGAGCCGCCGAAGCCGAAGCCCGCGCCGGAGACGGGGGACGAGGACGCCAAGGCGACGGCGGACGCCTGATCAGCGGGGGCGAGCGCCCCTCCTCGACCGGTTGCGGTCGTCGCCGTCGTTGCGGGCGTTGCGGGCGTTGCCGTCATTCCTGTTGCCGCCGTCGTCTCCGGTGCCGGCGCCCCGCCAGGCGCTGCGTTCCCGGATCCGACGCGCGACCAGGACCAGGTCGGCCAGCGCCAGCACGGCGAAGGCGGCGCAGAGCGCGGCGAAGGCGACGTACGCGGTCCGGGCGTAGCCGCTGTGCGCGTCGGCGTCGGCGGCGAGAACGGAGAACGCCACCGTCCCGGCCAGGAAGAGCGGGGCGAAGAGCCGGGAGAGCGCCCGGCGCAGGGGCAGGTCGCTCATCGCCGTCACCGGTTCCGTGCCGGTCCGCGACCAGCGCCGGCCCTCCGCGCGGGAGGGCGTGCGGGGCCGCGTCCGCTCGCGGAGGCGGTGACTGCCGTGGGTGGGGGTGGTCATCGGGGTCGCCTCCCGCAACGCGAAGAGTGCTGAGGGCTCTCCCTCCAGTGTCGCGCTCGGGTGGAGGTCAGCCCGCCTTACGGTGCCCGGCGCTCCCGGCGCTCCCGGCGGCCCCGGGGGCTGAGGGCGCTCCGGCGGCCTCGGACAGGAGGGCGACCACCTCGCCGTCGCCGGTCTGCCGGAAGTCCTGGTAGAACTGGCCGATCCCGTAGAACTCGTCCGCCACGTGGACGCAGACCAGCTCGTCGGCCGCCTCGGAGAGGCGGCGGGTCCAGTCGCTCGGAGCGACGGGAGCGGCCAGCACGATCCGGGCGGCGCCGGCCGCGCGCACCACCCGGCAGGCCGCGTTCGCGGTCGCTCCGGTGGCGATGCCGTCGTCCACCACCACGGCCGTACGGCCGGCCAGCGGAACCCGCGGCCGGTCACCGCGGTAGCGGCGGGCGCGCCGGGCCAGCTCGGCGGCTTCCGCCTCACGCACGGCGGCGAGCTCCTCGTCGGAGACCCCGCCCTGTTCCAGCACCTCGGGGTTGAGCACCTCGACCCCGCCCTCGCCCAGGGCGCCCATGGCCAGCTCGGGCTGGGCGGGCAGACCGAGTTTGCGCACCAGGACGACGTCGAGCGGGGCGCCCAGCGCCCGGGCGACCTCGGCGGCCACCGGGACCCCGCCGCGGGGGAGTCCCAGGACGACCGGGGCGGGGCCGCGCCGCGGATCCGCGACCCGCAGGGAGGAGGACTCCACCAGGCGGGCGGCGAGTCGGCGGCCTGCATCGGTGCGGTCGGTGAACTGGAGATCCATGGTGGGCGCTCCCTGACGGCGTTCCGGGGCTGCCCTGACTGTTCCTGCCCTCGTCCTCCAGGCTACGCGCGCAGCCGGAACGCGCACACGCGCCCGACACACGAACAGAGGGCCTGCCGCACGGGGGAACGGCAGGCCCTCTGGGGTGAATCCTAGAACGCCTCGAACTCACTTCCTGCACATCCGGACGTCACAGTTCACTGTGCCATCGAATGATGGTGAGATCGCGGTGATTGTGCCCGTGGTGTGTGCGCTTCGTCGGCTCAGCCGGCCTTGGGCGAGGCCTGCTGGACCACCTCGAAGGACCAGAGAGTGGAGTTGGAGGCGGCCGGCCGGCGCGCTGCCCCCTCGCCCTGTCCGGAGCCCCCGCCCTGGTGGGCCGCCTGCATCGGGCCCTCCATCCATGTGCGGAAATCCTCCTCGGAACGCCAGCGGGTGTACACGAGGTACTGGTCGGTGCCCTCGACGGGGCGCAGCAGCTCGAACCACTCGAAGCCGTCGGAGGACTCCACGGCCCCGGCCCGGGAGGCGAACCGCTGCTCCAGCACCTCGCGCGCCTCGGTCGGAACGGTCAGGACGTTGATCTTCACAACACTCATGGTGTTCATCCTGCTACATGTCCGCCGGTAGGCAGGTCAGGGGTCCGGGGTGGCGTACATGACATGTTCACCGGAAGTCTCTTCCTCGGGGTCTACGCGCGTGGTGTGCTGGATTCGGCCGTCGGCCCGATCGGCTGACGGAGCGTCAACTTCCAGGAACCACCGGACTCACAGGACTCCCACAGGAGAAACCCGATGTCGCGTACTTCCCCCTCGATACGCCGGGCCGCCGCCGCGGTGGTGGCCGCCGGGGCCGCGGTGTTCACCGCCGCGGCCCCCGCCCACGCCGCCACCTACACGGGCTTCGCCTTCGACCTCGGCAGCAGCGAGCCCACGATCTACTCCTTCATCAATTCGGCCACCACCTCGCTCGACATGACGATGTACGAGCTGAGCGACTCCACCGTGGTGAACGACCTGATCGCACTGAAGAACAAGGGCGTGAAGGTCAGGGTGATCCTTGACGGCACCCGGACCACCGTCAACGACACCGACTACAACGACCTCAAGTCGGCCGGGGTGGGCATCGTCTGGTCGTCCTCCTCGTACGTCTACACCCACCAGAAGACCATCACGGTGGACGGCGCCAAGTCGCTGGTCCTGACCGGGAACCTGACCGCGAAGTACTACCCGACCAGCCGGGACTACGGCGTCTTCGACGACGACAGCGCCGACGTCAAGGCGATAGAGGCGGTCTTCGACGCGGACTACGCGCACAGTGCGGTCACCCCCTCGGACGGCGACAACCTGCTGTGGTCGCCCACCGACTCCCGGTCCCGGCTGCTCTCGGTGATCAACGGGGCGACCAAGACCCTGGACGTCGAGGAGGAGGAGTTCGGCGACAGCAGTGTGGTCTCCGCGATCGCGGCCCGGGCCAAGGCCGGGGTGGCCGTGCGGGTGGTGCTGGAGAAGCCGTCCAGCTACTCCAGCGAGGTGTCCGAGGTGAAGGCCGCCGGCGCCAAGGTGGTCGGCTACTCCTCCAGCACCGGCTTCTACATCCACGCCAAGGCGCTGGTCGCGGACTACGGACTGAGCACCCAGAAGGTGGAGGCGGGCTCGATGAACGTCTCCAGCAACTCGCTGGACAACAACCGGGAGTTGGGGATCATCCTCACGGACAGCGGCGTAGCCTCGGTGATCGAGAACGCCTTCGCCTCCGACTACTCCGGCGGCACGGCGGCCTGAGGCCTGCTCTCGTCCGGTCGCTGGCGCGGTGACGGGCTGACACGGTGATGCGCGGACCCGGTGACGCGGCGACGTGGTGACCCGGCGTCAGCGGCCGGACGAGGGCTGCTGCCCGGTGGGGTTGGTGCCGCTGGGCAGGCCGCCCGTTCCGCCGGTGGAGCCGCCGGTGCCTCCGCCCGTCGAACCACCGGTGGTGCCGGTGGTGGGTGCGGTCGGCGGCGGGGTGGTGGCCGTGGTGGGGGCGGGGAGTTCGGTGTGGTCGGCGCGGTGGTCGGCGGGGTGCCGGCCCCGGAGCAGCCGGAGGGCTGGGCGGTGAGGGTGATCGGGGTGAAGGGGCGCAGGGCGGCGTAACCGCCGGGTGCGGGGGACTGCGACTCGACCGTGCCGGCCGGGTCCGAACCCGAACAGCCGCTCGCGGTAAGGGTGCTGACCGAGGTGAAGCCCAGGCCGGCGAGGTCCGAGCGGGCGGTGGAGGCCGGGCGGCCGGTCTCGTCGGGGTAGCGCAGGCAGTCGGTGGCCTCCGCGGTGAGGGAGATCGAGGAGCCGCCGGCGACGTCGGCGCCGGCGGCGGGCGACTGGTCCAGTACGCCGCTGCGGCCGGCGGAGTAGCCGGAGCAGGTGCGGTGGACGCTGATCGCCGAGGCGGTGAAGCCGGCGCGGACCAGCCGCTGCCGGGCGGTGGCCTCGGAGTCGCCGGTGACGTCGGGGACGGTGATCCGCGCGGCGGAGGCCGAGGAGGACGGGCCGCTGGAGGCGGACGGCGGCGGGGTGCGACTGGGGGAGTGCCCGCCGGAGGACTTCGCCAGGGCGTAGACCGCGTAGCCGAGGAGCCCGAGGAGCAGCAGTGCGGCCAGGATCAGCAGCGCGATCCGGCGGTTCTGGTGCCGGGTGGTGGCGGCGGGCCGGTGGCGGGCGGGCCGGTCGGAGGGCGGCCGGTCGGGCTTGGGCCGGTGGCGGGGCCGGTGGTGGGGCCGGTGGCGGTGGGGACGGCTCCGCCGGTCCAGGGCGGGGGTGGGCCGCCCGGAGAGGGCCGGGGGTGCCGGCCGGGCCGGTGGCGTTCGGGTCCGCCCAGGTCGGGGCGGGGTGGGGCAGTGCGGCGGTGGGCGGGGTGCCGGTGGTGGGGCCGGCCGGACCGGCGGTCTGGGTGCGGGGGTAGGCGAGCGAGCCGGGGAGGTCGGCCGCGACCTGGGTGATCATTCCGGTGACGGCCACCGGGAGCCAGCCGGCCTGGGTGCGGGCGGCGTCCGCGGCGTTCTCCAGATGGTCGAGGAGGGCGTCGGGGGAGGGGCGCGCGGCCGGGTCCTTGGCCAGGCAGGCTTCGATCAGCGGGCGCAACTCCGGTGGCACCTGTTCCAGCCGGGGTTCGCTGTGGACCACCCGGTAGAGCATCGCGGGAGTGGCGCCCTCGCCGAACGGCGGGGCGCCACTGGCCGCGAAGGCGAGCACCGCGCCCAGCGCGAAGACATCGGTGGCCGGAGTGACCGGTCCGCCCTCGATCTGCTCCGGGGACATGAAGCCGGGGGATCCGACCACCATGCCGGTGCCGGTCACGCCCTGGGAGAGGGCGGTGGCCTCGGCCGCCCGGGAGATCCCGAAGTCGATCACCCGCGGGCCGTCCATCGCGAGCAGCACGTTGGAGGGCTTGAGGTCGCGGTGGATCACCCCGGCGCGGTGGATGGCGGCCAGTGCCTCGGCGAGCCCCGCCGCCAGTGCCCGCACCGACTGCGGGGGCAGCGGACCCTGCCCGCGGACCGCGGCGGAGAGCGAGGGGCCGGCCACGTACTCGGTGGCCAGCCAGGGGATCGGTCCGTTCGGGTCGGCGTCCACCACGGCCGCGGTGAAGACCCCGCTCACCG
The DNA here is from genome assembly GCF_000744815.1 of Phaeacidiphilus oryzae TH49. Classification (NCBI taxonomy): domain Bacteria; kingdom Bacillati; phylum Actinomycetota; class Actinomycetes; order Kitasatosporales; family Streptomycetaceae; genus Phaeacidiphilus; species Phaeacidiphilus oryzae. The sequence goes on from NZ_JQMQ01000004.1 coordinate 240,006, forward strand.
CGCGGGCGGCGGCGACCTCACGGGCGAAGCGGGCCCGGAAGGACTCGTCCTCGGCCAGGTCCGGGCGGATGACCTTGAGCGCGACCGCGCGGCCGCCGCGCGAGCGGGCCAGATAGACCCGGCCCATCCCGCCCGCGCCGAGCCGGCGGAGCAGGCGGTAGCCGCCCAGTTGCGGCGGATCCTCAGGTTCCAGCGCGGTCATGCCGTCCCCGCCCTCCCCCCGGGCTCCGGTGGCGCCTCCCCGCACCGCCGGGTCCAGGTCTCCAGGGAAACACCCGGGACGGCCGTTGCCCAGCCCCGGCGCCGCCGGAGGGGCGGGCGGCGGCCAGTGGGGCGGCCGAGGCGGGGATCGTGCGGGTGGCGGGTGGCGGGTGGCGGGTCGTCGGTGTGGGCGGGGCGGGGGCGGGCACCCGGCTGAGGGCTGCGGCTGCGCCCAGCGGGTGACGGGGCGTACGGTCCCGCGCGGGGCAGCGGGTCCGGCCAGGTGCCGGGGGTTAGCCTCGGTGCGGAGGCGGCCGAAGCGGGAGGCGGCGAAAGCGGGAGGCGCGGAGTGCGCGACGGAGGGCGCATGGGGCCGGTCCTGCGCTGGGGCGCCGGGCTGTGGCAGCGCGGCCAGCAGCTGGAACTGCTCCACCGGGGCATGGGCTTCGCGGCGCTCGGCGTGGTGACCATGATGCCGCTGCTGGTACTGGTCGCGGACGCGATCCCCACCGAGCACGCCAGTTTCGCGCAGTGGCTGATCGACGGAATGGGCCTTGAGGGGCAGCCGGCGGAGTCGGTCCGGAGCCTCTTCGCCTCCCCGGGCCGGGTGCTGGGCACCACCAGTGTCCTCTCGCTGGTGGTGCTCTGGTTCTTCGGTCTGTCCTTCGCGGGCAGCGTGCAGACCGGCTACGAGAAGATCTGGGGGCTGCCGAGCGGGCCCTGGCACAAGGTGTGGCGGCAGGCGCTCTGGCTGGTCCTGGTCACCCTCTACCTGGACGCCACGGCGCAGAGCTGGAACCTCCTCGGCAACTCGAACTGGGAGGAGAGCCTGCGCTTCCTCTCCACTGTGGGCACGGGGGTGCTGTTCTTCTGGTGGGGGCCGCACTTCCTGCTGGGCGGCCGGGTGCCGTGGCGCTCGCTGTGGTGGGGGGCGGTCGCCACCGTGCTGGGGCTGATCGGGCTGCGGGGGTTCTCGGTACTGGTCTTCTCCCCGCTGCTGGTCTCCAACGCGGTGACGTACGGGGCCGCGGGGGTGCTGCTGGTGGTGCAGTCCTGGCTGGTCGGAGTCGGCTTCGTGGTGTACGGCGGGGCACTGGTGGGGGAGCGGCTGAGCCGCCGCGGGGTGCGGGTCGACGAGCAGGGGCGGGAGATCCCCGAGGAGGTCGACGCCTCACCGGGCGACGGTGCTTCGGACGAGTGACGGTGCCTGCCGGGGGCGAGTGAGCGCCGGACTGACGGGGCGCCGGACCGCTGGACCGCTGGACTGTCGGGCCGTCGGGTCGGCCGCCGGGCCCGCAGGTTCGGGGCCGGCGGGCCGTCAGACCAGCAGCCGGGTGCGGAGGTCGTCGACGGTGCTCGCGGGGACGCCGAGTCGTTCGGCGAATCCGTGGAGGGAGCCGTAGTCGGTGTCCAGTCGGTTCAGGAAGCGGGTCATGGTGTGGCGTTTGGCCTCGCGGATGGAGCGGGGGATGCGGTCCCAGTGGCCGTTGCCGGTGTCGTCGCCCGTGTCGTCGCCGGACTGGCCGGCGCGGATGCTCGCGGCCCAGCGGGCGGTGGCCTCGTCGCTGAGCGCGTAGTCCTCGATCAGGTCCCGGTTGGGCACCCCGAGGAGACCGAGGACCAGGGCGGCCAGGATGCCGGTGCGGTCCTTGCCGGCCGCGCAGTGGAAGAGGGCCGGGAGGTTGTGCGGGGAGGAGAGCAGCTCGATCGCCGAGCGGAAGGCGGTCGCGCCCTCCTCGCTGTGCACCAGGTCGTAGTAGTGGTCGGCGGCGACGTCCTCGCCGTCCATCTCCTCGGGGCTGAGGGCCGACCAGTCCGGCAGGACGGTGAAGACCGGGAGGTGGTGGCGGCGGCCGGTCCAGGCCGGGGGCGGGGACCAGGCGCGCTGCTCCACCTCGGCGACGCTGCGGAGGTCGACGACGGTGGCGATCTCCAGGGAGAGGAAGGAGGGGGCGCCGTCGTCGGTGATCCGGTGGAGGCCGTCCGAGCGGAAGAGGGTGCGCCAGGCGACGGTTCGTCCGTCGCGGGTCTGGTAGCCGCCCAGGTCACGGAAGTTGAAACAGCCGTCCACCGGGACGAATCGGGTGCCGGCCTCCGGTTCGGAGGCCGGCGGCGCTTGGGTGGGGAACGCTTGCTCGACCATTCCGGGAGGCTATGCGGCCGGGGGCCGCGCGGTCCAGGGTGCACCCTCTGCCGGGGCGGTCGGGGAGAAGGGATGTGCAACCTCGGGGTTGCGTTTCGGCGAGGTGATGTGCAACCATGAGGTTGCGAATGGACGACCTGACTGTGAAGGGGTGTGGTCGTGATGGCTGACCAGGGCGGCCGACGGGACGGGATCGAGCGGGAGATCACGATCGGGGCCCCGCTGGACCGGGTGTGGGAGCTGGTCTCCCAGCCCGGCTGGTTCATCGGCGGGCCGGACGGCGGCACCGCCGGTCAGAAGCGCTCCCGCGAGGGCGGTCTGGACATCGTCGAGGACCCCCGCTACGGGCGGTTCGGGGGCCGGCTGGAGGCCTCGGACCCGCCCAGGTACCTCGCCTACCGCTGGGCGGCCCTCAAGCCCGGCGAGGCGCTGGACCGGAGCAAGGGAACCCTCGTGGAATTCTGGGTGGAGGAGAGCGGCGAGGGCACCACCGTCCGGGTCCTGGAGACCGGCTTCGAGGAGCTGGACCTCTCCGACGAGGAGCGGCGGAAGGCCGTCGAGGGCAATGCCGAGGGCTGGCGGATCATGATGGACGTGCTGCGAAAGCGGGCCCTCTCGGGGGTGGGGGAGGACGCGGAGTGACCGAGTCGACCGGCGAGGACGGGATAGGAGCCGTCTTCTCGGCGCTGGCCGATCCGACCCGGCGCCGGCTGCTCGACTTCATCGCGACCCTGGGCGAGGCGAGCGCGACCCGGCTGGCCGAGCGGCTGCCGGTCTCCCGGCAGGCCGTGGTCAAGCACCTGGTCGCGCTGGAGGCGGCCGGTCTGGTCGAGGCGCGGAAGAGCGGACGTGAGGTCCGCTACCGGGTGCTGCCGGAGCGGCTCACCGCCTCCGCGCAGTGGCTCGCCGCCCGGGCGGAGGCCTGGGACGCCCGGCTCGCGCTGCTCAAGCGCGCGGCGGAGGAGGCCGGTTGACGGTACGTCGGCGGTGGCTCGGCGGGAGCTCGGCGGTGCGTCCGACGGTACGTCGGACCGTAGGTCATGCGGCACGTCGGGCGGTACGTCCGGCGGTACGTCCGGCGGCGCGGTGATCGCGTCGGGGAGGGGCCGTGCCGCTCGCGGCGGGCCCGGCCCGGGGGCCGTATCGTGCGGGGTATGAGTGAACACTTCGACGTGGTCGTACTGGGAGCCGGACCGGGCGGTTACACCGCGGCCGTACGCTGCGCCCAGCTGGGGATGTCGGTCGCCGTGGTCGAGGAGAAGTACTGGGGAGGGGTCTGCCTCAACGTCGGCTGCATCCCGTCCAAGGCGCTGCTGCGCAATGCCGAACTCGCCTATCTGGTCGGCCACGAGGCCGAGACCTTCGGCATCCGGATCGAGGGCAAGGTCGGCTTCGACTACCGCGAGGCGTTCACCCGGAGCCGCAAGGTGGCCGACGGGCGGGTGCGCGGCATCCACTACCTGATGAAGAAGAACAAGATCCAGGAGATCCACGGCCGCGGCTCGTTCACCGACCCCCACACCCTCTCCGTCAGCCTTCTCGACGGGGGCACCCAGAGCGTCACCTTCGACCACTGCATCATCGCCGCCGGCGCCACCACCAAGCTGCTGCCCGGCACCTCGCTCAGCGAGCGGGTCGTCACCTACGAGGAGCAGATCCTCTCCGACGAGCTGCCCGAGTCGATCGTGATCGCCGGGGCCGGGGCGATCGGCGTCGAGTTCGCGTATGTGCTGCGGAACTACGGAGTGCGGGTCACCCTGGTCGAGTTCCTCGACCGGATCGTGCCCACCGAGGACGAGGAGGTCTCCGCCGAGCTCCTCAAGCGCTACCGCAAGCTCGGGGTCGACGTCCTCACCTCCACCCGGGTCGAGTCGATCATCGACCCGGAGGACCGCTCGCAGAAGGTGCAGGTGCACGTCACCACCGGCGGGCAGCGGCAGGTGCTGGAGGCCGACAAGGTCCTGCAGGCGATCGGCTTCCAGCCCCGGGTGGAGGGCTACGGCCTGGAGAACACCGGGGTGCGGCTCACCGAGCGCGGGGCGATCGACGTGGACGGGCGGATGCGCACCAGCGTCCCGCACATCTTCGCGATCGGTGACGTCACCGCGAAGCTGATGCTGGCGCACACCGCCGAGGCGATGGCCATGGTGGCGGCCGAGACCATCGGCGACGCCGAGACCATGGAGATCGACTACCGGATGGTGCCGCGGGCCACCTACTGCCAGCCGCAGATCGCCTCCTTCGGCTTCACCGAGGCGCAGGCCCGCGAGGCGGGCTACGACGTCCGGGTGCAGAAGTTCCCGTTCAGCGCCAACGGCAAGTCCAACGGGCTGGGCGACACGGTGGGCTTCGTCAAGGTGATCGCCGACGGGAAGTACGGCGAGCTGCTGGGCGCCCATCTGATCGGGCCCGAGGTCACCGAGCTGCTGCCGGAGTTGACCCTGGCCCAGCAGTGGGACCTGACGGTCCACGAGGTCGGCCGGAACATCCACGCCCACCCCACCCTGGGCGAGGCGGTGAAGGAGGCCATCCACGGGCTGGCCGGCCACCTGATCAACATGTAGCGGGGGGCGAGGCGTCAGGCAGCCGGGCGTCAGACGTCAGGCCGTCAGGCGTCGGGGCGTCGGGGCGTCTGCTGTCAGGGCGCCCAGCGCTCCTCGGGGCCGGACTCCCCCGGAGCGTCCGGCCCCGAGGCCTTCGCGCGGGCGCTCGCTCCCGGGTTCGCTTCGGTGGGCGCGTCGGTGGTGGCCTCGGCGCTCGCGTCGGCGTCGGGGGAGATCACCGAGGCGAGCGGGGAGCGGGAGAGGATGACGCAGCCGACCGCGATCACCCCCAGCGCGACCACGATCGGCAGCAGCCACCAGCCGGTGCGGACGGTCTCCCCGAAGAGGGTGACGCCGTAGGCCACGCTGATCACCGGGTCGCCCAGGGAGAGCACCGGCTGGGAGACCGCCAGCGATCCTGCCTGCAGCGCGTTCTGCAGCAGGAAGAGCGCCCCCACGCCGGCCGCCGCGGTGGCGTAGAGCTGCCAGGCGGAGAAGAGGGCGGCCGGCCCACGGCCCTCGTCCAGCAGGGCCATCGCGTCCTTCATCAGCGCGGCGGTCAGGGCGTAGCCGCAGGCGGCGCCTAGGGCGAGGAGGGCCGCCCGGGAGCGGGAGCTTCCGCGCATCGCCGCCGACACCACCAGGAACTCGAAGCCGAGGGTGACCACCAGGGTGGGGATCCAGATCCACCCGCTGCTCACCGACTCGCTGCCGCCGCCGGGCGCCGCCATCGCCATCGCCGCGGCCAGTCCGCCGGCGATCAGCACCACCCCGGTCCAGGTGCGCCGGGAGACGCGGCGGTGGAAGACGAAGCCGGCCAGCAGCAGGGTGGCGGGCAGTTCCACCACGAAGATCGGCTGTACCACCGCGATCGGTCCGGTGGCCAGCGCCACCGCCTGGCAGATCGCGGCCAGGATGGTCATCGCGATCCCGCCCAGCCAGACCCGCTGCCGCAGCAGGTCCCGGATCAGCGACAGCCGCATCGCGTCCGAGCTCGGTGTGTTCGCCGCGGCACGGCGCTGGAGCACCGAGGCGGTCCCGTTGGCCACGGCGGTGAGCAGGGCGAAGACGACACAGATCACCACCCCATCATGCGGAACCACCCGCACCGCTCCGCTTCTGGCGCGCCGTCAGGTGCGCCGTACGCCGTCAGCCGGGCACCACCCGCAGGGTGAAGGCGCGGGCGGGGGAGGCCTCCCAGGGGCGGCGGTACTGGAGGAGCAGTTCCGAGGGGGCCCGGCTGTCCGGCAGCACCCGCAGCCGGACCGCCCGCTCACCGGTGGGCGGGCCCGGCCGCGGGGCGCCGCCGCCCGGCAGGGCCGCGGGCGGAGTGAAGAACTCCTCCAGGACCTCGAGGCCGCGCCCGACCGAGGTGACCGCCCAGCGGTAGCCGGTACCGGAGTTCTCCGGAACCCGCACCACGATCTCGTCCCCGGCCGCCGCCGTCACCTCGGTGTCGTTCTGGGTCACCTGATGCACCGTCATCGCCGCGCGCCTCCCGCACCATGCCGCACCGCGCCGCTCCCCCACTGGGAAGGCTAACCTCCGAGGCGGGGGCGCGGGGGCCGAACGCGGGCGGCCGCGGCGGGCAGACGGTGCTCAGAGCGCGCCCCAGACCTCCGTGGCGGTCTCCACGATCAGCTCCAGCTTGCGGCGCTGGTCGTCCGCGGTGAGCTTGTTGCCCTCGACGGTCGAGGAGAAGCCGCACTGCGGGGAGATGCACAGCTGGTCGAGGTCGACGTAGCGGGCGGCCTCGTCGATCCGCCGCTTCAGGGCGTCCTTGCTCTCCAGCTCCGGTCGCTTCGTGGTGACCAGGCCCAGCACCACCCGCTTGCCCTTGGGCACGAACCGCAGCGGGGCGAAGTCGCCGGACCGCTCGTCGTCGTACTCCAGGAAGAAGCCGTCCACGTCCAGCCCGCCGAAGAGGGCCTCGGCGACGAAGTCGTAGCCGCCGCTGGCCACCCAGGAGGAGGCGAAGTTGCCCCGGCACATGTGGGTGGTGACGGTCAGGTCCGAGGGCCGGCCGGCCAGCGCGCGGTTGATGGTGGCGATGTAGGTCTCGTGCTGGTGCTCGGCGTCGCCGCCCAGTCCGGCGACGTACTGCCGCTGCTCGGGGTCGTTGAGGTAGGCCAGGCTGGTGTCGTCCAGCTGGAGGTAGCGGCAGCCGAGGCGGTGGACCCCCTGGATCTGCGCGGCGTAGGCGGCGGACAGGTCGGCCCAGAAGCCCTCCAGCTCGGGGTAGACGTCGGCGGAGATGGCGGTACGTCCGCCGCGGTAGTGCACCATGCTCGGCGAGGGGATGGTCAGCTTGGGCGTGACGCCGCTGCCCGCGGTGTCCCGGAGGAACTCGAAGGCCTCCGCGAAGACCGTCCTCGGCAGCGAGATCCGTTCGGTGACGTGGGCGGCCGGCGGGTTGAACTCGATGTCTCCCTCCGGGTTGTGGAAGGTGACGTGCAGCCCCTCCTCCTCGACGCGTTCGATGCCGCCGAGGGAGTAGATGAAGTCCATGTGCCAGCTGGCGCGCCGGAACTCGCCGTCGGTCGCGGTGCGCAGTCCGGCCTCCCGCTGCATCGCCACCACCTCGCGGATGGCGGTGTCCTCGGCGGCGCGCAGCCCTGCCGCGTCCAGCTTGCCCGCGGCGTACTCCTCGCGGGCGCGTTTGAGCTCGGCCGGTCGCAGCAGGCTGCCGACGTGGTCGGCGCGGAACGGCGGCCGGGCGGAGGGCGTACCGGCGGGCTGGGCGGAAGCGGCGGATGATCCATTCGTCTCAACCATGCCCGCCACCCTGCCCCGGGAGCAGCCGCCGGACAAGTGCCCTGACGGCGGGTCACTCGCCGTGGAAGCCGCCCTCCTCGCCGCCGATGCCGCCGTGCTCCCCCTCGCCGGGCTGCGGGAGGTGGACGCAGCCGGTGCAGGGGTGGCTGCCGGTCTCCACCCCCTGCGACTGCTGCGCCAGGTGGACCGCCCCGGCCAGCGGCGCCTCGCCGTCGGCGCGCTTCTGCTCGGGGTCGGTGCCGGTCAGGTCGTGGGCGGCCATCAGGTCGTCGGTCAGCTGGGCGTCGGCGGCCAGGCGCAGCGCGGTCGGGTCGGGATCGACCAGGGTGTCCGCGGCCGGCGGGCGGCGGATCCCACTCGCGCGGACCGCCCGCTCGACCCGGGCGGTCCAGGCCAGGAAGCGGTCCCGCAGCGGCGACTCGGCCAGCCCGTCCAGATACTCGCGGACCACGCCGAGCGCCTCGCTGCGGCCGAGCGGGAGGGAGTCCAGCGCGCTGGTGACCGCCGTCGCGGTCAACTCGGCGGCGAGGTCGCGTAGTTCGTCCCGCTCGTGCTCCTGCTGTGCGGCCCGGCGCTGCTCGGCCCGGTCCCCGGCCAGCCGGGTGTCCAGCTGGCCGACGCCGGGCGGGGGGTCGGCGTAGGGGGCGGTCTCCTGGCGGAGGACGGCGTCCGAGGCCGGCTCCTGCGGGGCCGGGGGGCGGTTGGTGATGCTCTCCGGCAGCTGGTCGTACGCCGTCGGGTCGGCGGCCCGGGCGGCGAGGAGGCCCAGCCGATGGGCGAGCAGCAGCTCGGCCGGGGCGGCGCCGTCCCGGCCGTGGTCGGGGGCCGGCTCCGTCTCGTGGATCTCCAGCACCATCTGGGCCAGGACGGCGGGCCGGGGCGCGCGGGGGGCGAAGCGGGCGATGACCGAGCGGTAGAACGCGGACTCGCCCTCGGCCTGGAGCTCCTTGCGCAGGGAGACCGTGTAGTGGGCGCGGGCCTGGCGGGCGAGGAGCCCGCCGACGGCCGGCGGCGCGGCCAGTCCCACGAAGACCACCAGGACCAGGGCGATCCGGGTCACGGTGAGGCCGCGGTGGAGGGCGTTGACCGCGGGGGTGACCCGTCGGGTGCGGCGGCCGGTCAGGGCGCGCAGGGCCGCGCGGCCGAGTGCCCGGCCCGGCAGCAGAAGGGCCGTCAGATATCCGGCGGCCAGCAGGGCGTAGCAGAGCGCCCAGGCCCACCAGGGCAGGTCGGCCAGCGCCGCCGCGTGCTCGGCGACCCCGTGCACCAGGGTCATCTCGGCGGGGGCGAGGTCCAGCAGGTTGCCGAGCCAGACCAGCAGCAGCACCAGCACCGCGCCGAGCAGCAGGGCCAGCACCACGTCCGCGGCGGCGGAGAGGGCCGCCCGCTCCGAGGCGGCGAGTCGGCGCCAGAGCGCGACGCTGTACCAGACCATCAGCAGGAAGAGCGGCGCCTCCCAGACGCCGCCGAGGATCTGGCCGGCGAAGAGGAGGAACGCCGGGAAGGCCACCGCGGGGAGTTCGATGGTGGCGCGGGCGCGTACCGCGAGAGCCTGCGGGGAGGCGGCGGCCAGGCGGTCGATGCGGGTGCGCAGCCCGTGGGCGGTGCCGATGGCGAAGACCAGGGCGGCGGCCGTCCCGCCCAGCCAGTGGAGGGCACCGCCGAGGTTCTGGGCCAGCCGGTCGGGGGTGTCCCGACCGAGCTGGATCAGCAGGATCAGCCAGACGGCCGCCGGTATCGCGCCCGCCACGTGGGCCACGGCGAAGACGCTGGTGCGGCTGGGGATCAGCAGGATCAGGAACCACACGCACAGTACGACCAGCGCACCGCTGGTCAGCCGCTGCCCGACGTCGCCGGTGCGGGGGAGGAGGAGCAGCAGCAGAGCGGCCGTCAGATATCCGGCGGGGACGGCGGCCAGGACCCAGGCGATCCGGCGGCGGCCGGCCGCGCGGACGGCCTCTCGGTCGGCCTCTCGGGCGGCCTCTTGAACAGGCCTCTGAGCTGCTCCTTGTGCGGCTTGTGCAGATTGTGCGGCCCCTTGACGGACTCCTCGGCCGGGCCCTGGGCCCGCCGCCGGATCGGCCACAGGGTTCGGCCCCAGGCCGGCGCCACCCCCGGCCCGGCGGTTGCGCCGGCCGCGCAGGCGGGCCCCGCCCGGCGGCGCCGGGGGCGGCCGAGGAGCTCGGGCCAGAGGGCCGCCAGCACCGGCACCCAGGCCGCGGCTATGGCGGCCAGGCTGCGCAGCACCCAGCCGGCCCCGGTCGCGGCCGCCGAGCCGGGCCAGTTGTCCAGCGCGACCCAGCAGGCCAGCACCAGTATCAGCAGGCCGGTCAGGACGGGAACCGCGATCCGGGCCGAGCGCCGGACGCGAGCTCGCCCGAACCGCTGCCACCAGGCCCGGAGTCGCGGTGCCAGCAGCATGGCCAGCCCCGCGGCGCCGGCCGCGAGGAGGCCGCCCACCGCGGTGAGCAGCAGGGTGAGCAGGGGCAGCGCGACCGGGCCCCGTGCGGGGAGCCGCCAGAGGAGCGCGGGCAGCAGGCCCGCCGCGCAGCCGAGCCCGGCCAGGCCCGGCCATCCGAATCTCGTCGCGACCGCCCGCGACACCGTCCCCCGTCGCCCCATGCGGCAACTCTAGCGAGGGGGTACGACAGGCCGGGGCCTCTTGCGTCCGCTAACCGGCCTGCCGCGCGCGGGCGGTGAGCCCGTACTCCAGCTCCGCGTCGTCGACGGTGACCGCCTCCACCGCGCCGGTCGCGGGGTCGATGTCGGCGACCACGCCGTGGCCGGCGTAGCGCGGGTAGCCGGAGGCGCCCAGTCGGCCGGTGTCCTCCACCGTGGCGGTGCGGATCGGGGTGGGGACGTCGCCGTCGGTGTACTCGGGCAGCAGCTCGACGAGATAGCGGGTCGGATGCGCGAGGGTGCTCATGCGCCCCACGGTAGGCGGGGTCCGGAGGCCCCGCCCCCCTTGTCGATGCATTCGTGTATCCGATACGTTCGCGTATCGAACGCCGGTCCGTCGGAGCCCGAGGGAGGTGCGAGCGATGACGCTCACCGCGCGGCGCGCCCGCACGCGCCGCCTGCTGCTCGACGCCGCGCTGCACGTCTTCGCCGAGGAGGGCTTCGGCCGCTCCACCGTCGAGCAGGTCTGCGAGCGGGCCGGCTTCACCCGCGGCGCCTTCTACTCCAACTTCACCTCCCTGGAGGAGCTCTTCCTGGAGATGTGGGCCGAGCGTTCCCGGCACATGGTCCAGGAGCTGCGCGCGCGACTGTCCGAACTCCCGGACTCCGCCGAGCCGTTGGAGGTGCTCCGGGCCGCCCTGCGGGCCACCCCGGTGGACGGCCCCTGGTACCGGGTCACCGCCGAGTTCACCGCCCACGCGCTGCGGCAGCCCGACCTGCGCGAGGTGGTCGCCGCCCGTGAGGAGTCCATCGCCAACGCGCTGATGCCGCTGGTCGTCGGCGCGCTGCGGCGGGTCGGGCGGACCGTCCCGGACCGGCAGGCGCTCGGCCAGGCGCTGGTCGCCGTGCACGACGGCACGATGGGCCAGGTGCTGCTGGCGCCGGACGGGCCCGACGGGCCGGCGGCGCGACTCGCCGAGCAGCGCCGCGAGCAGCTCTTCCTCCACGTCCTCTACGCCTACAGCCGCGGCGGCGACGACGGCGGCGGCGGTGGCGGCGCCCTCTTCGAAACCGACCCGAACCCGAGTGAGGACACAGCGGATGTCTGACACGGCCGATGTCATCGTGGTGGGGGCCGGCCTGGCCGGCCTGGTCGCCACCTACGAACTCACCCGCGCCGGACGGCGGGTGCTGGTCCTCGACCAGGAGAACGAGGCCAACCTCGGCGGCCAGGCCTTCTGGTCGCTCGGCGGGCTGTTCATGGTCGACACCCCCGAGCAGCGCCGGGTCGGCATCCGCGACTCCTACGAGCTCGCCCTCGACGACTGGCTCTCCTCGGCCGGCTTCGACCGGGAGCGCGAGGACCACTGGCCGCGCCGCTGGGCGGAGGCGTACGTGGCCTTCGCCGCGGGCGAGAAGCGCGCGTACCTCCACGAGCTGGGGCTCCGGGTGACCCCGCAGGTCGGCTGGGCCGAGCGGGGCGCGGGGGTGGCCGGCGGGCACGGCAACTCGGTGCCGCGCTTCCACATCACCTGGGGGACCGGTCCCGAGGTGGTGCGGGTCTTCCGGGAGCCGGTGCTGGCCGCGGCCGAGCGCGGCCTGGTGGAGTTCCGGCACCGGCACCGGGTGGACGGCGTCATCGTGGAGAACGGCGCCGCGGTCGGCGTGCGGGGCACGGTCCTCGAGCCCTCGGACGCCGCCCGCGGAGTGGCCTCCTCGCGCGGCGAGGCGGGGGAGTTCGAGCTCCGGGCCCAGGCGGTGGTGGTGACCAGCGGCGGCATCGGCGGCAACCCCGAGCTGGTGCGGAAGAACTGGCCGGCCGACCGGCTCGGCCCGGCGCCCCGCTCGATGATCACCGGTGTGCCGGCGCACGTCGACGGCCGGATGCTCGGCATCGCCGAGGAGGCGGGCGCCTCCGTGGTCAACCGCGACCGGATGTGGCACTACACAGAGGGCATCAAGAACTGGGACCCGATCTGGCCGGACCACGCCATCCGGATCATCCCGGGCCCGTCCTCGCTCTGGCTGGACGCCGAGGGGCGGCGGCTGCCCGCCCCGTACTTCCCCGGGCACGACACCCTCGGCACCCTCAGGCACATCATCGGGACCGGGCACGACCACACCTGGTTCCTCCTCACCAGGACCATCGTGGAGAAGGAGTTCGCGCTCTCCGGCTCCGAGCAGAACCCGGACGTCACCGGGAAGGACCTGCGGCAGGTGCTCTCCCGGGTGAAGAAGGGCGCGCCCGGCCCGATCCAGGCCTTCCTCGACCACGGCGAGGACTTCGTGGTCCGCCCGACGCTGCGTCAGCTCGTGGACGGGATGAACGCGCTCACCCCGGACGGGCCCGAGCTCTCCTACCAGCGGATCGAGCGCGAGGTCACCGCGCGGGACCGGCAGGTGGACCACGGCTACGGCAAGGACCTCCAGTTGATGTCGATCCGCAACGCGCGGGCGTACTGGCCGGACCGGATCACCCGGGTGGTCAAACCGCACCGGCTGCTCGACCCGGCGCACGGGCCGCTGATCGCGGTGCGGCTGCATCTGCTGACCCGCAAGACCCTGGGCGGACTCGAGACCACCCTGGACTCGCAGGTGGTGCGGCCGGACGGGAGCGTCTTCGAGGGGCTCTACGCGGCCGGCGAGGTCGCCGGGTTCGGCGGCGGCGGGGTGCACGGGTACAACGCGCTGGAGGGGACGTTCCTCGGCGGCTGCATCTTCTCCGGGCGGGCGGCCGGCCGCGCGCTGGCGGGGAGGCTGTCGTGACGGGGACGGGGACGGGAACGGGGACGGCGGCGGAGCCGGGGGCGGCCGACGCGGCCGCGGCCGGCCGCGGGCGGGCGCTGGTGACGGGGGCCTCCTCGGGGATCGGGGCGGCCACCGCGCGGGCGCTGCTGGAGCGCGGGTACGAGGTGCTGGGCACCAGCCGGAGTCCGGAGCGGGTGGCCGACCCGATCCCCGGAGTCCGCTACCTGGCGCTCGACCTGACGGACGATCGGTCGATCGAGCGCTGCGCGGCCGCGGCCGGGGACGTCGACGTGCTGGTCAACAACGCCGGGGAGAGCCAGAGCGGGCCGCTGGAGGAGCTGCCGGCGGAGGCGCTGCGGCGGCTCTTCCAGACCAACGTGCTGGGCGCCGTCCGGCTCACCCAGCTGCTGACGCCGGGGATGCGGGAGCGGCGCCGGGGCCGGGTGGTGATGGTCGGGTCGATGCTGGCCAGCTTCCCGCTGGCGTACCGGTCCTCGTACGTCGCCTCGAAGGCGGCGGTGAAGGGGTTCGCGGACGCGGCGCGGCGCGAACTCTCGCCCTGGGGCGTGTGGTTGACCACGGTCGAGCCGGGGTCGATCGCCACCGGGATCAGTGAGCGGCGGACCGAGTACCTGGCGGAGGGATCGCCGTTCGCCGAGGAGTACGGGCGGATGCTGCGGGCCCTGAACGCCAACGAGGCGGCGGGGGTGTCCGCGGAGCGGGTGGCCTCGACGATCCTGCGGGCGGTGGAGGCGGCACGGCCGCGCCCGCTGTACGCGGTGGGCAGCAACGCGCGGTTGGTGTTCCCGTTGCGGCGGATGCTGCCGCGGGCGGCGGTGCTGCGGGTGGTCGCACGCAAGCACGGGCTCTGAGGGGGCGCGAGGGAACGGCCCGGACAACCGCCGGCGGGGCGCGGGCGGCGGGGTCTCCGGGCCACCGCAGGCCGGCCGCCGCCGGGCGGGGGCGTCGCGGATGGCCGGGGGCGCGGGACACCGCACCGCCGGGGCGTCCTCGCGGGGCCGCTTCGGGAGGCGCGCGGGTTGCTCCGGGCGCCCGGGATGAGCGCTGCGCGCTGCGTCGAGTGACGTGGCGGCGACCTATCCTGGCGCGCATGAGACGGACCTCCTTCGCGCATTGGCCCTGCTCGATCGCGCGCACCATCGATCTGCTCGGCGATCCGTGGTCCCCGCTGGTGCTGCGGGAGGCCTTCTACGGGATCACCCGGTTCGACGGGTTCCAGGAGTCGCTGGGCATCGCCCGCAACACCCTGGCGGACCGGCTCGCCCGGCTGGTGGAGCAGGGGCTGCTGGAGCGGAGCCCGTACCAGACCGATCCGGTGCGGCACGACTACCTCCTCACCGAGAAGGGCCGGGACTTCTATCCGGTGCTGCTGGCGATGAGCGGGTGGGGCGATCGCTGGCTGAGCGGGGAGCAGGGGCCGCCGATCGTCCACTATCACGCCGCCTGCGGGCAGGAGGCCGAGGCCGCCGTGGTCTGCGGCCACTGCGGCAAGCCGATGACGGCGGAGAACACCGTCTCCCGGATGGGCCCCGGCTACCCGCCGCGGTTGGCGGAGCGTCCCGAGGTCCGGGCGCGGTTCGCGGAGGAAGCGCGGGAGGGATCTCTTGACGGCTAAGTCCTAATACGAAACTCTGCTGGTCATGGAATGGACTGGTGCTCGTTACGCGGACTGTCCCACCGTTCAGGCGGCCGTCGTGGTCGACGCCCCGCCGGGCCGGGTCTGGCGGCTGGTCTCCGATCCGACGGCGATGCCCCGCTGGTCCGCGGAGCTGCGCGCGGTGCGCTGGCTGGACGGGGCGCGGGAGGCCGCGCCGGGCGCCCGCTTCGAGGGGAGCAGCGCCCATCCGGCCCTGGGGGAGTGGTCCACCGTCTCCCGGGTGGAGAGCTGCGAGCCCGAGCACTGCTTCGCCTGGGCGGTGCAGCGGGACGGTGAAGAGCCCGGCGCCCGCTGGCGGTTCACCCTCCGGCCGACCGGGGACGGGGGCACCGAGCTCGTCCAGTGGGCCCAGCTCGGGCCCGGTCGCTCGGGCCTCTCGCTCGCCATCGAGCGGATGCCGGAGAAGGAGCAGAAGATCGTCTTCGTTCGGCTGCGGGAGTTCGAGGAGTCCATCAACCGCACCCTGGCCCTCATCAAGCGGGAAGCGGAGGAGGGGCGTTGACGGCCCGTCAGCCGGGACGGCTGCGCACCTCCACCACCGTCGAGGCCTCCGGCGGTGACTGGCGGGAGACCGCCGACTTCGTCCTGGAGGCCGAGCGGCTCGGCCTGGACGTCTGCTGGGTGGCCGAGGCCTGGGGCTCCGACGCGGTCTCGCCGCTCGGCTACCTGGCCGCCCGCACCGAGCGGATCCTCCTCGGCTCCGCCGCGATCCAGCTCGCCACCCGCACCCCGGTCGCCCTCGCGCAGGCCGCGATCACCCTCTCCGCGATGAGCGGCGGGCGGTTCCTGCTGGGCCTCGGGCCCTCCGGTCCGCAGGTGATCGAGGGCCTCCACGGGGTCCCCTTCGACCGGCCGCTGACCCGGATGCGGGAGACCGTGGAGATCGTCCGGCTGGCCGCCTCGGGAGAGCGGATCGACTACCGGGGACGGGAGTTCACCATCCCCCGCCCGGGCGGGGAGGGCCGTCCGATGCGGCTCTCCGCCCGCGCCGAGCAGCCGATCCCGGTCTACCTGGCCGCCCTCTCGCCGAGGATGCTCCGGCTCACCGGTGAGGTGGCCGACGGCTGGCTCGGCACCAGCTTCGTGCCGGAAGGCTCCCGCGCCGCCTACTTCGACCACCTCGACGCGGGCCTCGCCGCCGCCGGCCGCAAGCGCGCCGAGCTGGACGTCTGCCAGGGCGCCGAGGTCGCCTTCGCCGAGGACGAGGAGGCGCTGTCGGCGATGGTCGCCGGCCGCAGAAGGGAACTGGCCTTCAGTCTCGGCGGGATGGGCTCGGCCCGGACCAACTTCTACAACGCGGCCTACAGCCGCCAGGGCTGGGCCGAGGTGGCCGCCGAGGTCCGCGAGCGCTGGCAGGCCGGCGACCGGGACGGCGCCGCCGCGCTGGTCACCGACGAGATGGTGCTGGCCACCACGCTGATCGGGACCGAGCGGATGGTCCGCGAACGGCTCCGGGTGTGGCGGGACGCCGGGGTCGACACCGTCCGCTTCTATCCGGCGGGCGACAGCCTGGCGCAGCGGCTGGACACGCTGGGACGCGCCGTCGAGCTCGCCCGGGAGATCGACGGGGAGATCGATCACGGGGGATAGACTTCGGCGCGGCAGCGCACGCCGCACCCGCGGTGCCGGCCACCCGGCGATACCGCGACACGGCAACACGGCAACACGGCAACACGGCAACACGGCAAGGCACGGCAGTGGAGGAGCCCGACCCCGGTGATGGAGCTCGCCACCGACACGATCACCACTGCCCAGAAGGTGGTCGACCACATCGCCACCTTCGCCTTCGCGGTCTCCGGCGCGCTGCTGGCGGTGCGCAAGAACTACGACGTCTTCGGCCTGGCCGTGCTCGCCTGCGCGGCCGCCGTCGGCGGCGGGGTGATCCGGGACCTGATCATCGCCCAGGGGCCGCCGATCGCCTTCGTGGACCAGAGCTACTTCTGGATCTCGGTGGCCGCGGCGGCCCTGATCTTCGTCTGGCATCCGCCCACCCGGCTCACCGGCTGGCCGCTGGACATCACCGACGCGGTCGGCCTAGGCCTCTTCTGTGTGACCGGCACGGTGAAGGCGTACCACAGCGGGCTGGGCGCGGTGCCCTCCGCGCTGCTCGGGATGGTCACCGCGATCGGCGGCGGGGTGATCCGCGACATGCTCGCCGGGGAGCAGCCCGGGGTGCTGCGCTGGGACCGCGACCTGTACGCGGTGCCGGCGCTGGTCGGGGCCTCGCTGACGGCGCTGATGCTGCACTTCGGCTGGTACCGGGTGGAGCTGAGCTTCTTCGCGGCCGCGGCCGCGCTGGTCGTCCGGCTGCTCGCGCTGCACTACCACTGGCACGCGCCGCGCGCCCGGGGCCCGTCCAAGCAGCGGGTGGACCCGGGTGAGGCGCCGTGACCGGGCCGCGAAAAACTCGTGAAAGAAATCGCGGTGTGGGGGGTGTGTAAACGTTCCGCGTGGGCAGGCGAGGCCTGACGGTATGGGGACATGCGGCACGAGAGGTGATCGGGACGTGGCAGGCGTGGAGGTCGTGTCGCGGGGGGACTTGATAGCGCTGGCGGTGCTCACCGCGATAGCCGTGGCGGCCGTCATCTACGCGGTGATCGGCTCCAGTCTGATGTCCCGCCGGCCACCGGAGGCGGAGCAGTTCGAGGAGCGCTGACCGGCCGGTCGGCCGGAAACCGATCACGTTGTGCATACCCTCGGGCCATGACCACCGTTCCGGCCGCCGCCCAGGTGCTGGCCATCCTGCGTTATCTGGCCCGCCAGGCCGCCCCGGTGCCGGCGGCGGCGATCAGCCGGGACGTCGGGCTGCCCCGCTCGACCACGTACCACCTCCTCAACACGCTGGCCGAGGACGGCTTCGTGGTCCACCTGCCCGAGGAGCGGCGGTACGGGCTCGGCGTGAGCGCCTTCGAGCTCGGCTCCGGCTACGCCCGGCAGGCCCCCTTCCAGCGGCTGGCCCGCGGGCCGCTGACCCGGCTGGTCGACCGCACCGGCCACAACGCCCATCTCACCGTGCTGCACGGGCGCGAGGTGCTCTACGTCATCGAGGAGCGCGCCCCCGGCCGGCCCTCCCTGGTGACCGAGGTCGGCGTGCGGCTGCCCGCCCATCTGCCGGCCAGCGGCCGGGCGATGCTGGCGCTGCTGCCCGGGCCGCAGCTGCGGGC
Organism: Phaeacidiphilus oryzae TH49; assembly: GCF_000744815.1. NCBI lineage: Bacteria > Bacillati > Actinomycetota > Actinomycetes > Kitasatosporales > Streptomycetaceae > Phaeacidiphilus > Phaeacidiphilus oryzae. Next base: position 257,877 of record NZ_JQMQ01000004.1, read on the forward strand.
GCTGTATCCGCACCCCTCCGCCTTCGTGGCCCGCACCGAGGCCGCCGGGCCGCGCTCGCTGACCGCGCTGCGCGGCGATCTGGTCGCCACCCGGCGGCGCGGCTACGCCCTGGAGGAGGGCGAGGTGACCCTCGGCTTCTCCTCCGTCGCCGCCGCGGCCCGCGACCACCACGGGCTGCCGGCCGCGGGGATCGCCGTCACCTACGAGACCGGCCGGCTCAGCGCCGACGAGCAGACCCGGCTGGCCGACGAAGTGGTGCGCACCGCACGGGAGTTGACCCGCCGGATCGCCGGTTCCGAGCGGTCCTGAGCGCCGGCCGGCCGTAGTCTGGGATACCGGACGGGGGCCGGGGAAACGTCTGGGATCCCAGACAGATGATCGTCGGGATGCGAAAGAAACAGCTTTGACCAGGTGTTCCATAGAGCCATGAGCGAAATTTCGATTTCTGTCGGCCCGCTCGCCCCGGCCGATGTGGTCGCTGTCGCCCGGGAGGGCGCGAAGGTGGCGCTGGCGCCCGAGGCGCTGGAGGAGATCTCCCGCGGGCGGAAGGTCATCGAGGACCTGGCCGGCGACGTGCAGCCGCACTACGGCGTGTCCACCGGCTTCGGCGCGCTGGCCACCCGGCACATCCCCACCGAGCTCCGGGCCCAGCTGCAGCGCAGCCTGGTCCGCTCGCACGCGGCCGGCTCGGGACCGGAGGTCGAGCGCGAGGTGGTCCGCGCCCTCATGCTCCTCCGGCTCTCCACCCTGGCCACCGGCCGCACCGGTGTCCGCCCCGAGGTCGCCCAGGCCTACGCGGACGTGCTGAACGCCGGCATCACCCCGGTCGTCCACGAGTACGGCTCGCTCGGCTGCTCCGGCGACCTGGCCCCGCTGGCGCACTGCGCGCTGGCCGTCATGGGCGAGGGGACCGTGCGGGACGCCGACGGCGTCGCGAAGCCGGCCGCCGAGGCGCTCGCCGCCGCCGGGATCACCCCGGTCGAGCTGCGCGAGAAGGAGGGCCTCGCGCTGATCAACGGCACCGACGGGATGCTCGGCATGCTGCTGCTGGCGCTGGACGACCTCCGCCGGCTGCTCCGCACCGCGGACATCAGCGCGGCGATGAGCGTCGAGGCCCAGCTCGGCACCGACCGGGTCTTCGCCGAGCACCTGCAGGCCCTGCGCCCGCACCCGGGCCAGGCCGACAGCGCTGCCAACCTCCGCGCGCTGCTCGCCGACTCGCCGATCGTGGCCAGCCACCGCGGTCCGGACTGCACCCGCGTCCAGGACGCCTACTCGCTGCGCTGCTCCCCGCAGGTGCACGGCGCCGCGCGGGACACCGCCGGGCATGCCGCCACCGTCGCCGAGCGCGAGCTGGCCAGCGCCATCGACAACCCGGTGGTCACGCTGGACGGCACGGTGGAGAGCAACGGCAACTTCCACGGCGCCCCGGTCGCCGCGGTGCTGGACTTCCTGGCGATCTCGGTGGCCGACGTGGCCTCCATCGCCGAGCGGCGCACCGACCGGATGCTGGACACCGCGCGCAGCCACGGGCTGAACGCCTTCCTCGCCGACGACCCCGGGGTGGACTCCGGCCACATGATCGCCCAGTACACCCAGGCGGCGATCGTCTCCGAGCTGAAGCGGCTGGCCGCCCCGGCGTCGGTGGACTCCATCCCGTCCAGCGCGATGCAGGAGGACCACGTCTCGATGGGCTGGTCCGCGGCCCGCAAGCTGCGCCGGGCGCTGGACGGGCTGACCCGCGTGGTCGCGGTCGAACTCCTCACCGCCGCCCGGGCCCTGGACCTGCGGGCTCCGCTGGAGCCCTCGCCGGCCACCGGCGCGGTGGTCGCCGGACTGCGGGCGGCGGGCGTGGCCGGCCCCGGCACCGACCGCTTCCTGGCGCCGGAGATCGAGGCGGCCGTCCAGTACGTGGCGAGCGGACGGGCGCTGGCCGCGGCCGAGGCGGTCACCGGGCCGCTGGCCTGAGGCTGGGCGGCGGAGTCCGGGCCCGCGGGCCCGGACGGTGCGCCGGCGGGCGGTCGAGCGCGGGGGACTCGGCCGCCCGCCGGCGTATCCGCGCGGGTGTTCAGGCGCGGCCGCGGAGCGCCGCCAGCGCCGCCGCCAGCCGGTCCAGGGCGGGGGCCGCCTCGGCCAGGATCCGCGCGTCCGCCTCCGGGAGCTGGGCCAGCGCCTCCCGGACGACCCGGGCCCAGCCCTCCTCGACCCGGCGGAGGTTGACCTCGGCCTGCTCGGTGGGGAAGAGCTGGACGGCCCTGCCGTCGGCCGGGTCGGAGCGGCGGAGCAGCAGGCCCCGCGCCTCCAGGGCGCGGACCGCCGCGCTGACGTTGCTCGGCTTCATGGTGAGCTCGCGGGCGACCCGGCCGGCGCCGACGCCGGGCTCCTGGATGGCGAGCTTCAGCACGTCCCGCTCTCCGGGCGGGAGGTGCTGGACCCCGGGGAACGTGGGGGCGACCCGGTGCAGCGCGCGCGAGGCGGCCTGGACGGCCGGGGCGAGCCCGGCCAGCCCCTCGGAGTTGTGCGGCATGCGGCCATGCTAACTTATTTATGATCCCATAAATGAATGGCGATCAATGGCGATGAAGGGCCCGGGCCGCGGCGCCGCGGCCCAGAGCGGGAGAGCAGGTCACCATGTCGGACACCCGGAGCCGGGGCGGACTGGGCGCCGCGGAGGGCGCCGAGGGCGCCGGCCGCGCCGGTCGCGTGGACGCCGGCGGCGAGGGCCGGATCAGCCTGCTGCTGCTCAGCGTGCTGGCGCTGCTCTCCGCGGTGGCACCCTTCGCCACGGACATGTACCTGCCCTCGTTCACGGCGATGGCGCACGACTTCCGTACCTCCGCGGCCGACGTCCAGCTGACCCTGACGGCCTTTCTGATCGGGCTGGCCGCCGGCCAGTTGGTGATCGGGCCGGTCTCGGACCGGCTCGGGCGGCGGCGGCCGCTGCTCCTCTTCTCCGCCCTCGCGGTGGCGGCCGCGGTGCTCTGCGCGCTGGCGCCCTCGGTGTGGTTCCTGATCGGGTTCCGTTTCGTGCAGGGGTTCGCGGGGGCCGCCGGGGTGGTCATCGGGCGGGCGGTGGTGGCCGACCGGGCCCGCGGTCGGGCGGCGGCCCGGGCGATGAGCGTGCTGATGAGCATCAACGGAGTGGCCCCGGTGGTCGCACCGCTGATCGGCGGGGCGCTGGCCGGCTCGGTCGGCTGGCGCGGGGTGATGTGGGTGCTCACCGGGATATCGGCCCTGATGTTCCTGGGCTCGCTGCTGGTGGTCGGCGAGTCGCTGCCGCCGGAGCGGCGGCACGGCGGGGGACTGGCGGCGACCGGGCGGCACCTCGGCACGCTGGTCGGCAACCGGGCGTACGTCGGCTACGGGCTGGCCTTCGCCCTCACCTTCGGCTGCCTGATGGCGTACATCTCGGCCTCGCCGTGGGTCTTCCAGAACGTGATCGGGCTCTCCACCGGGGCGTACTCGGTCACCTTCGCGGTGAACTCCTGCGTGCTGATCCTGGCCAGTGTGGTCAACCACCGGCTGGTGTCGCGGTTCGAGCCGGGGTCCGTGGAGGTGGTCGCGCAGGGGGTGGTGCTGGTCGCCGCCGCCGCGCTGGCGGTGCTGGTGCTGAGCGGCGCCGTGACGCTGTGGACCGTCGAGGGCACCCTGGTGGTGATGCTCTTCGGGGTCGGGCTGGTGATGAGCAACGCCAGCGCGCTCGCGGTGGGCGAGGCCCGGCGGATCGCCGGCACGGCCTCGGCGCTGATGGGCGCCGCCCAGTTCGGTCTGGGCGCGCTGGTCTCCCCGCTGGTCGGCCTGGGCGGGGCGGCGACCGCGGTGCCGATGGCGGTGGTGGTGCTGGTCTCCGCGGTGCTCGCGGCGGCGGGGACGGCGCTCGCCCGGAGGGCGCATCGGCGCTGACGGCTCTGCCCGGGCGCGGCCTGCGCCGGGCGGGCGCTCGCCTCCGCCCGGCGGATGTCCGCCTGCGCCTGCCTGCGCCCGCCTGAGCCCGCCTGCGCCAGGTCTACGCGCGGTCGAGGTCCGGGAAGGCGGGGGCCAGGCGGGCGAGGGCGGTGTGGAGGAGGTCGGCCAGTTCGGAGCCCGGGGTGCTCAGCCAGTGCTCGTAGGCGGCCATGGCGGCGCCCAGCGCGGCGTTGCCGACGAGGCGGGGCAGGAGGCTGTCCACCGGCAGGCCTGCCCGGCGGGCGGCGAACTCGGCGACCACGGCGCGCCAGGAGGCGTAGCGGAGGGTGGCGTCGGCCTGCAGCGTGGGGACGTTGAGGATCAGGTCCATCCGCTGGCGGTGCCAGGGGACGTCGGCGTCGTCGAAGCGGTTGAACTCGACGACCGCGGTACGCAGCGCGTCCATCGCCGGCACCTCGGCGGGGGCGCCCTCCAACAGCTCGCGGAGGCGGGAGAGCTGGGCCTCGAAGTCACCCCAGACCAGGTCGGCCTTGGAGGCGAAGTAGCGGAAGAAGGTGCGGCGGGCGATGCCGGCCGCGCGGGCGATGTCCTCCACCGTGGTCTGCTCGAAGCCCTGCTCGGCGAAGCGGGCGAAGCCGATCCGCTCCAGCTCGGCCCGGGTGGTCGCGCGCGGGCGGCCGGTTCGGGGGGCGGCGATCCGGGGGGTGGTGATCCGGGCGGCGGTCGGCACGGCCCAACTCTACGTTCCGGGGGCTGAGCGGGTGCCGGCCCGGATGGCCTCCGCGATGAGCTCGCCGATCAGCACGGCGGTGGCGGCGGGGCCGCGGGCGGGCACGTCCGGGAGGATCGAGGTGTCGGCGACGCGCAGGCCGCGCAGGCCGTGGACGCGGCCGTACTGGTCGACCGCCGGGCCGATCGGAACGGTGCCGCAGGTGTGCTGGGCGGTGGAGAGGTGCGCGGCGATCCAGCGGTCGAGCAGTCCGTCGTCGGCCAGGACCTCAGGGCCCGGGGTGCCGGGGGCCTGGGCGTTCGGGCCCGGGGCGTTCGGCGCCGGGGCGGGCGGTGGGCCGAGCTTGCCGAGGACCTCGGCGGCGGCGCGGACGCCGTACCGGAGGAGGCGGCGCTGCCTGGGGTGGGCGAGGTAGCCGTAGCGGACGCGCGGCGGGACGTCCGGGTCGGCGGAGACGGCGGCCAGGCCGCCGCTCGGCGGGATGGCCGCGGAGGCGGAGAGGAGGTAGGGGAGCGGTCCCGAGCCGCCGGGCGGGACCCGTCCGGACATCAGGGCGTCCATCGGCAGCAGCGACTGGAGGAGTTCCACCTCCCCGTCCGGGGCGGCCAGATGGAGGCAGCCGCCGAGCCAGCCGGCGGCCGGCGGCGGGCAGCCGGCCGGGGCGGGCGGGCCGGGGAGGACGAGCTGCGGATGGTCGGCCAGCCGGGCGCCGACGGCGGGGGAGTGGAGCAGCACCGGGATGCCGAGGGGCTCAAGCACCTCGCGCGGGCCGATCCCGGAGAGCTGGAGGAGGTGGGGGGTGGCGAGGGCGCCGGCGCTGAGGACGACCTCCCCCGCGGGGATCCGCAGACCGCCGCTCCGCGGACCGGCGCCGGTGCTCTGCCGCCGGACCTCGACGCCGCGGGCGATGCCGTGGGCGACGAGCACCCGCACCACCCGGTGGCCGGTCAGCACGGTGAGGTTGGGGCGGGACAGGACCTCCGGGGTGAGGTAGCTCAGCGCGGCGTCGCGCCGGACGCCGTCGGCCGTGTTGGTGGGGACCGGGCCGATGCCGGGCGGGGCCTCGGGGTCGTTCTTGTCCGGGTCCGGCGGGTGTCCTGCGGCCAGGGCGGCGTCGCGGAAGGCGGCGGAGGAGGGGTGGGCGTCCAGGTCGGTCCGGCGGACCGTCATGGGGCCGTGGCCGCCGTGGAGTGGGGACGGGCCCAGGTCCTGGTCGTGCTCCAGCCCGCGGAGGAGGGGGAGCACCGACGGATACGCCCAGGCCGGGTTGCCGGCCGCCGACCAGCGGTCGAAGTCGGCCCGGCGGGCGCGGACGAAGTAGCCGCCGTTGACGGCGGTGGACCCGCCGAGCGCCCGGCCGCGCGGTACGGACCAGGGGCGGGAGGCGGTCAGCGCCACCGGGAACCAGGCCACCGCCGGGCTGTCCGGCCGGGCGCCGGGCACCAGCCGGGCGTCCAGCAGGTCGGGACGGCCGGCGGGCCTCGCCGGCCCGGCCTCCAGCAGGAGCACCCGGATGCCGGGGTCCTCGCTCAGCCGGGCCGCGAGCGCGCATCCGGCCGCTCCGGCGCCGACGACGAGGACGTCCGGGACCCTTTCATTTTGGCACTCCATGCCAATAGTCTGCCCCTGCGCCCAGCCGAGCGCGAGAAGGAGGAACGTGCCGATGAACGACTCCGCGACTCTGACGGCCGCTCAGGTACCGCAGTCCGAGGCCGAGTTGGAGCAACAGGACGCCCCCGTCGCCGACCTCGTCGAATCGGACGACCTCGTCGAGGAGGTCTCCATCGACGGCATGTGCGGCGTCTACTAGGCCGGCGGCCCCGCAGACCATGCCGGCAGTGACCGCGTTCGACCTGGACCGCGCCTGGGACCTGCACCCGCGGGTCTCGGTGCGGCCGGAGCCCTTCGGCGCACTGCTCTACCACTTCGGCACCCGGCGGCTGTCCTTCCTCAAGGACCGGACGCTGCTGTCGGTGGTGGAGGGGCTGGCCGAAGCCCCGACGGCACGGGCGGCGTGCGCCGCCGCCGGTGTCACCGAAGCCGAACTCCCGCGCTATGCACGGGCGTTGGCGACCCTGGCCGACTCCGACATGCTCAACCGGAGGGCCGTCGAAAGGACCTCGGCACCGTGACCGCAAGCACCGTGACCGCCGGCACCGGGACGGCCTCCGCCACCCGCCTGGTGGACCTCTTCGAGCGCGGACTGAACTCCCCGATCTGCCTCACCTGGGAGCTCACCTACGCCTGCAACCTCTCCTGCTCCCACTGCCTCTCCAGCTCCGGACGGCGCGATCCGCGCGAGCTGTCCACCGCCGAGGCCAAGGCCGTCATCGACGAGCTGGAGGCGATGCAGGTCTTCTATGTGAACATCGGCGGTGGCGAGCCCACCGTCCGCCCCGACTTCTGGGAGCTGCTGGACTACGCCACCGGCCACCACGTCGGGGTGAAGTTCTCCACCAACGGCGTGCGGATCACCGAGGAGGCCGCCCGCCGGCTGGCCGCCAACGACTACCTGGACGTCCAGATCTCCCTGGACGGCGCCACCCGCGAGGTCAACGACGCGGTCCGGGGGGCCGGTTCGTACGACACCGCGCTGCGCGCGCTGCGGCGGCTCTCGGACGCCGGGATGCGGAACTTCAAGATCTCCGTGGTCTGCACCCGGCACAACATCCCGCAGATGGACGAGTTCAAGGCGCTGGCCGACCGCTACGGCGCCCAGCTGCGGCTCACCCGGCTGCGCCCGTCCGGCCGCGGGGCGGACGTCTGGGACGAGCTCCACCCCACCGCCGAACAGCAGCGGCAGCTCTACGACTGGCTGCTGGCCCACGGCGAGGAGGTGCTGACCGGGGACTCGTTCTTCCACCTCTCCGGTTACGGGCAGAGCCTGCCGGGGCTGAACCTGTGCGGCGCCGGGCGGGTGGTCTGCCTGATCGACCCGGTGGGCGAGGTCTACGCCTGCCCGTTCGCGATCCACCAGGAGTTCCTGGCCGGGAACGTCCGGGACCCGGGCGGCTTCGCGCGGGTGTGGCGGGAGTCGCCGCTGTTCGAGCGGCTGCGCGCGCCGCAGACCGGCGGGGCCTGCGCCTCCTGCGGCCACTACGACAGCTGCAAGGGCGGCTGCATGGCGGCGAAGTTCTTCACCGGGCTGCCGCTGGACGGGCCCGACCCGGAGTGCGTCCAGGGCCACGGGGAGCGCGCGCTGGCCGGCCGCGCCGATGTGGTGGTCCCGCGTCCCGCGGTGGACCACTCGCACCGGGGCGGCCCGGCCGGCGGCCCGGTGCCGGTCGCGCTGACCCGACGGCCGCCGGAGCCGGAGCCGGCCCGGCCACCGGTGTCGGACTGCGACGAGAGCCCGCTGGCCGGCTTCACCCCACCGATCCCCGCATCGAACACCCCCACGAGGTGACCGTGCTGCTGCAGAAGCGCAATCCCTGGTTCGAGACGGTCGCCGAGGCCCAGCGGCGGGCCAGGCGCCGCCTCCCCGGCTCGGTCTACGGCGCCCTGGTGGCCGGGTCCGAGCGGGGCCGGACCGTCTCGGACAACCAACAGGCCTTCGCCGAACTCGGCTTCGCGCCCAGGGTGGTGGGCCACCACGCCCAGCGCGAGCTGTCCACCACGGTCCTCGGCGTGGACTGCGCGATGCCGGTGGTGATCTCGCCGACCGGCGTGCAGGCCGTCCACCCGGACGGCGAGGTGGCCGTGGCCAGGGCGGCGGCCAACCGGGGGATCCCGATGGGACTCAGCTCCTTCGCCTCCAAACCGGTGGAGGAGGTGGTGGAGGCCAACGGGAACACCTTCTTCCAGATGTACTGGAGCGGCAGCCGCGAGCAGATGGTCCAGCGGATGGCGCGGGCCCGGGAGGCCGGGGCCAAGGCGCTGATCGCCACGCTGGACTGGTCCTTCTCCAACGGCCGGGACTGGGGCAGCCCGCCCATCCCGGAGCGGCTCGACCTGCGGACCGCCGTCCGCTTCGCCCCGGACGTGCTGCCGCACCCGCGCTGGCTCTGGGCCTTCGCCAAGGACCGGCGGCTGCCCGACCTCACGGTGCCCAACCTCGCCCCGGAGCGGGGAGCCGCCGGACCGACCTTCTTCGGCGCCTACGGGGAGTGGATGCAGACCCCGCCGCCCAGCTGGGAGGACGTCAAGTGGCTGCGCGAGGAGTGGGGCGGCCCCTTCCTCCTCAAGGGCGTCACCCGGATCGACGACGCCAGGCGGGCGGTGGACGCCGGGGTGGACGCCGTCTCGGTCTCCAACCACGGCGGCAACAACCTGGACACCACCCCCGCCACCATCCGGGTGCTGCCGGGCATCGCGGAGGCCGTCGGGGACCAGATCGAGGTGCTGCTCGACGGCGGGGTCCGGCGCGGCGGCGACGTGGCCAAGGCGGTCGCGCTGGGCGCCCGGGCGGTGCTGATCGGCCGGGCGTACCTCTGGGGGCTGGCGGCCAACGGCCAGGCGGGGGTCGAGAACGTGCTGGACATCCTGCGCGGCGGGCTGGACTCCGCGGTCCTCGGCCTCGGCCACTCCTCGGTGCACGAGCTCGGCCCGGAGGACCTGTACGTCCCCGAGGGGTTCGCGCGCCGGCTGGGCGCGGACGGCTGAGCGGCCAGGCCGTGGTGACGGGACGTCAGGGTCCGCGCGCTGGAGCGGAGTTGAGTGAGAGGGCCTGGCCGGAGGTGCCCGGGGCGGGGGCCCTCGTCCTGGTTCCGGTCGGGTCCACCGAGCAGCACGGGCCGCATCTGCCCCTCCACACCGACACGGTGGTGGCGGAGGCGGTCGCGCGGCTGGCCGCCCGCCGGCTGGCCGAGCGGGAGCCTGGGGTGGAGGTGCTGGTCGCCCCCGCCGTCCCCTTCGGGGCGAGCGGGGAGCACGCCGGGTTCCCCGGCACCGTCTCCATCGGCCACGAGGCGCTCGCCGCGGTACTGGTGGAGCTGGTCCGCTCGCTGGCGCTGTGGGCCGGCGGGGTGCTCTTCGTCAACGGCCACGGCGGCAACACCGGGACCCTCGCGGCCGTGGTGCGCCGGATGCGCGGGGAGGGCCACGCCGTGGACTGGGCCGGCTGCGAACTGCCGGGCGCGGACGCGCATGCCGGCCGTACCGAGACCTCGCTGATGCTCCATCTGGCACCCGAACTGGTCCGCACCGAGGCGGCGGAGGCGGGGGACACCCGGCCGATAGGCGAACTGCTGCCGCTGCTGCGGGCCCAGGGGGTGCGCGCGGTCACCGCCAACGGGGTGCTGGGCGATCCGGCGGGGGCCGGGGCGGAGGAGGGCCGGGCGGTCCTGGCGGCGATGGCCGAGCGGGTGGCGGAGCGGGTGGCGGAACGGGTTGCGGAAGGCGCCGGGCGCCGGGCGGGGGCGCAGCGGTGAGTCCTGTCCGCCGGTCCCGCGGTCTGCCCGCCGGCCTGCCCCCGGGCTTCACCGTCGCCCTCGACCGGTCCACCCGGTTCGTCGACGGCGGCCGCGCGCTGCTCGGGGGGCGGCCCACCAGGCTGCTCCGGCTGCGGCCGCGGGCGCGGAGGCTGCTCGGGCCGGGCAGCCGGACGCTGCGGGTCGCGGACGCCGCCGGGGCCGCGCTCGCCGAGCACCTCCTCGCCTCCGGGCTGGCCAACCCGGAGGTGTGCGGGGCCGGCGCGGCCGTGGACGCGCCGGGGCCGGAGGAGTGCACCGTGGTCGTCCCGGTCCGCGACCGGTCGCGCTCCCTCGAACGGCTGCTCGGCTCGCTGCCGCCCGGGGCGCCGGCGATCGTGGTGGACGACGACTCCGAGCGTCCCGAACTCCTCGCCGCGGTGGCCGAGAAGCACGGGGCGCGGCTGCTCAGGCTGCCGGCCAACCTCGGCCCTGCGGGCGCCCGCAACGCCGGGCTGCGCGAGGTGGCCACGCCGTACGCGGCCTTCGTCGACTCGGACGTGGTGCTCGATCCCGCCGCCGTGGGCATTCTGCTGCGGCACTTCGCCGACCCGAAGGTGGTGCTCGCGGCCCCCCGGATCGTCGGGCTGGACGAACTGATGCCACATCGGAAAGCCGCTTACAGCGGCTGGTTGGTGCGGTACGAGTCGGCCCGCTCCTCGCTCGACCTGGGGCCGCGCGCGGCCGCCGTGCGGCCGGGCACCCCCGTCTCCTGGGTGCCGAGCGCCTGCCTGGTGGCGCGGGTGGAGGCGCTGCGCGGGCTCGGCGGCTTCGCGGCCGAGATGCGGGTGGGCGAGGACGTCGACCTGTGCTGGCGGGTGGACGCCGCCGGCGGCCGGATCCGCTACGAGCCGGCCGCGCGGGCCGGGCACGACCACCGGGCCGCCCTCTCCGCCTGGTTCGCCCGCAAGGCCTACTACGGGACCGGCGCCCAGCCGCTGGGCGCCCGGCACGGCGGGCATATCGCCCCGGCCGCCATGTCGCCCTGGACGGCCGGGCTGGTGCTGGCCCTCTTCGCCCAGCGGCGCTGGTCCGCCCCGGCCGCGGCCGGCCTGTGGGCGGTGGCCACCTGGCGGATCGCCCGGCGGCTGCGCCCGCTCGACCACCCCGTACGGGAGGCCGTCCGGCTCTCCACGGCCGGGACGGTGTCCGCCCTCGCCCAGGGCGGAGCCCTGCTGACCAGGCACTGGTGGCCGGCCACCGCCGTCGGCTGCGCCCTCGGTTCGCGCCGGGTGCGGCGGGCGGCGGCGCTCGCCGCGGTCGCCGACGTGGCCCTCGAGTACCGGCCGGGCCGGATGCGCGGCCTCGACCCGGTCCGCTACGCGGTGGCCCGCCGGCTGGACGACATCGCCTACGGCGGCGGGGTCTGGCTCTCCGTCCTGCGCGGGCGGGACCTCACGGCGCTGCGGCCGAGAGTGGTCGTCAACGGCGCGGAGAAACGGAGTTGACGCCGAATCAGGCAGGGCGAACGGCGGTGGCTCGGTGGTGGGGCCTCAGCGCGGCTCGGGCGGGGTGAGGGCCAGCCACCGGCCGTCCGGCGTCAGGGCATCCGCCTGCTCCGGCCCCCAGCCGCCGCGCGGGTAGGGCAGCGGCCGGTCGCCGGGGTCGAGGATGTCGCCGACGATGCGCCAGCACTCCTCCACCACGTCCATCCGGGAGAACCGGCGCGGATCCCCGCTCACCGCGTCGGCCAGGATGTGCTCGTAGGCGACCACGTCGTCCCCGCTCAGCTCGGTGAAGTCGAGGGTGGCCGCGAGCTGCCGCACGGCGGTCGGGTCGCCGCTGCGCTGGGCGAGGAGGTCGAAGGTGAGGCCGGCCTGCGGGCTGATCCGCAGCCGGATCAGGTCCGGGCAGGCCGCCTGGGCGCACTGGGTGTGGAAGTAGCCGGGGGCCGGCCGCTCCAGCTCCACGATGATCTCGGTGGCGGTCGCCGCCAGGCACTTGCCCGCCCGGATGGTGAACGGCACCCCGTTCCAGCGGTCGGTGTCCACATAGGTGCGCAGAGCCGAGTAGGTCTCGGTGCGGGAGTCCGGCTTGACCCCCTGGGTGTCCGGGTAGCCGGCGAACTGGCCTCGGACGTAGTCCTCCTGACGCACCGTGCGGACCGCGCGCAGGGCCCGGACCTTCTCGTTCAGGAGGTCCTCGGCGCTGCCGCCGCGCGGGGCCTCCATGATCAGGTAGGCGAGGGTCTGCAGCAGATGGTTCTGCACCACGTCGCGGAGGCAGCCGGTGGCGTCGTAGAAGCCGCCGCGGTCGGCGACGTCGAAGTCCTCGGCGAGGGTGATCTGCACGCTGCGGACGTACGGGCGGTGGAGGATGCCGTCCAGCAGGGTGTTGGCGCTGCGGACGGTGAGGAGGTTCTCGATGACGTCCTTGCCGAGGAAGTGGTCGACCCGGCGCAGCCGGTCCTCGGGGAAGCTCGCGAGGAGTTCGTCCTGAAGGGCACGGGCCGAGCGCAGGTCGTCGCCGAACGGCTTCTCCACCACCAGCCGGGCGTCCCGGTTCAGCCCCGCCTGGGCCAGCCGCCGGGCGGTGGTGGCGTAGCGGACCGGGGGGATGGCCAGGTAGTGGGCGAGGTAGCCGCAGCCATCGGTGGCCTCGGCGATGGAGCGGAAGCTGTCCGGGTCCTCGTAGTCGACGGTGGCCAGCCGGAGGAGGTCGACGAAGCGGGCGAAGGCCTCCTCGTCCACCGGGCCGCGGGCGGCGACCGCGTCGTGGGCGTGCTGGAGGAGCTGGTCCAGGGTCCAGCCGCCGCGGGTCACGCCCACCACTCTGGCCGTCGACTCGCCGCGCAGCACCAGCCGGTAGAGGGCGGGGAGGAGGCTCTTGCGGGCGAGGTCGCCGGTGATCCCGAAGAGCACCAGCGCGTCCGCGCGCGGCGGGGTGTCGGCCTGGGGCATCTGGCTGGGGAGTCCTCTCGCGGTGCAATGCGATTCGGTGCGATTGGGTGCGGTGGGCCTGCGCCGGGCGGGGCGGGGCGTGGCGGGGCATCAGTACACCCCGGAGGCCCGGGCGGGGCCTGGCGGCACGCGCCGCGGGAGTGGCGGGATGACCCGAACGGCTCAGGAGGGCCGGGTAGGAGGCGGATGAAACGCGGGTACCGCCCGGGCGGTCGGGGGTACCGTCTCCCCGTCGAGTCACTTCTCGGACAGGCAGTGGGGGGCGGAACATGCGTTTCAGGGGGCGTGCGGGCGTGCGCGGTCGGCTGCTGGGGGCGGCGGTGGCCACCGCGGTCTGCGCCACTGCGCTGGGCGCGGTGGGTGCGGCGGGGCCGGCGTCGGCGGCGGGCGCGGCCGGCGCGGCGGATGCAGCGGCCACGGCGGGAGGGGCGGGCGACGGCGGGATCCTCGCGGCGCCCACCCGGGTCGCGCAGACCGCGGACGGCGCGGTCGGCTATCGCGAGATCGGCAGCGGCAGCCCGATCCTGCTGATCATGGGGCACAACGGGACGATGGACGAATGGCCGCCGGACTTCGTGGACGCCCTCGCCGTCCACCACCGGGTGGTCGTCTTCGACAACGCCGGGATCGGGCAGACCAGCGCGCTGCCCGCGCCGCTCACCGTCCCCGCGATGGCGGACCAGACCGCGGCCCTGGTCGGCGCGCTGCGCCTGCACCGGCCGACCGTCCTGGGCTGGTCCCTGGGCGGGATGGTCGCCCAGGCGCTGGCGGTCCGTCATCCGGCGGACGTCGGACGGCTGGTGCTGGCCGCCACGCAGTCCGGGGACGGCCGGGCGCTGCCGATCCCGCCGGGCGCGGCGGCCGCGCTGGAGAGCGGAAACCCGGCGGAGGTGCTCTCCGTCCTCTTCCCGGCCGACCAGACCGCCGCCATGAAGGCCTTCGTGGCGGAGCTCTCCCAGTACCCGGCCCCCTACCAGGTGCCCGCGGAGGTCAGGACGGAGCAGTCCGCCGCCATCGCGGAGTGGATGGCCGGCCAGGACGCCGCCGGCCGGGAACTCGGGCGGGTCCAGGTCCCCGCGCTGGTGGCGGACGGCGCCGAGGACGCGCTGAACCCCTCGGCCAACGCCGCCGACCTCGGGCGGGACCTGCGCAGGTCGCGGGTCGAGCTCTACCCGGACGCCGGGCACGCGTTCCTCTTCCAGGACTCCCCGCGCTTCACCGCCGAGGTCGACCGCCTCGCCGACGGCCTCGCCGGCCGGCGGTAGCAGCCGGCCGCCTCTACCGCATCCAACAACGGACCTGCGAGGGGGGCGGGGCGTGCCCTCTGGTCGGTGGGGCGGGGTTGTGGTGTGCTGGGGCGGTGCTATTCGAGGACTACAAGCAGTTGGCCTTCGAGCGGCGGGGCAACGGGGTTCTGCTGATCACCCTCGATCGGCCGGAGAAGTACAACGCGGCCGACGAGGAGATGCACGGCGAGCTGGCCCGGGTCTGGCGGGACGTCCACGCCGATCCCGACACCCGGGTGGCCGTGGTGACCGGCGCGGGCAAGGCCTTCAGCGCCGGCGGCGACCTCGCCATGGTCGAGCGGATGGCCGGCGACTACGACCGGGTCCAGCACATGCTCCGCGAGATGAGCGAGCTGGTCTACCACATGGTCGACTGCGAGAAGCCGATCGTCTCCGCGATCAACGGCGTGGCGGTCGGCGCCGGCACGGTCGTCGCGCTGCTGGCGGACATCGCGATCGCCGCCCGGGACGCCCGGATCGGTGACGGCCACGTCCGGCTCGGGGTGGCCGCCGGCGACCACGCGGCGCTGGTCTGGCCGCTGCTGGCGGGGATGGCGAAGGCCCGCTACCACCTCCTCACCGGCGAGATGATCACCGGCGAGGAGGCCGAGCGGATCGGCATGGTGGCCAAGGCCCTGCCCCGGGACGAGGTGCTGCCGGAGGCGCTGCGGATCGCGGACGCGCTGGCCACCGGCGCCCAGCCGGCCATCCGCCTCACCAAGCGGGCGCTCAGCAACTGGCTGCGCCAGGCCGGCCCGGTCTTCGATCAGTCCGCGGCCTACGAGATGCTCACCTTCCTCGGCCCGGACGTGGTCGAGGGGTACACCGCGCTGCGCGAGAAGCGCCCCCCGGAGTTCCCCTCCGCACGCGGCTGAGCGGCGCCGGCCGGCTCACCTGTCATCCAGGGGCAGCCCGGGCGGGTTGATCCGCGAGGCGGTCACGGCCTCGTCGCTCAGCCCCCAGCGCTTGAGGATCTCGCCGTAGACGCCGGTCCTGATCAGCTCGTTGAGGGCGTCGCCGAGCGGCTTCACCAGGCCGTCGCCCTTCTTGGTGGTGGCCGCGATCAGCCCCTGGAGCCGGGCGCCCGCACCGGAGAGGGTGCCCACCACCTTGGTCTGCCCGGAGGTCGAGACGTGGTAGGCGGCGGTCGGATTGGGCTGCAGATAGGCGTCGATCTGGCCGGACTGCAGGGCCAGGTAGACCGCCGAATTGTCCTGGTAGTACTTGATGTCGACCGGCTTGAGCCCCGCCTTGACGTCCTCGGCGCTCCACTCCACCAGCAGCTTCTCCTGGTTGGTGCCGCTGTCGACGGCAATGGTCCTGCCCGCCACGTCCTTCGGCCCGCGCACCCGCCAGGTGGCGGTCCGCAGCGCCTCGAAGGCGATGTCGTCCTTGCGGTAGGTGGCGAAGTCGTACTTCTGCTTGCGCAGTTCGGTGTCCGTGATGTTGGAGAAGCCGACGTCGTACTTCCCGCTGTCCAGACCGACGAAGATCTGCGCCCAGGCCACCGGGTGGTAGACGGGCTTGAGGCCGAGGACGCCGGCCACCGCGTAGGCGATGTCCGGCTCGACGCCGATCACGGTCCTGTCGTCGGTGGCGTAGAAGTCCAGCGGGGCCGCGCTGCCGGAGGAGTCGACGATGTCGAGGGTTCCCTTGGCACGGATGGCGGCCGGTACCTCGGAGGCTATCGAGGCCACTTCGGGCGACGTGTATCTGTGCTGGTCCGGGCTGGTGTTGAAGCGGACCGTGTCGGCGGCCGGGGCGGCCTGGCCGGCGTTCTTCGCGGCCGAGGCGCAGCCGGCCAGGGGGAGGGCCACCGCCGCTGCGGCGGCGAGGGCGAGAAGAGGGCGGTGGGCGCGGGCGGTGGGGCGTGGCATCGGGGTGCCGCCTTTCGGGGGTTGGGGGTCGGCGGAGGTCAGAGGACCTTGGAGAGGAAGGCGCGGGTGCGTGGGTGGGCGGGACGGTCCAGGACGTCCGCGGGGCTGCCCTGTTCGACGATGCGTCCCTCGTCCATGAAGACGACGGTGTCCGCCACCTCGCGGGCGAAGCCGATCTCGTGGGTGACGACGATCATCGTGCGGCCGGACCTGGCCAGGTCCTTGAGCACCGCCAGCACCTCGCCCACCAACTCGGGGTCGAGCGCCGAGGTCGGCTCGTCGAAGAGGAGCACCTCCGGCTCCAGGGCGAGGGCCCGGGCGATCGCGATCCGCTGCTGCTGCCCGCCGGAAAGCTGCCGAGGGTACGCGTCCGCCTTCTCCCGCAGCCCGACCCGGTCGAGCAGCCGAAGCGCCGGCTCGCGCGCCGCCTCCCGGCTGCGGCCGAGGGCGTGGACCGGGGCCTCGGTGATGTTCTCCAGGACCGTGAGGTGCGGGAAGAGGTTGAAGTTCTGGAAGACGAAGCCGATGTGGGTGCGCTGCCTGAGCACCTCGCGCTCGCGCAGCTCGTGCAGCCGGTCGCCGCGGCGGCGGTAGCCGATCAGCTCGCCGCCGATGGTCACGGTGCCCCGGTCCAGCTTCTCCAGGTGGTTGATGCAGCGGAGCAGTGTGGACTTGCCGGAGCCGGACGGGCCGAGGACCACGGTCACCTCTCCGGCGCGGACGTCCAGGTCGACGCCCTTGAGCACCTCGTTCCGGCCGAAGCTCTTGTGGAGTCCGCGGACCTCCACTGCGGCGGTCGTGGCGGTGGTCAACGTTGCTCACCCTTTCGGAAGTGACGCTCTACGTAGTGCTGGAGGACCGACAGCAGGGTGGTCAGCAGCACGTACCAGGCGGTGGCGACGAGGAGCATCGGGACCACGCGGGAGGTGCGGCCGTAGATGACCTGGACGGTGTAGAAGAGCTCCATGATCGCCATCACGGAGACGATCGAGGTGTTCTTGAAGAGGCCGATCAGCTGGTTGGCCGCGTTGGGTGCGATCGTCCGCATGGCCTGCGGCAGCAGGATCCGCCGGATCTGACGCCCCCTCGGTATGCCGAGCGAGGCCGCCGCCTCCAACTGCCCGCGGTCCACCGCCTCCACCCCCGCCCGGAAGATCTCCGAGGCGAAGGCGGCCTCGTGGACGGAGAGGGCGATCACCGCGGCGCTCATCGAGCTCAGCAGGTCCCTGGTCGGGAAGGAGAAGAACGCGGGGCCGAACGGGACGCCGATGCTCAGCCGCTGGTAGAGGTAGGAGATGTTGAACCAGAACAGCACCTGCACCAGCAGCGGCACCGAGCGGACCACCCAGACGTAGCCGTACGCCACCGCCCGCAGCGGCGGGCTGCCGGAGAGCCGCATCCCGGCGAGCAGCAGTCCGCCGGCGCCGCCGGCGACGGCGGCGAGGAGGGTGAGCTGGACCGTCACCCACAGGCCGTGCAGCACACTCGGATCGAAGACGTACTGGCCGAAGGTGGCCCAGTCCAGCCCGGGGTTGGTGGCCAGTGCGTGCGCCAACTGCGCGACCAGCACGAGTGCGACGGCCACAGCCACCCATCGTCCACGATGCCGGACGGGCACGGCCTTCGGCCCGGCGGCGTCGCCGGTTATCGGGGCGGCCGGCGGTGCCGGGGGCTGCGGCGCCGCGGCCCGGGGTGGAGGCGTCGGTGGGGTGGTGGCCCGAGGTGCGGGCGTGGGGAGGCCCGGTTGTCCGGGGGGCGCGTGGCCGCGTCTCGCGGCGTCGTCGGCGGCGATGCTCATCGGCGGGGTCCTCAGTCGGTGAGTTCGGGTGGGCTGATCCGGGAGCGGGTGATCGCGGAGGCGGTGGTGCCCCACTTCCGGAGGATTCTCTGGTAGGTGCCGTCCTTGATCAGTTCGTTGACGGCCGCCTGGAAGGCGCGGGTCAGCGGGGAGCCCTTGGCGAAGGCGAAGCCGACGTCCAGCCGGTGGAACCCGTTGAGGAACCGCACCGCTCCGCCGGTCGCCTGCTGCTGGTAACGCAGTCCGTTGATGGTGCTGAAGAGGACGTCGAACCGGCCCTGCTGGAGGCCGAGGAGCACGGCGGCCGTGTCGGAGTAGACCTTCACCTGGAACGGTTTCCGGCCCGCCTTCGCGCAGACGTCCGCGTTCTGCTCCAGGGTGGCCTGGAACGTGGTGCCCTGGCCGGTGCCCACGGTCAGGCCGCAGAGGTCGGTCAGCTTGGTGATCTTCTTGATCGGGCTGCCGCCGGCCACCGCGAAGCCCTGGCCGTCGTCGATGTAGGTGACGAAGTCGACGGTCTTCTCGCGGGTCTCGGTGACCCCGAAGTTGCCCGTGCCCACCTGCCACTTGCCGCTCTGGAGGCCGGGCAGCACGGTGTCGAAGGCGCCTTCCTGCCGCTGCACCCGCAGCCCGAGCACGGCGGCGACGGCGTTGCCGAAGTCGATGTCCTGGCCTGCCACCGTCCCGCTGTCGCCGTTCGGGTAGTAGGCGGAAGGCGGTGCGCCGACCGAGGAGACCAGGTCGAGGACGCCGGAGGAGCGCACCGAGGCGGGCAGCAGGGCCGCCACCGAGGGCACTTCGTGGACGCTCGCGATCGGGTTCGCGGCGGCGGGCGGGCCGCCACCGGCCCGCGGGCCGGAGCCGCAGCCGGTCAGTGCCAGGGCGAGCAGCGGCAGTGCCGCGCCGAGTGCGGCGGTACGGCGGCCGGCTCTGCGGAGCGGGCCGGGGAGGATGTGCACGGTGATCAGCCTTTGCGGACGGTGGTGGTGAGGGACTTGCCGAAGGGCAGCGGGCCGATGGTCTCCGGGTCGGCCGCCAGGTCGAAGAGCGCGGTGTAGCCGGCGGCCAGGTAGAGCGCCCGGGCCTCCGGCTGGCGCGGACCGGTGGTGAGGTGGATCCGGGTGTAGCCGCGCCGCGCGGCGGACGCCTCCAGCTCGCCGACGATCCTGCGGGCCAGGCCGCGGCGGCGGTGGGCGGAGTGCGTCCAGATCCGCTTGAGCTCGGCGGTGTGGGCGTCATAGCGGCGGTAGGCGCCGCCGGCCACCGGCTCGCCGTGCTCCAGAAGCAGCAGGAGAGCGCCGTGCGGGGGCGCGAACTCCTCGGCGGGGTAGCGGTCCAGCTCGTTCACGCCGGCTCGGCGGAGCTCCGGGTAGCGGGTGCGGTACTCGGTCGCGAGCTCGTCGAGCAGCGGGCGTACCAGCGGGTCGGAGAGGTGGATCTCGCGGAGTTCGAGGCCGGGGGCGGTGGTCATCGGCTCAGACCGCCTCGGCGGGGGCGGCCGGCCGCCCTTCCGCCCCCGTCCGTGCGAGAGCGCGCCGGCGCGCCTCGGCGGTGGCCGCCTCGCGGGCCTCCGGAGTCGGATGGCGGTCGTCGCGCTCCGCCACCCCGGCGCGGACCAGCGGAATGACGTGCCGGCCGAAGTCGACGGCGTCGCCGAGGAGGTCGTAGCCGCGGGCGGAGAGGATGTCCACGCCGAGGTCGTAGTAGTCGAGGAGGGCCTCGGCGACGGTCTCGGGGGTGCCGACCAGGGCGGTGGAGTTGCCCGCCCCACCGGTGGCGGCGGCGGTCGGCGTCCACAGCGCGCGGTCGTAGCGCTCGCCCGCCTCGGCGACCGCGATCAGCCGCTGGGAGCCGGCGTTCTGCGGGGCGCCGGTGGTGCGCCGCCGGGTCCACGCCCCCGCCGCCACCCGGGCGCGGATGGCCTCCACCGTGCGGTGGGCCTTCTCCCAGGCGAGGTCCTCCCTGGGGGCGATGATCGGGCGGAAGGCCACCTGGATCCGGGGGTGGTCGCGGCGCCCGGCGGCGCGGGCCGCCGCCCGTACCGACTCGATCTGGGCCGCGGTCTGCGCCAGCGGCTCGCCCCACAGCGCGTAGATGTCGGCCACCGCGCCGCCGGCGGCGTAGGCGGCGGGGGAGGAGCCGCCGAAGGAGACGTTCGGACGCGGCCGCTGGACCGGGCGGACGTCGGAGACGAAGTCCTCGAAGCGGTAGTGGGCGCCCTGGTGGTCGAAGGGGCGCTCCTCGGTCCAGGCCCGCTTGACGATCTCGATGTACTCCCGGGTGCGCGCGTAGCGCTCGTCCTTGGGCAGCCGGTCGCCCTCGCGGGCCTGCTCGCGGTCGTCGCCGCCGGTGATGAAGTGGACGGCGAGGCGGCCGTCGCTGATCTGGTCCAGGGTGGCGAACTCCTTGGCCGCGAAGGTCGGGTAGGAGACGTTCGGCCGGTGGGCGAGGAGGAGCCCCAGCGTGGAGGTGTGGGCGGCGACGTACGCGGCGGCGGTGCCGGGCTCGGGCGAGCCGGAGCCGTAGGCGAAGAGGATCCGGTCCCAGCCGAAGTCCTCGTGGGCCCGGGCGAGGCGGAGGGTGTACTCCTTGTCGAACGCCGGGCCGGTTCGGGGGGTGGTCTCTGAGCCGTTGTGGGTGGCGGCGATGCCGAGGAACTCGACGGGCATGATGGCTGACGCCCTCTCTTGGGTGAGTGCGGCCGGGGCGCACGCGGGCAGGCCGGACCGCCCGGCGGCGGATCGGCGGTGCGGAATGCGCTGCGGGACGCGGGACGCGGGACGCGGGGTGCGGGCTGCGGAACGCAGGGTGCGGGAAGCGGGCCCGGCGGACCGACGGCGTAGCGGTCAGGCGCCGACGCCGACGCCGGTCAGGCGGATGGCACGGATGCGGGGAACGGCAGCGAGCGACCCAGGGCGTCCGGCCCGCGACGGGCCGCGGACGGAGAGTGGGGCCGAGGGAGGGAGGGGCCGGACAGAGCGGCCCGCCACCGAGTCAGCTGGGGTCAGCGGCAACACGCCGCGGACCACACCCGACCGAAGTCGATGTGGCCCCGGATCACCAGAGGCTGCTCGGTATTCACGAGCACAGTTGAGCAGCGGGCACGCCGGTTCGTCAACTGTGTCCAACTGCTGGGACGTTGCCCGGGACGCCTGCTTGACGCGGGGCACCTGCGGGAACGTACGATCGGACGACCGCCGTGTTGAGGGACGTGGCGGACGGATGGATGGCACGACCGGCCCCCCGTGGGCCCGCGACCGGCTCGCCGCCGGAATTCTTTCCCGCCTTCGCGCGCTGTGCGGTCGACCGACGCGATCGACGAGACCGACCCCGTGCCGCGCCTCCCGTCCTGGAGCCCCCATGGCCCCCGTCCCTCCCGAACTGGTCCCCGTCACCCCCGTCTCGGACGGTGTCCCGGCACACGCCCTGCCCTCCGCCGCGGCGGCGTCAGCACCGCCCCCACCGCCGTCGCGGGTGTATCCGCGCCGGCACCCCTGGCGGTGGGCGACCGCTGTGCT
This sequence comes from Phaeacidiphilus oryzae TH49, assembly GCF_000744815.1. Lineage (NCBI taxonomy): Bacteria > Bacillati > Actinomycetota > Actinomycetes > Kitasatosporales > Streptomycetaceae > Phaeacidiphilus > Phaeacidiphilus oryzae. The sequence goes on from NZ_JQMQ01000004.1 coordinate 279,301, forward strand.
CGCACTGCTGGCGCTGGCCTGGGTGGTGCGGTCGGTGGCGGTCAACCCGCGCTTCCAGTGGGGCATCGTCTCGCGGTACTTCGGCAGTGCCGGGGTGCTCGACGGGCTCGGGCTGACCGTCTGGCTGACGTTGCTGGTGACCGCGCTGAGCCTGGTGCTGGGCACGGTGCTGGCCGCCGCCCGGCTGTCGCCGAACCCGGTGCTGCGCACCCTCGCCTGGGGATACGTCTGGATCTTCCGCTCGACACCGCTGCTGGTGCAGCTGCTGCTCTGGTACAACATCGGGCTGCTCTACCCGACGCTCAGCCTCGGCGTGCCGTTCGGGCCCGCGTTCGTCTCGGTCCGGACGGTCGACCTGCTGGGCGGCACCGCGACCGCGGTGATCGGTCTGACCCTCCACGAGGCGGCGTTCGCGGCCGAGATCGTGCGCGGCGGGATCCTCTCCGTGGACGCCGGGCAGAGCGAGGCGGCGGGGGCGCTCGGGCTCGGCCGCCGGCGGACGCTGCTGCGGATCGTCCTGCCGCAGGCCATGCGGACCATCGTGCCGGCCGCCGGGAACATGCTGATCGGCACGCTGAAGGGCACCTCGATCGTGAGCGTCCTGGCGGTCGTCGACCTCCTCTACTCGGTGGAGATCGTCTACAACCGCACCTACCAGGTGATTCCGCTGCTGCTGGTCGCCACCCTCTGGTACGTGGCGGTGACCAGCGTGCTGACGGCGGGTCAGTACTACGTCGAGCGGTACTACGCCCGCGGCTCGCAGCGCGAGCTGCCGCCGACGCCGCCGCAGCGGGCGCGCGCCCTGCTGCGCGCTGCGGCGGCGGCCGCCTCCTCGGCGGCCGCCTCCGCCAGGGGGGCCGCCCGATGACCGCCGCACTGGTGATCGTCGGCGCCGGGCCGCGGGGTACCGGGCTGCTGGAGCGGATCGCCGCCAACGCGCCCGAACTGCTGCCGCCACAGGCCGAGTTGACGATCCATCTGGTGGACCCGTATCCGCCGGGCGGCGGCCGGGTCTGGCGGGAGCGGCAGTCGCCGCTGCTGCGGATGAACTCGATGGCCGAGGACGTCACCGTCTTCACCGACGAGTCCTCGACCGTGGCGGGCCCCGTCCGCACCGGCCCCTCGCTGGCCGACTGGGCGGCCGGGATCAGGGACGGCGTCCGGGCCGCGCCGGACGGCCTCGACCCGGCGGTGCTCGCCGAGATCCGCGCCCTGGGGCCCACCGACTTCGCCACCCGGCGGGTCCAGAGCGCCTACCTCGCCTGGGCCTTCGACCGCGCCCGGGCGGCGCTCCCGCCCGGCGTGCGGCTGCTGGTGCACGCCGACACCGCCGTCTCCCTCACCGGGCCGGCGGACGGCCCGCAGCGGGTCGGCCTCGCCTCCGGCCGCACCCTCAGCGCCGACCTGGTCGTGCTGGCCCTCGGCCATCTGGATGCCGAGCCCGAGCCCGAACAGGCGGAACTGGCCCGGTTCGCCGGAGAGCACGGGCTGCGCTACCTCCCGCCGGCCTACTCCGCGGACCTGGACGCCGAGTTGGCGCTCATCGCCCCCAGCGAGGACGTGCTGCTGCGCGGCTTCGGTCTGGCCTTCGTCGACCTGATGGCGATGCTCACCGAGGGCCGGGGAGGCCGCTTCAGCAGCCGGCCGGACGGGAGCCTCCGCTATCTCCCCTCCGGGCGCGAGCCCGTGCTCCACGTCGGGTCCCGGCGCGGGGTGCCGTACCACGCCAAGACCGGCTACCGGCTGCGCGGGCCGGTGCCGCCGCTGCCGCGGTTCTTCGGGCCGGAGGAGATCGACGGCCTCCTCGCCTCCCCGTCGCCGCACGCCCGACCGCTCGACTTCCGCGCCGACGTCTGGCCGCTGGTCGCCAAGGAGGTCGGCTACGGCCACTACCACGAGCTCTTCCACGGGCACCCCGAGCGCACCGCGCTGCCCTGGGCCGAGTTCCTCGCCGAGTACGCCCGATGGCCGTGGGGCGACCCGCGGTCCGAGGCGGTGATCGCCCGGGCCGTGCCCGATCCGGCCGACCGGATCGACTTCGAGGCGCTGGACCGCCCGCTGGCCGGACTCGTCTTCGACGGCCCGGACGCCCTCCGCGACCACCTCCGCCGGCACATCCGCGCGGACCTGGACCGCCGGGCCGCGGCCGACTCACCGCACACCGCCGACCTGGGCGCCTTCTACGCCCTCCTCTCCGTCTACGGCCAGCTGCCGCGGCTGGCCGCCGCCGGCCGGCTGAGCGCCCGCTCGCTCGCCCGGGACCTGGACGGCTGGTGGCGCGGTTTCTTCTCCTTCCTGGCCAGCGGCCCGCCCGGGCGCCGGCTGCGCGAACTCCTGGCGCTCTCCGAGGCGGGGCTGGTCCGCTTCGTGGGGCCGAACATATCCGTGGGCACTGACATCGCGCCCGACGGCGGCGGCCGCTTCCTCGCTTCCAGCCCCGCCGTCCCCGGCGCGGTCACCGCCGCGACCACCCTGATCGAGGCCCGGCTGCCCGGCGCGACCCTGGTCCGCACCGGCTCCCCGCTGCTCCGCGCCCTCCACGCGGAGGGGGAGTTGACCGAGGAGGTGCGGGCGGACGCCTTCGCCGGACTGCCCCCGTACCTCCACCGGTCCGGGCTGCTGCGCACCCGCCCCGGTGACGGGGCGGTGCTCGGCCCGGACGGCGAGCCCCATCCGCGCCGCTTCGCGCTCGGCGCGCCCACCGACTCGCGCGCGGTGGCGGCCTTCGCCCGCCCCCGGACCTACGCCCCGGCGTTCCGGCAGAACGACGCCGCTGCCCGGACCCTGCTCACCGAACTGGCCGCAGCCGCCGCCGGCTTCCGCCGGCCCCGCCACCGCGGCGCCCGCACACCCGCTCCCACGGAGAGACCGCTACCGATGACCGAACCGCTGCACCTCGCCGTCGCCCTGGACGGCACCGGCTGGCACCCCGCCTCCTGGCGGGAGCCCGGTTCCCGCGCCGACCAGCTGCTCACCGCCGGCTACTGGGCCGACCAGGTGGCCGAGGCCGAGCGCGGACTGCTGGACTTCGTCACCCTGGAGGACGGCCTGTCCCTGCAGTCCGAGTCCGAGTCTGAGTCCGGCCCGGGGCCGGGCGGCGGAAAAGGCGGAACAGCCGACCGCACCGACCGGGTACGCGGCCGGCTGGACGCGGTGCTCACCGCCTCCCGGATCGCCCCGCTGACCCGGCGCATCGGCCTGGTGCCGACCGTCGTGGCCACCCACACCGAGCCCTTCCACCTCTCCAAGGCCATCGCCACCCTGGACTACGTGAGCTCGGGCCGGGCCGGGGTCCGGATCCGGATCTCCAACTCCCCGCAGGAGGCGGCGCACTTCGGCCGCCGCACGCTGCCGGCCGACCCCACCGAACTCCTCGACGAGGCCGCCGACTACATCGAGGTGCTGCGCCGGCTCTGGGACAGCTGGGAGGACGACGCGGAGATCCGCGACGCCGCCACCGGGCGCTTCGTCGACCGGGAGAAGCTCCACTACATCGACTTCGAGGGCCGCTTCTTCAAGGTCCGCGGCCCGTCCATCACCCCCCGCCCGCCGCAGGGGCAGCCACTGGTCACCGCCCTGGCCCACACCGTCGACCCGTTCTGGCTGGTCGCCCGCTCGGCCGACGTCGGCTATCTGACCCCGCACGACGCCGACCAGGCGCGCGCACTGGTCACCACCGTCCGCTCGCTCCGCGAGCAGGCCGCCCCGCCGGACGCACCGGCCGAGCCGCTGCACCTCTTCGGCGAGCTGGTCGTCCTGCTGGACGAGACCCCGGGCGCGGCGGCCGACCGGCTGGCCCGGCTGGACGAGACGGCCGGCGAGGCGTACCGCAGCGACGCCCGCGTCTTCACCGGGACACCGGTCCAACTGGCCGACCTCCTCCTGGAGTGGGGCGAGGCCGGACTCAGCGGCTTCCGGCTGCGCCCGGCCGCGCTGGCGCAGGACCTGCCCGCGATCACCCGGGGCCTGGTCCCCGAGCTGCAGCGGAGGGGCGCCTTCCGCCGCCGGTACGAGGCGGACACCCTGCGCGGGCTGCTCGGCCTGCCGCGCCCGGCCGACCGCTACGCCGTCGAGGCCTCCGCGTGACCACCGCCCCCGCCCCCGCCCCTCAGCAGATCCACGAACCTCCGACCTCCGGATGGGGAGTCCAGCAGCCATGACCGACCGAACCGGCAAGCCCCGCAAGCAGATCCATCTCGCGGCGCACTTCCCAGGGGTGAACAACACCACCGTCTGGAGCGATCCGCGGGCCGGCAGCCATATCGAGTTCGCCTCCTTCGCCCACTTCGCCCGCGCCGCCGAGCGCGCCAGGTTCGACTTCCTCTTCCTCGCCGAGGGCCTGCGGCTGCGCGAACAGGGCGGCCGGATCTACGACCTGGACGTGGTCGGCCGTCCGGACACCTTCGGCATCCTGGCCGCGCTGGCCGCCGTCACCGACCGGCTCGGCCTGGCCGGAACCATCAACTCCACCTTCAACGAGCCCTACGAGGTGGCCCGGCAGTTCGCCAGCCTCGACCACCTCTCGGCCGGCCGGGCCGCCTGGAACGTGGTCACCTCCTGGGACGCCTTCACCGGCGAGAACTTCCGCCGCGGCGGCTTCCTCCCGGAGTCCCAGCGCTACTCCCGCGCCAAGGAGTTCCTCGCCACCGCCAACGAGCTCTTCGACTCCTGGCGCGGCGACGAGATCGCCGCCGACCCCGCCTCCGGCGTCTTCCTGCGGGACGCCCGGGCCGGCGCGTTCGTCCACCGCGGCGAGCAGTTCGACATCGCCGGGCGGTTCGACGTCCCGCGCAGCCCGCAGGGCCGGCCGGTGATCTTCCAGGCCGGGGACTCGGAGGAGGGCCGGGAGTTCGCCGCCTCCTCGGCCGACGCCATCTTCAGCCGGCACGGCACGCTGGAGACCGGCCGCCCGTTCTACGCCGACGTCAAACGGCGCCTGGCCCGCTACGGCCGCCGCCCGGACCAGCTGCTGATCCTCCCCGCGGCCACCTTCGTCCTGGGCGGCACCGACGCCGAGGCCGGGGAGATCGCCCGCGAGGTCCGGCGGCAGCAGGTCAGCGGGCAGACCGCGATCCGCTTCCTGGAGCAGGTGTGGAACCGCGACCTCTCCGCCTACGACCCGGACGGTCCGCTGCCGGAGGTCGAGCCGGCCGAGGGCGCGCCGGCCATCTCCCAGGGCCGCGCCGCCGACCGGGCGCACCGGGACCGGGCGGCCACCGTCCGCGCCTGGCGGGAGCGGGCCGAGGCGGAGAAGCTGACGATCCGTGAGCTGGTGATCGCGATGACCGCGCGGCAGACCTTCGTCGGCTCGGCGGCGACCGTCGCCGACGCCATCGACGAGCTCGTCCAGGCGGACGCCGCCGACGGGTTCATCCTGGTCCCGCACATCACCCCCGGCGGTCTGGACGAGTTCGCGGACACCGTGGTCCCGATCCTCCAGGAGCGCGGGGTCTTCCGCACCGAGTACGAGGGCACGACCCTCCGCGACCACCTCGGGCTGGCGACGCCTGCCGCCTCCTCCGCCTCCTCCGCCGCATCCGCCGAGGTCCCCGCGGGGGCGGGCGCGGGCGCCTAGCCGCAGCGGGCGCGGCAGGCTCAGGCGCCCCTGACCGAACCGTCGATCGCCCGGGACAGGGCCGGGAGCGCCGTCTCGACCGCACGGCGCTCCTCCGGGCCGAGGCGGTCCAGCAGCCGGTAGAGCTCGGCCACCCGCTCGGCGCGCCGGGCGTGGAAGACCTCGAGGCCGGCCTCGGTGGGCTCGACCTCGACGCCGCGGCCGTCCGCCCGGCAGGCCCGGCGCCTGACCAGTCCGTCCCGCTCCATGCGGGCGATCAGCTGGGTCATCCCCGGCTGGGTGGACTGCTCGGCCCGGGCCAGCTCGGTGATCCGCAGCGGGCCCTCGCGGCTCAGCCGGCTGAGCGCGGCGGAGGCCGGGGCGCTCAGGCCGCCGGCGGTGGCGATCACCCTGACGTACCGGACCAGGCACTCCAGGGCGAGGACGAGGTCCTCGCCGGTGGGGGGTGGGGCGTCTCGGGCTCGTGCACACGCGGATTATGGGGCACCGGTGCCTCGGCGGGCGAATCCGGGTCAGCCGCGGTGCGCCGGGCGGCGTTCGGCCAGCAGGGTCGCCGCCGAGTCCACGGTGGCCAGCTTCGGATAGTCGTCCTCGTCCAGGCGGACGCCGGTCCGCTCGGAGAGGAGCTCGACGATGCCGAGGAAGTCCAGCGAGTCCAGATCGAGGGCCTCGCGGTACGGGGCGTCCGGGGCGAGGGAGTCCAGGTCCGCGTCCGGGGCCACCCGGAGGATCGCGGACCGGACGGCGGCGGTTGCCTCTTCACGGGTCATGGCCGGCTCCTGTCTCTCTGCCGCTCTCTCTGCGTTGTCTCTCTGCGTTGTCTCTCTGCGTTGGCACTCTGCCGCTCGCTGTGCTGCTGTGCCTCGGTCGTCTCCGCGCCGGAGCGGGCGCCCCGTGCTCAGAGCTGCTCGGGATGCTGGAGCAGTTCCGCGAGGCGGGTCAGGTAGCGGGCGCCGATGGCGCCGTCGCTGGCGCGGTGGTCGGCGGCGAGCGAGGCGGTCACCGCGGGGTGGGCGAAGACCTGCCCGTCCGCGGCGAGCGCCCGTTCGCCGATGGTGCCGAAGCCGACCAGGGCGACCTGGGGCGGATGGATGATGCCGAGGACGGTCTCCACGCCGTTGTCGCCGAGGTTGGTCACGGTGATCGAGGCGCCGGCGGACTCGCTGCCGCGCAGCCGGCCGCGCCGGGCCCGCTCCACGACCCCGCGCAGCGCCTCCATCAGCTGATCGAGGGGCAGCCGGTCGGCGTCCCGGATGACGGGGGCCAGGAGGCCGCCGCCGCGCAGCGAGACGATGACCCCGAGGTCCACCCGCGGGGCGGGGGAGAACCGGTCCTCGATCCAGTGCCCGTTGAGCTCGGGCACCTCGCGGGCGGCCCGCGCCGCGGCCTTGAGCAGCAGCGCTGCGGGCAGCATCCGCCGGCTCACCGGCAGTTCGCGGTTGCGGCGGTGCAGCCAGTCCAGTGCGCCGGCCAGGTCGACGGTGGTGGCGAGGTGGTAGTGGGGGATCTGGTGCCAGGAGTGGGTCATCAGCTCGGCCACGGCGCGCCTGGGGTCCCGGCGCGGCGGGGCGGGACGGGCGCCTGGGGGCCGCGGGCGGCCGGGCGGGCTCGGCGGGGGCCGCCGCAGGCGGGCACCGACCGAGCGGCGGACGTCCGTGGCCCGGACCGGCAGCCCGGGACCGGCGGGCGCGACCGCCTCCGGCGGCACCCCGAGCTCGGCGGCCAGCCGGCGGGCGTACGGCGTGATCCGCGGGCGCGGAAGCCCCTCCCGTTCTGAGGTGAACTCCCCGACCCCGGCGGCGCGTTCGACGTCCTGCGCGGTCACCGGAGAGCCGTCCGCGCCCAGCGCGGAGAGGTCGACCCCGTACTGCTCGGCCAGCCGCCGCACCAGCGGTGAGTAGTACCGCCGCTGCCCGTCCCCCGACGGCGGGTGGGGGACCGGCGGTTCCTGCGGAGGGACCGGGGCGGGCGGGGGCGTGGGCGTCTCCGAAGGAGGCGCCGGGGCCCCCGCGTCCGCCGGGGCCGGTTCGGTGATCAGGGCCAGGGGCGTGCCCACGGGGACGCGGGTGCCCTCCGGGATGAGGATCCGGGTGAGGACGCCGGTGGTGAAGCACTCGACCTCGATGGTGGACTTGTCGGTGTCGACCACCGCGATCACGTCGCCGCGGGTGACGCGCTCGCCGGGGCGGGCCAGCCACTCGGTGACCATCCCCTCGGTCATGTCCGCGCCCAGCGCCGGCATGCGGAACTCGGCCATCGCTCAGCCCACCGTCCGCCGCGCCGCCGCGACGATGTCCGCGGCCTGGGGAAGCGCGGCCTCCTCCAGACCGCGGGCGTAGGGGATCGGCACCTCGGCCGTGCAGACCCGCTCGATCGGCGCGTCCAGCTCGTAGAAGGCGGACTCCGCGATCCGCGCCGCCACCTCCGCCGAGAGTCCGACGCTGCGCCAGCCCTCGTCGACCACCACCACCCGGTGGGTGCGCCCGACGGTGGCGGTCAGCGCCGGCTGGTCCAGCGGGCGCAGAGTGCGCAGGTCCAGCACCTCCGCCGAGATCCCGTCGGCGGCCAGCCGCTCCGCCGCCTCCAGTGCCTTGGGCAGCGAGCCGCCGTAGGCGACCAGTGAGACGTCCGTGCCGGGGCGGCGCACGGCCGCGTGGGTGATGTCGGCTGCGGCGGAGTCGGCGGGCGAGCCCGGGTCGAGGGCGCCGGCCGTGTTGTAGAGCGAGCCGTGCTCGAAGACGATGACCGGATCGGGGTCGGCCAGCGCGGCGGCCAGCATGTGCCGCGCGTCGGGCAGCGTCGCCGGCGCCAGCACCCGCAGCCCGGGGATGTGGGCGTACCACCCCTCCAGGCTGTGCGAGTGCTGGGCCGCGAGCTGGCGGCCGGCTCCGGTGGTCATCCGGATCACCAGCGGCACCTGGATCTGGCCGCCGGACATGTGCTGGAGAGTGGCCGCGTTGTTGAGGATCTGGTCCAGCGCGAGAAGGCTGAAGTTGACCGTCATGATCTCGACGATCGGCCGCAGGCCGTTGATCGCCGCGCCGATCCCCGCGCCGACGAAGGCCGACTCGGAGAGCGGGGTGTCCCGGATCCGCTCGGGGCCGAACTCCTCCAGCAGCCCGAGGCTGACGCCGAAGCAGCCGCCGTAGCGGCCGACGTCCTCGCCCATCAGGAAGACCCGCTCGTCCGCGCGGAGCGCCTCGCGCATCGCCTCGCGCATGGCCTCGCGGTAGGTGCACTCGACGGTCATCCGGAGGCCCCTTCCCCCGCTCCGTTCGACGGCGTGGTGACGAACCGCAGCAGGTCGCCGACCGGCTCCGCGGGCGCCTCCCGGGCGGCCGCCACCGCCGCGTCCAGCTCGGCGGCGACGGCCCGTTCGAGGTCCGTCCAGCCCTCGTCGGTCAGTCGGCCGTCGGCGCGCAGCCGGCCGGCCAGCAGGTCGATCGGATCGCGCTCCTTCCAGCGGGCGATCTCCTCCTTGCTGCGGTAGCGGTCCGGGTCGTACATCGAGTGGGCCCGGAAGCGGTACGTACGGAGTTCGAGGAAGTGCGGGCCGGAGCCGGCCCGGATGGACTCGGCCGCCATCCGGGCGGCGTGCTCGACGGCGAGGACGTCCATGCCGTCGGCGCTCCAGGCGGCCATGCCGTAGCCGGAGGCGCGCAGCGCGAGGTCGGTCTCGGCCTGGGCGCGGTCCAGGGCGGTGCCCATGGCGTAGAGGTTGTTCTCGCAGACGAGGAGGAGCGGCAGCTCCCACAGCGCGGCCAGGTTGGCCGTCTCGTGGAACTCGCCCTCCGCCACGGCACCGTCGCCGAAGAAGCAGCAGGTCACCCGCGGCCGGCCGGTCATCCGGTCGGCGAGGGCCAGGCCGGCCGCGAGCGGCAGGCCGCCGCCGACGATGGCGTTGCCCCCGTAGAAGCGGCGGGAGGTGTCGAAGAGGTGCATCGAGCCGCCCCGGCCCCGGCTGCAGCCGGTGGCCCTGCCGTACATCTCGGCCATCACCGACTCGGCGGGGGTGCCGCGGGCCAGGGCGTGGCCGTGGTCGCGGTAGGTGGAGACGATCGCGTCGTCCTCGGTGAGCGCCTGGGCGACGCCCACCGCGACGGCCTCCTCGCCGATGCAGAGGTGGACGAACCCGCGGATCTCGGCCGCGCTGTAGAGCTCCACGCAGCGCTCCTCGAACCGGCGGATCCGCAGCATCTCGTGGAGCAGCAGCATCCGGTGCTTGCCCGCCTCGCCGCCTCCGGGCTGCGCTGCGGACGCCTTCGCCTCGTGGCTCTGGTCCGTACGCCCGCGCCCCTTCCGGGGCGGCGGGGAGCCGGCTGACTTCCGGGTCGGGGTCATGGGATCGTGCTCTCTGCCTCGGGGGCGGTCTCGGGAGCGGTCTCCAGGGTGGAGACGTCGCCCTCCGGCGCGCCGAGTTCGCGGGCGCGGAGGAGGCGGCGCATCACCTTTCCGCTCCGGGTGTGGGGGAGGTGCTGGTCGTAGTCGAACTCCCGCGGCGCCGCGGTGGAGCCGAGCCGTGCCCGGGCGAACGCGGTGAGGTCGCGGGTGAGTTCGGGGCCGGGGGTGAACCCGTCCCGCAGGCTGACGAAGGCCTTGACGATGTTCCCGGCCACCGGGTCCGGTTTGCCGATCACTCCGGCCTCGGCCACCGCCGGGTGCTCCATCAGCACGCTCTCCACCTCGAACGGCCCGATCAGGTGCCCGGCGGTCTTGATCACGTCGTCGGCCCGGCCGACGAACCAGAACCAGCCGTCCGCGTCCCGCCGCACCAGGTCGCCGGTGAGGTACCAGCCGTCGGCGAAGCAGTCCGCGTACCGCTTGTCGTCGTGGAGGTAGCCGCGGAACATCGAGGGGATGGCGGGCCGGCCGGCCCGCAGCGCCAACTCGCCCTCCGCGCCCGGCACATGGACCGGTGTGACCTTGCCGTGGTCGTCCACCCGGGCCCGGCCGTCCCGCCCGCGCCGCAGGACGGTGGCCTCCACCCCGGGCAGCGGCCGGCCCATCGAGCCCGGCCGGATCTCGGCCGAGGCCAGGTTGCCGATCATGATCGCCCCGGTCTCGGTCTGCCACCAGGTGTCGTGGACCGGCACCCCGAGGGTCCGCTCGGCCCACAGCACCACCTCCGGGTTGAGTGGCTCGCCCACCGAGGCGATGTGCCGCAGCGCGGAGAGGTCGTACTCGTCGGCCACCGCGGGCGGGGTGCGCATCAGCATCCGCAGCGCCGTGGGGGCGGTGTACCAGACGCTGACCCGCTGCTCGGCCAGGATCCGGTACCAGCGGCGGGCACCGAACTCCCCGGTGTCCACCACGCTGGTGACGCCGTGGGCCAGCGGGGCGATCACCCCGTAGGAGGTGCCGGTCACCCAGCCGGGGTCGGCGGTGCACCAGTACACGTCGCCGGGGTGGAGGTCCAGCGCGCTGGCCGCCGTCTCGCGATGGGCCACCACGGCGGCGTGGACGTGGACGGCGGCCTTCGGGGTGCCGGTGGTGCCGCTGGTGAAGTGGAGCAGCGCCATGTCCTCCGGGTCGGTCGGCGGGATCGGGTAGGGGCGGTCCGGCGCGGCGGCCATCAGGGCGGGCAGCCCGAGGGTGTCCGGGGGCGCGCCGGCCGGATCCGCGTCCGCCGGCGGGTCGATGAGGAGGACGTGCCGCAGCGCGGGCAGTTCCGACCGCAGCGCGGCCACCCGGCGCCGGTGCAGCTCGGCCGTGGTGACCAGGACCGACACGTCGCCGAGTCGCAGCCGGTCGAGGATGGGCCGCGGCCCGAAGGCGGAGAAGAGCGGGCAGAGCACCGCCGCCCGCTTCCAGGTGCCGAGCGCCGCCGTGTACAGCTCGGGGCAGCGGCCCAGCAGCGTGGCCACCCGCTCGCCGCGGGCCACCCCGAGGCCCGCCAGCACATGGGCGAACCGGCTGCTCAGCGCGGTGAGTTGGGCGTACGTCAGATCCACGGTGGGGAGGGTCGCCTCGCCGGCCGGGACGAAGCGGAGGGCCACGCGGTCGCCGTGCCCGGCGGCGACCTGGCGGTCCGCGGCCTCGTGGGCGATGTTCAGGCCGCGGCCCTCGGGCAGCCCGGCCAGCCGGGCGCGCGCCTCGCGCCAGCTGAAGGTGGACCGGGCGGCCTCGTAGTCGGCGAGGTTGGGCGGCACGCGCGGGGTGCTCTTGCGAACGGTGGGCCAGGGCATGGCGGTTCCTCAACGTCCTTGTCGGGAGCGCTCTGCGGGCGCGGCGGGGACGCGTCCGCCTCCCACCCTGCGCGAGTGCCCCAACCCCCGCCATGGGCCTACCGGACCGCTCGTGGGCCGGGTGGCCCACCCGGCCTCAGCCCTTGCCGTCGAGCGGAACCCGCCAGTCCAGCCGGGTGCCCTCGCCGTTCTGTCCCGCGGTGAGGTCGAGCCGGCCGCCGAGGTGCTCCGCGCGGTCGGTGAGGTTGCGCAGGCCGCTGCGGCGGGCCTGGTCGCCCAGGCCGATCCCGTTGTCGGTGACGGTCAGCCGCAGCTGCTCCCCGCCGGCGGTGAGCGCCACCTGGGCGCCGGAGGCCCGGGCGTGCCGCGCGATGTTGGTCAGCGCCTCGCCCAGCGCCGCCAGCGCCTCCTCCGCGATCTCCGCGGGCACCTCGCTGTCCAGCAGCCCCTCCAGACGCAGCGCCGGGGTGAACCCCAGCGCCGGGACCATCCGCTCGACGGTCTGCACGGCCCGGGTGCGCAGGCCCGGCCGGCGGCCGGTGGCCTCGTGGGCGCGCAGCCCGAAGATGGTGGTGCGGATGATCCGCACGGTCTCGTCCAGATCGTCGATGACCTGCTGGAGGCGCTCCGAGGCGCCCGGGTTGCCGACCAGCCGGGCCATCCCCTGGAGGGTCATCCCGGAGGCGAAGATCCGCTGGATCGCGAGGTCGTGGAGGTCCCGGGCGATCCGGTCGCGCTCCTCCAGCAGCGTGATCTGCTCGCCCTCGCGGCGCCGCTCGGCCAGTTCGAGCGCCAGCGCGGCCTGGCCGGCGTAGCCGACCAGCGGCTCCACCTCCTCGGCCGTGAACTCCGCGCCGCCCCGGCGGCGGGCCAGCAGCAGCACCCCGCGCGGCTCGTCCTCCTCCTCCGCCCCCCGGCTGCCGAGCGGCACCGCCACCCCCGGGCCCAGCCCCTCGAATCGGGGCGGGCCGGCCGTGATCCGCTCGTCGTTCATCAGATCGCCGCTGATGATCGCCCGGCGGGCGCGGATCGCGGCGCCGCTGAGCGATCCCTCGAAGGGCAGTACCAGCCCGCGGTGGGTGTCGGCCTGGACGCCCTGGGCTCCGGCGACGGTCAACTCGTCGCCGTCCGGAAGCCGCAGTGCGACCACGGCGAGATCGGCGGAGGTGATCACCCGGCCGCGTTCCAGGATCATGGTGAGCACCTCTGCCTCGTCCCGCCCGGAGAGGAGGGCCGCGGTGACCTCCGCGCCGGCCCGCAGCCAGCGCTCGCGCAGCCGGGCCGCCGCGTAGAGGCGGGCGTTGTCCACCGCGATGCCCGCGGCCACGGCCAGGGTGGAGACCACCGCCTCGTCCTCCGCGTCGAACTCGGCGCCGCCGTGCTTGTCGGTGAGGTAGAGGTTGCCGAAGACCTGGTCGCGGACCCGGATCGGGACGCCGAGGAAGGTCTTCATCGGGGGGTGGTTGGCCGGGAAGCCGTAGGAGGCCGGGTGCTGGGCGATCTCCGGTATCCGCAGCGGCTGCGGGTTGCGGATCAGCTCGCCGAGGAGGCCGTGGCCGGTGGGGAGCGGGCCGATCCGCTCGATCTCGGCCTCGCTCACCCCGACGGTGAGGAACTGGGCCAGCCGCTTGCCGTCCTCGCCGATCACCCCGAGCGCCCCGTACTCGGCGTCCACCAGGCTGACCGCGGCCTCGACGATATGCCGCAGCACCTCGCCGAGTTCGAGGTCGCGACCGATCCCGAGCACCGCCTCCAGCAGGGTGTGCACCCGGTCGCGGGTCTCCCGCACCATCGTCAGCCGGTCCTGGAGCTCCATCAGAAGCTCGTCCAGACGGAGCTGTGACGGTCCGCCGGACGGTGCCAGCGGTACTTCGCCTTCGCTTCCCATCGAGAATCCCCCACAGGATCCACACGCAGCTGACATTCGTCCCGACACACGCTAGCCGGTTTCGCACGGCCAGTCAGGAGCGGCCCCATCAGGGCCCTTCGGCCCGCCGCGGGACCCCGCACGGCACCTCATCGGACCGGGTGGCCATGTCCAGCATGGGACCGGGAAGGGAGGCACCACCATCATGCCTGAAGCCGCCGATCGCCCCAGAGACCGGAACCGCCAGTCCCGTCGGAGCGCCCACCACCGGGGTGCCCACCACCGGAGCGGCGCCCAGCCGCGCCGCCCCGGGCTCCGCCTGCCCGGCCGCAAGGGCCGCGGCCGGTCCTCGCCGCGGATGCCGCGCTCCCGCCCCGGTCCCGTGCGGACCCTGCGCCGGTTCGCCGGCGCCGAGCACAACCCGCTGCTGCGCACCTTCGACCGCAGGCGCAGCGCGCTGGCGCTGCTGACCGCCGTACTGCTGTGCGGCGCGGTGGCCGCGGGGGTGCTCGCCGGGCTGATCGGCTCCCGTCTGGAGCAGGGGCTGGCGGACCGCCAGGTGGCTCAGCGGCAGCGCACCACCGCGCTTGTCACCTCGGTGAGCAGTGCCGGGCACAACTCCGGTACCGAGATCTCCGACGGGGGCAATGCCGGGAGCCAGAACACCACGACGGCGTACGGGGTCTGGACCGGCCCCGACGGACGCCGGCACTCCGGGCGGATCACGGTGCCCTCCGGCACCGCCGCGGGCAGCCGGCTGACCGTCTGGACCGACCGGCGGGGCGTCGCCGTACCGGCCCCCACCAGCGCCTCCACCGTGGTCGCCGACGGGACGCTGACCGGCTTCGTGACCTTCGCGATCACCGGCTCCGCGGTGCTGGGCGGGGCGGCCCTGGCCGGCCTCCGCATCGATCGCCGCGCCGCGGACGCCTGGGCCCGCGAGTGGTCCCGCGTCGAGCCGACCTGGACCCGCCGCCGCTGAACCGCCGTCCGGCCCGCGGATCGGGCCGGGCCACCGGTCAGGCGCGCCGGAGGGTCAGGCCGCGCCGGACGAGGGTCGGCTCAGAGGCTGCCAGGGGCCGGGCACCCGGACGGGCAGCGGGGCCGGCTCCGGGACCACGGCCACCGTCGTGCGGGAGTAGCGCAGGACGGCGCGGACCACCGGGCCGAGCTCGGACGGGGAGCAGGGCGCCGCCCGGCGGCCGACGACCAGCAGGCCGGCCCGGGTGGCGGCGGCGACCAGCGCCCGCCCCGGACGGTCCGAGCGCACCTCCTTGACCACCCGCACCTCCGGATAGCGCTTGCGGAGCAGCGCCAGCGGCCCGGCCAGCGGATCGTCCTCCGGGTCCGCCGAGGCCGGCCGGGCGTCCACCGCGCGCAGCGTCCCCTGCCGGCGGGCGGCCGCCGCGAAGGCGTACTCCAGTGCCGCCTCGGCGGGGGCGCGGGAGTCCACGCCGACCACGATCTCCGGCACCGGCGGCCCGGCCCCGTCGTCCTTCAGCAGGGCGGGAGCCGGCGGAAGCGGCCGGACCAGCAGGACGGGGCTGTAGGCACGGGCGACGGTGTGGAGGCCGACCCGTCCGGGCAGCAGTCCCGGCGGCGCGGAGGCCCGCACGGAGCTGCCGACGACCACCAGCTCCGCCTCCTCGCTGGCCGCCACCAGCGCGCTGCCGGCGGTGTCCACCACCTCCACGCCGCTCACCTCCAGGCCGCGGTGCCGGCGGACGAGCTCGCTCACCACCTCGTGGAGGCCTCGGCCCCGCTCCCCCTCCTCCCGGCGGAAGGCGGAGGCCGGCAGCAGATGGGGCAGCAGCGGCCGGGCGTGGAGGAGGCGCAGCGGAGTGCCGCGCTCCAGGGCCTCGCGGGCCGCCCGTTCGGCGGCCGCGAGGCTCTCCGGAGACCCGTCGAAGCCGGCGACCACCGGTGCCGAACGCATGACCATCGACCTCCTCGTGGCGCTGTGCGGTGCTCCGCGTGCGCTCTGGGGCGCTCTGGGGCGCCCTGCCGTGCTCCGCGGTTCCCCCTCCAGCCACCGTGCGCAGACCACCCGGCCGGCGGCCATGGGCCGGTCGGACCCGCGAGGTGCCCCCCGGCCCCTGCCCCGGGCCGGGTGCGCTGGCCAAGCTGGCACTGAGCCCGAGGACCGGCAGCGGGCCACCCCCGGAGGGGGGCAGCGATGGACACCGAGTGGGGGCCGACCGGGGGGAGTGGCGGGACGCCGTCCCGCCGGAGGTGCCGCGGGTGCGCGAGGTGATGCGCCCGGACGCCCACCCGGTGCTGGAGAGCACCACCACGGCGGCGGTCCTGCGGATCATGATCCAGCACCGGCTGCAGCACGTCCCGGTGGTGGACGGGCGCGGGCGGGTGCTCGGCACGGCCCACGTCGTCGAGGTGCTGTCCCAGGCGCTGGCCGCCCCCGGGCAGCCCGTCGGCGCCGTCATGACCCGCCCCGCCGTCACCGTCCGGCCCGGGACCGCGGTCCCGGTCGCCGCCCGGGTGGCGGCCAGGCACGGGCTGGCGCTGCTGTACGTCACCGGACCGGACGGCGAGCTGCTGGGCACCTTCCGCCCGGCGGACGCCCGCAGGATCGGCGCCAGTACCGGCGCCAGGACCGGCGCCCCGCGCCGGCCCGACCCCAGTGGAACCGAGAAGAAGGACAAGGAGCGAGAGCCATGGCCGATTCGCTGATCCCGCGCCACCGGACGCTCTTCCCCGACCTGATGCAGTGGCTGGAGACCGGGTTCCCCGGCTTCCCGACCCTGCCGGTGACGGGCGGCGGCGCCGAGGCGCACGCCATCCCGATCGAGGTCGACGAGGACGAGAAGGCGGGCGCCTTCGTGGTCCGCGCCGAGCTCCCCGGGCTGGACCCGCAGCACGACATAGAGATCACGGTGGACGGCGACCTGCTGGCGATACGGGCCACCCACACCGACAGCCGCACCGAGAAGGGCCGCTCCGAGTTCCGCTACGGCTCCTTCCAGCGGGTGCTCAGGCTTCCCGCGCAGATCCCCGAGAAGGGCGTCAAGGCCGAGTACCGGGCGGGCATCCTCACCCTCACCGTGCCGATGCCGGTGAAGCCGAAGGAGGCCGCCCGCACGATCAAGGTCGAGCACCTGGACTGAACCGGGAGCGATCCGTTCGAAGCAGGAGGAGGTGACCCCGGATGCCGGGGACCGCCCGAACGATTCGGCCGCGGCCGCGGCCGCTGGTGCCACGGCAGGCACCGGCGCCGGCGCCCGCGCCCACCCCGCTCTCCGCCGTGCTCAGCGCGGCGCCGGAGCGGATGCGCACCCGGGCCGGCCGCGAGCTCGGCGTCGGGCACGTCCCCGGCGACCCCGAGGGCGGCATCCCCGGGGGAGTGCTCCTCGACGTGGTCCTGGCACTCGACGAGCACGGCGGAGTGCTGCGGGCCGGCCTCACCCCCGGTGAGGCCCGCCGGCTCGCCCGCGCGCTGCTCGTCCAGGCGGACCACGCCGAGGCGGCGGGCGCCGGCCGGGTGCTCGCCCGCGGGTGACCGCCGCAGAACGGCCGGAGGCCGGGCCCCGACGACCGGGGCCCGGCCTCCGCCGGTTCCGCTCCAACCTCCGGACCCTCCGGCTTCCGGAGGGAGCTTCAGAACTGCGGGCCGACCTGCGGCGGTTGCGGCGCCCCCGGCCGGTCCGGGGCGGAGAGGTGGTCGACGACCGAGACCACCCCGTCCACCCCGCGGGCCAGCCGGGTGGCGATGGCCGCCGTGGCGGCGTCCGGCGCGCGCCCGTCCAGGACGGCCATCCCCTGCTCGACGCTGACCTCGATCTCGCCCTCCCGCAGCACCGGCAGGTGCTCGGCCAGCTCGGCCTCGATCGCGGCGGCGATGTCCTCGTCCGAGCGCAGGAAGGCGGTCAGCAGGTCGCTGCGGCTGACGATCCCGATCGGCCGCCCGGACCTGGCCACCACCGGCAGCCGCTTGACGTGGTGACGGAGCATCAGCCGGGCCGCCTCGCTGAGCGAGGCCTCCGGGCCGACGGTGACCGCGGGTGCGGTCATCAGCTCGCCGACCGTGCTGCCCGCCGACTTCTCGATCTCGGCCAGCGCCTCCGGATGGAGCATCAGCCGCCGCAGCTTCGGGGGCCGGCCCTGGTACGCCTCCTTGGGCACCAGGTCGGCCGTCGAGACCACGCCGATCACCCGGCCCTCGCCGTCCAGCACCGGGGCGGCGCTGATCCGGCGGCCGGCGAGCAGCGTCACCGCCTGCTTGAAGGTGGTGCCGCGGAACACCGTGACGACCTCCGTGGTCATCACGTCTCGCACGGTCAGGAATGCGGTCATGGGTCGGTCCTCCTGCGGGTCTCTGCTTGCGCTGTCGCCATGCTGGGCCCGCGCGGGGGCCCGGCAGCAGGGGCCGCCCCGCCCCGGAACGGGGGTCCGATAGGCCCTGTGCCGGAGCAGGGGCAGCGGGGAGATTGGGCATGGAGGGCCGGGCCCGTCGAAGCCGGGCGCCCCGTGTTCCCGGCTGGCCGTCCCCGCCCGGGCCGGGCCCTCTTCCCGGCATACGCAGTGTGAGGAGTGTGCGTGTCCATGTCTTCGGCGCCCCCTGTACCCGAGGCACCCAGGCCTGTCGAGGCGTTGCTCGCCGACGGCTCCACCGCGCTGATCCGCCCGCTGGCCTCCGGCGACCGCGAGGCCGTCCGGGAGCTGCACTCCGTCCACATGTCCGAGGAGAGCCGGCGGCTCCGGTTCTTCGGCGCCAGCCGGCGCGCCCCCGAGGAGGCCGCCCGCCGGCTGTGCGCGCCGCCGCGCCCCGGCTTCCTGGCGCTGGGCGCCTGGGTGGGCGAGGAACTGGTGGGGGTCGTCGAGTACTCGGTGTACGACGGGCAGGCGGCGCCGCTGCGTCCCGGCGAGACCCCCGGCACGGCCGCCGAACTGGCCGTCGCGGTGGCCGAGGAGTGGCACCACCGGGGCGTCGGCACGCTGCTGATCGAGCATCTGCTGCACGCCGCCCGGGAGCGCGGGCTGCGGGTCATCGAGGCCGAGGCGCTGGCCGACAACCACGCCGTCCACAAGGTCTTCGCCGACCTCGGCTTGCACGTCCACCGCCGCTGGGAGCACGGGCAGGTGCGGATCAGCGTCGACCTGGAGGAGCAGCAGGACGAGGACTACCGGCGGGCCGTGGACGAGCGCGGCCGGACGGCCGACGTGGCCAGCCTGATGCCGCTGCTGCGCCCGCGCTCGGTGGCGGTGGTGGGGGCCTCGCGGCGGCCGGGCTCGGTGGGGCAGAGCGTGCTGCGGCGGATCCGGGACGGCGGCTTCGCCGGCGCGCTGTACGCGGTCAACCCCTACGCGGAGCGGATCGCGGACACCGACACCTACCCGTCGGTGGGCACCCTGCCGGTGGTCTGCGACCTCGCACTGCTGGCCGTCCCGCCGGTCGTGGTGCCCAGCGCCGCCGAGGAGTGCGGGCGCGCCGGGACCAGGGCACTGGTGGTGCTGACCGCCGGGCTCGAGGACGCGCAGGCGCGGCGGCTGCTGCAGATCTGCCGCCGTTACAGCATGCGGCTGGTCGGCCCGAACTGCCTGGGCATCGCGCAGACCGATCCGGAGGTCAGGCTCGCCGCGAACTTCGCCGGTACCTATCCGGCGGCCGGCGAGGCGGGGATCGCGGTGCAGTCCGGAGGGGTGGGGATCGCCCTCCTCCAGCTGCTCTCCCGGCTCGGCGTCGGCGTCTCCAGCTTCGTCTCGCTCGGCGACAAGTACGACGTCTCCGGCAACGACCTCCTCCAGTGGTGGGAGAGCGACGGGCGGACCAAGCTGGCCCTGCTCCACCTGGAGTCCTTCGGCAACCCGCGGGCCTTCTCCCGTACCGCCCGCCGGGTCTCCCGCAGGATGCCCGTGCTGACCGTGGACGCCGGGCGCTCGAACGCCGGGCGGCGGGCCGCCGCCTCGCACAGCGCGGCCGCCGCCACCGCGACCGTCACCCGCCGGGCGCTGTTCACCCAGGCCGGGATCACCGCCACCGACTCGATCGCCGAACTGGTCGAGACCGCGGCCCTGTTCGCCAGCCAGCCGCTGCCCGCCGGCTCCGGCCGGGTGGCCGTCGTGAGCAACGCCGGCGGAGTGGCCGTGCTGGCCGCCGACGCCTGCGCGGAGGCCGGACTGACCGTCCCCGAGCTGCCCCCGGACCTGGTCGGCGAACTCCTCGCGGTGCTGCCCGAGGGCGCCCACGCGGCCAACCCGGTGGACATCACCGCGGAGGCGGACGCCGCCGAACTGGACGCGGCGCTCGCCGTGCTGAACCGCAGCCCGCTGATCGACTCGGTGCTGGTCTGCCTGGCCCCCACCGCCCTCGGCGGGGCCCCCGGGCGGGCGCTGCGCTCCGGACCGGCCCGGCGGCGGCATCCGGTGGCCGCCGTGGTGCTCGGGCAGAGCGAGTCCGTCGAGCTGCTGCCCACCGACGACGGCGGCCACGTCCCGGTGTACGCCGATCCGCAGCAGGCCGCCCGGGCGCTGGCGCACGCCGCCGCCCGGGCCCGGCACCTGGCCGAACCCGAGGGCGTGGAGCCCGAGCTGCCGGACGTCCAGCCCGGACGGGCGGCGGCCGAGGCGAGCGCCTTCCTGGCCGCCCACCCGGAGGGCGGCCTCCTCGACCCGGCGGCCACCGCCTCCCTGCTGGGCTGCTACGGCATCCCGACCGGGCCCTCGGTCTGGCTGCGGGCCGACGAGCTCGGCGAGGCCGAGGACGGCGCGGTGCTCGGCGGCGCCCTCGCCGACGCGGTCGCCCGGCTCACGCCGCTGGCCCACCGCGGGCGGCTGGTGGCCAAGGCGTACTGGCCGGGCCAGGTGCACAAGAGCGAGTTCGGTGCGGTCCGCACCGACCTCGAAGGGATCGCCCAGGTCCGGGCCGCGGTACGGGACTTCCGCACCCGCTTCGCCGGCCGGCTGGACGGGGTGGTGCTGCAGCCGACCGCCGCCCCCGGCATCGAGCTCTTCGCCGGCGTGGCCCAGGACCGGGTCTTCGGCCCGCTGGTGCTCTTCGGCCTCGGTGGCACCGCGGCCGACCTGCTGGACGACCGGGCCGCCCGGCTGGCCCCGCTCAC